>JAHJCN010000012.1 GCA_018812905.1 Patescibacteria group bacterium
AAAATTCCAAATCACAAATTCCAAATAAATCACAAGATTAAATATTCAAAACCCAAACAATTGGATATTAAAATCACTTCGCAAAATGAAGTGATTTTTTATTTCTATCAAAAACTCCACAAATGTATTCGATTTTTTATAAAATTTCCGCGCTTTTTACTTCTAATGTTTTTTTGGATAGACACAATCTGATTATTGCAGAATTATCCACAGTTTGACCTAATTTTTTGGATATGTTATTGTCTATAAAGTTAGACAACGTATCAAACTCATGTACATAAACATCATCAATTTAAGCAAAAAATCAATACTATGGATACATTTTTTCCAATTCTAGAAAATTTGGGATTGAATGAAAAAGAAATAAAAGTATACATCGCTTGTCTGGAGCTGGGCTCCGGAACAATACAAAAAATTTCCACCAAATCCGGAGTAAAAAGAACGAGTATTTATAACTTCATTGATGAGCTGAAAGGCAGGGGGTTGGTCTCGGAAATGAAACAAGATGGCCATACAATTTTTGTTGCGCAAGACCCGAGCATTCTCCGCCAAAGGGCTTTGGACAAAGAAGCCGAGGCAAAGGATTATGCTCGGAAAATTGAACAGGCTCTGCCCGCTCTCATGAGCATTTTTAATCTTCCCGGACACAAACCCAAGGTCTATTATTTTCAAGGCGTGGATGGTTTGAAGCAGGTGTATGAAGACACCATTTCCGAAGGAGTGGCCATCTACGCTTTTTCGGATTATGAAAGAATGAGTCAGGCGATCGGCTCAAACTATCTCATGGATTATAGTTATCGCCGAGCCACACACAATATCATCATTCATTCCATCGCCACGGTAGGACCTTGGACCGAGCGCACCCTATCACAAATCAAAAATCAAAGAATGGAAATTAGGCTTTTAAAAAACGCGCAAATTGATACGGAGATAAACATCTATGCCAACAAGGTGGCCTTCATCAGTTTTCGCCGACCATACTCGGCCGTGCTCATTGATGACCGCGCCATCTCGCAAACTTTAAAATCGGTGTGGAAAACGGTTTGGGATGGGTTGGGAACTAGATAGGAGAAGCGCTGGAGTACACTTGACAAAATATGAAATATAGTGCATAATACATTGTGTAATATGTAATATGAATATGGTAACAGAAACCAAGAACAAGATTCTGGCATATATTAAAGACAAAGGGGCTGTGGCGCCCAAAGATTTGTTGTATGTGTTGGACATCAAATATCGCGCCATTTTGAAACAACTTGCCGATTTGGTAGAAAATGGCGAGTTGATAAAAATGGGGTCAAAACCCCGGGTGTATTATAAGTTGGCACAGACGGCCCGGCCGTCCCTTAAACCTTCCGCGCTTACCATGGCAACAACAGAGGTTTTATCCAAAAACTATTTTCTCATTACTCCGCAGGGACAAATTAAAGAAGGGGTTGAGGGTTTTTCATACTGGTGCGAAAAAAACGGTTTGGATGTAAACAAAACAGCGACAGAATACCAAAGCGTTCTTAAAAAATACGAACAATACAGAAAGAATGGCTTAATTGATGGCATGCCCAAATTTAAGCAAACATTCAAAAAGGTATTTCTTGACGAAATTTACTATTTGGATTTCTATAGTATGGAGCGGTTTGGCAAAACAAAACTCGGTTGGCTGTTGCTTTACGCTAAACAAACGCAAAATCTGGATCTAATGAAAAAAATCAATAAAATTATCGAAAAACCGATCAAGTGTTTTATTTCCAGCAAAAGAATATCCGCCATCGCCTTTATTCCGCCCACCATCAATAGAAGCGTTCAATTGCAAAAAGAATTGGAAAAAATGCTAAAACTTGGCGTTCCCAAGCTCAATCTGGTAAAAATTTCCAATCAAATTGCCATTCCACAGAAAAGCCTTAATAAACTGGAAGATCGCATAGAAAACGCTTCCAATACAATTATGGTTGATGATAAAAATGTATATGAAAACATTTTGCTCATTGATGATGCTGTGGGTTCTGGTGCGACACTGAATGAAACCGCGAAACAAATACGAGATAAGAGGTTGTGTCCGGGAAAAATATTTGCCATTGCTCTAACGGGAAGTTTTAAGGGTTTTGATGTAATTAGTGAAATATAATATGTTATTCGGCGCACACATTTCAATTGCCGGGGGTTTGCCCAACGCGCCCCTGAATGCATCCAAAATCGGCTGTGAGGTGTTTCAAATGTTCACCAGAGCTCCACAGGGCGGGCATGTTTTTCCGCTTGATGCGTCTGTCGCTAATGAATTTTTGACCAACTGCAAAAAAACCAAGCAAAAGGAATGGTATGTTCACGCTCCATATTTTATCAATTTCGCCTCCTCCAACAATCGCATTCGTTTTGGCTCTGTTAGCGCGATAAAGAAGGAGTTGGAACGCGCCTCGATGCTCAAGACTAAATATGTAATGGCTCATTTGGGAAGTTATAAGGATTTGGGGCCAAAAGAGGGACTAAAGCAGGTGGCTGAAGGCTTGAAACTGGTTTTGGAGGACTATAAAGGCAAAACACAGCTTTTAATTGAAAATTCGGCCGGAGCAGGCGCAATAATTGGCGATGTTTTTGAGGAAATCGCGGAAATTATTCATCATCCCAAGCTTAGAAAATATAAACTCGGGCTTTGTTACGACACTCAACACGGTTTTGCGTCGGGATATGATATTCGAACGCCGGAAGCTGTGGCTGAAACTCTAAAAAAACTGGACAAAACCATTGGATTGAAAAATTTAAAACTTTTCCATTGTAATGATTCGCTTTCAGAGCTTGGCTCGCGCAAAGATCGGCACGCTCATATTGGAGAAGGGTTGATCGGAAAAAAGGGATTTGAGGCTTTGTTGGGCGACAAAAGACTGAAAGATTTGAGCTTTGTGTGCGAGACGGAGTATGATGGAGCTGAGAATGATATCGCAATGCTAAAAAAATTGCGTACTAATATAAATTCCAAAATCAAAGCACCAAATACTCTCTCTTCGAGAGATCTCCCGTAGGGAGACAAATAATATCAAAATTCAAATGTTCAAATGCGATTTTGTTATTTGATATTTTGAATTTGTAATTTAATCACATGTATGTCTGATCTAACAAAAGCCATAAAAATAGTTAAAAAAGCCAATAAATTACTGGCCAAACATTTCCGCACGCTTGGTTTGGACGCTGTGCGTCTCAAAAAAAATGAAGAAATCGTTACCGAGGCGGATTTTGCAGCCAATAAATTGATGACCGAAAAACTTCTCAAATACTTTCCCGACGACGATATCATCAGCGAAGAGGCGCAAAAAATTGATAATCCGGGAAAAAACACTTGGTATGTTGACCCTCTGGACGGAACTACCAATTTTTCCTTTGGTTTTCGCGATTTTGCCACTTGTTTAGGGAGGCTTACACCGGAAAAAATTGATATCGGGGTGGTTGGCTTGCCGTTGGCAAAGGAAGTTTACTGGGCCGAAGCTGGTGGCAAGGCATATTTGAACGGAGAAGAAATTCGCGTGTCGTCCACGGTCAACCATGGTTCAAAAGCAATGGTTTTGGTTTGTGGCGGCCATTCCGCGCAACAAAGAGCTCGCTCTATCCAAATTATTGATAAAATGGGCCAAAAATCCTTTCGCTTCCGTGTTTTATCTTCGGCAGGAGTGGAAACTACCGCCATTGCCTGCGGTCGCGCCGATGGATACGTTTCCACCGGAGTTAAGCCTTGGGACGTTTTGCCCGGGGTATTGATTATCCGACAAGCGGGCGGTCGCGTAACGAATTTTAGCGGAGCGGAATGGACAATTGACGATGATGATATTGTGGCGAGCAACGGCTTGATTCACGAAGGATTGTTGGAATTGGTGAAATAAATGACAATTTTCAAAATCCAAATGTATTGTGAAAACCCGGAAATTGCTTTGAATTTATAATATAATATTTTATTGTGCTTATCAATCTTCGCGTTTTGCCACGCTCCTCAAAGAATGAAGTTGTTGGAAAAATGGCTGACGGTACAATTAAAGTGAAACTAACCACCGCTCCTGTTGATAACAAAGCCAATGAGTCTCTTGTCGGGTTGCTTAGCGAATATTTTGATGTTCCGAAGGGAAAAATAAAAATAGCCAGGGGTCTGACTAGTAAAAATAAGGTGGTGGAGATTAAATAATACCTGTCATTCCCCCGACTAAGTCGGGGGAATGACAAATTTCGAATTCACTAGGGCAAATCAAACCCTCCTTTATTCCACGGATTACATCTCAAAATGCGCCACACGGCCTTGGGAATTCCCACAAAAAGGCCGTGTTTTTTTATTGCTTGTCGACTGTATTCGCTGCAAGAGGGGTAAAAACGGCAATATCCGTGGGGAAACAGAAATTTAAAAATCCCATGATCGGGAGAAAGGGTTTTTTGATACAGGCGAATCAAAATTAGCGCCGGAAATCCTAAATATTTATTTAGCTTTTTCATCTTGTGTAATAATTTTTATGACGGTATCCTATCCGCATATCCTTTGAGGACGCGCCTCCGCCCCTCAAACTGTTCCAGCCTTTGCCAAAAGGCCTTTTATTTCTCTCTCAATATCCAAATATTCCTTGTCCAGAGCTTCTTTTCTGGCCACAAAAAGTAAAAAATATCCTTTTTTAAGTTTGTCTTCTTTTATGAGCAGGCGCACAACCTCGCGCATTTGGCGTCGCAGACGATTTCGCACAACAGCCTTCTTGCTTATTTTAGTCCCAACTGTAAAAGCCACCAACAATTGAGCCTGGAATTCCTCCACATCAACTTTTTTGGGAAAAAACTCCTTTACCATATCTAATCTCAAATATTTTAAATCAAACAACCACCCGTTTGCCCAACGGCCGTATTTCATCAGCAAATTAAAGTCCCTTACTTTTTTTAGGCGATTTTTTGGAGGCAACATATATTGTTGATAGTTTTCAATTAACACTTTTTAATTTTCAAATGTAATGTAGTGTTTAAAAATTGGTTCTTGAAAATTGATTGAAAATTAAAAATTGTAAATTGAAAATTTCCACCCTCTCGTGCTTTATCATACCACACCGGGGGATCCTTCACACCAGAGGCGGGCGAGCGCTACGCTCAAGATGACACGTGCGAGGAAGAGTGGCACACCATTGGTATGCAAAACCCCCGACTAAGTCGGGGGTTCACTATGTTATTTCCTCAAAAGTTTTCCCTTCTTCTCATCAGAAACCGTCAGTTTCTTGCGCCCCTTTTTGCGACGACGACTTAAAACTTCGCGCCCTTGCTTGGTGGACATCCTTGTGCGGAATCCGTGCGTTTTGGCGCGCTTTCTCTTTTTTGGTTGATATGTTCTTTTTGGCATAATTGATATTGATTATCTTTTGAATTTCACATATTATACACAACAATGCGCAAAAAGTCAATATTGAAAAAAATTCAAACAACTTATCAACACCTTATCCACAACTTGTGCACATTTCGTTTAAAACCGGCAGTTTGTCATAGTCGAATTTTGCTGATAAAATAGAGCAAAACTCAAATTATCCACACTCTTCAATAGCCTATGAATAATAACGAAATTTGGCAGGCGGTTCTCGCCGAATTGGAGCTCTCCATTTCCAAAGCCAATTTCATAACCTGGTTCAAAAACACCGGGATTATCAATTACGATGCCGGCTCCATCACTATTTGCGTTCCAAACACATTCACTCGCGCCTGGCTGGAAAAGAAATACCATCAATCCATTATAAAATCCTTGGAAAGAATCACCAGCAAGCCTATTCGAAAGCTGGAATACAAAATTGACAACATAAAAAACGTGGTGGAACAGGCCCTAAAATTGGCGTCAGAACCAAAACCGGTAGAAGAACCATCCGCGCCCGCCACCCCCTCTGTTTTCTATGGCCAAACAAAGGCTTCTTCTTCTTCAAACGGGGGCTTTATACTCAATTCCAAATATGTTTTTGAAACTTTTGTGGTAGGCAGCGGCACAGAACTGGCTTTTGCGGCTGCCCAGGCCGTCACAAACCGTCCGGGCGAAGCCTACAACCCTCTTTTCATCTACGGGGGCGTGGGTTTGGGCAAAACACATCTTCTACAAGCCATCGGAAACACTCTTTTAAAAAACAATCCGTCAATTCACATCATGTATACCAGCGCGGAGAAATTTTCCAATGATTTCATCAGTTCCATCAAAGACGGCACTGCCAAAGATTTTCAAAATAGATACCGCCACATTGATCTATTGCTCATTGACGACATTCAATTTATAGCCGGCAAAGACCGCACCCAAGAATCCTTTTTCCACACTTTCAACGAGCTCCATCAACAAAACAAACAGGTGGTTTTGACTTCAGACCGCCCGCCCAAAGCCATTCCGGCGCTGGAAGACCGTCTAAAGTCTCGTTTTGAGTGGGGGATGATTGCCGATGTGGGGGCACCGGATTTTGAAACCAGAGTGGCTATTTTGGAAAAGAAGTGTGGTGAAAAAGGTTTTGTTTTATCCCAAGATGTAATGGAAACTGTCGCCACCATTGTGCAAAACAACATTCGCGAACTGGAGGGTTCTTTGAACAAAATTATCGCCTATCATCAATTAAAAAATTGCACCCCCACGAAGGAATCTGTGAAAAGCCTTCTTTCCAGCATGGAAAGTTCAATGGCGCGCCGGTCGCTCACCTCCCAACAGCTCATTGAAACGGTTGGTCAGTTTTACAACATCACAACCGACGATATTTTGAGCAAAAACCGTGAAAAGAAACTTTCCTTTCCACGCCAAATTATTATGTTTCTTATGCGCGAAGATCTGAAAATGTCCTATCCATCCATTGGCGATGAATTGGGCGGACGCGACCACACCACCGCCATGCACGCGCACACCAAAATAGCGACCGAGCTGGAGAACGACACTAAACTGCGAGGTGAAATTGAGCTCATTAAACAAAAACTATACACACCGATCTAGTTGTTTGTTTTTTCGCTGACACAAAGCAAAAATACGGATTATTTTCCGTGTGGATAACCTGTGGGCCTTCGGTGGATAAGGGTGTTAAAAAGAACCAACTTATCAACAGCCTCCACGGCTTATCCACACAAAAAAATTCTATCACCACTTATCCCCATATCACACACACCGTCAGCCCACTTTTTGCCCACAGCCCAAACACCCATGGCTTCGCTCAACATAAACAAAAAACGAAATTATCCCCCTTGTCCACTCCCTTATTATT
>JAHJCN010000013.1 GCA_018812905.1 Patescibacteria group bacterium
GGGCCGTTCAGGCGCACGACCTTTCCACCCTTCAGCCCGAGCTCCTTCACCGCCGCGACAGCGTCGCGGACGATGGCGTCGTTCTGGGCGGGGACCCCGAACTTCAGGATCAGGGTGGTGTCGGGGGCGGCGGCGTCCAGGGTCACGGTGTACGTGCCGGCCATGTGATCCTCCTTCTGTTCCCGCGCCCATGGCTAGGCGCGGGGAGGGTGTGGCGGCCTGGGGCAAGGCCGAAACTTCGCGTTGCGCCCCAGACCGAAGAACCTTCGTCCCCTCTGTGGTCTCGTCCTTGCTTATAGGCGGCTATTACCTCGCCATTTCACAAGGGTTCCCCACTCACGCCCGAGGGTGGGCGGCCCGGCTCAGGACCTTGCCGCGAGCTCCGCGAGGAACTCGGCCAAGGCCCGGACCATCGGCCGGTCCGAGATCGGTTCGCCTCTTTCGAGGTGATGAACCGACCCGCGGAAGATTCCGTCCGGGCTTGCGCCCAGAACTTCGTCTTCCGTGCCATGGTACGCGGAGTGAACCTCCGCCACCACGGTGAGACCGACCTCTCGGCAAAAATCCCTCCAGACGGAGAGACGTTCGGTCCAGCTTGCGCCGGACTTCGCGTCATCCCCGGCCAGGAGCAGCGCATGGGTTGCCCCAGCGCAGATCTCCCGGTTTTCAGCGGAGGGAATTCCGCCGATGTCCACCAGGGTCAAGGGCAACGTGCAGTTGCGCACGCTATCCGAGATCCGGCGGACAAACTCAGGCGTGAACTTGGCCTTGTAGGCCGCCTTACACGTCTGAGCGAGGTCCGGATCCTGGTTCACAGTTTCCTGGAACCAGGAACCCTCGCCGTCCGGGCACGCTGTAATCACATACGGATACGGCGCACCCGGGATGCCACGTACGGCATCTTTGAGCCCCTGACGCAGGCACGATTTGCCTGAGCGCGGGGGCCCAGCGAGGATGAGCTTCACGCTGTCTCCTATGCTGGGGGCCCCGCCGGGGCCCATGTTGATAAACTCAGGATTTCTCCCGCATTATGCTTTCTAACCCCCTCCCCTTTCCAAGGGGAGGTCGGGGTGGGGTTTGCCGAGGTTGATGTTTTCGCCTCAATCTACGGCAACCCTCTCTCGTTCTCCACCTTGGTAAGGGGGAGAGGGTAAAAAGAATTAGCGGGAGAATTCCTGTTTCTGTTTGATCACTGCCTTTTGTTATAGACAGCGTTCTGGCTTGAAATTTTTTCAAACCAAGACGCTGGCTGTGATTGTGGATATTCGCTTGACAAAATGTTAAAATGTGGTATATTATCTTTATCTGGCAAGAAAAAGCGCAGTCAACCGACTGCACAAAAACTCCGGACTCCCGCAAGGGAGTCTTTTGTTTGTGCCTTGCCTATGATAAAATTGTTGATGGTGGAACATGGGGCGAGCGCAGGCGGTCTGCTCTTTTTCTTGCCAGAAAAAGTTCCGGGGTTCAACTCCCCCTCGCTCCACCACTCAAACAACTCTCGCGTGAGGGTTGTTTTTGTTATTATTAAAGAAGACCTTCGCAAAATCACGAACGCCTTCTTCCAAGAGTGAACGAACCTGGATTCCCGTTTTCATGGGAATGACAGTAAATAACCGTGGATTCCTGGTCCTGGCCAGGAATGACAGGCGGTTCATTCGTTCTTGGAATTAAATTGTCAAAGTTCGCTGATATTTGAACCTCTCCAGACATATATCATCCTGCTTGGCTCTCTAGGATTATTGGCAGGGTAAAGTTTCCGGACACTGGATTCCCGCTTTCGCGGGAATGACAGTGTTGAAGTAGAAACTTTACCCCGCCTCCAACCGGATTCTGAAACTAGTTCAGAATGACAGTTGGAATTGGGGCGCACTCGGTCAATGTGTCTCTGAGGCACATTGCCAAACCGCGCAGGGCGAGGTTGATCCGAAGATCAATGTCGCACACAACCGCTTGGACTCCGACCGGCGATTAGATTCCCGCTTTCGCGGGAATGACAACCGGACTGGAGCTAATATATAGAGAATAGTAATTCTCTTGCCACTGGGAATCTCTCCCTCAGTTCCGACTACGTCGGAACCTCACATTGGCAAAAATCTTACTACTTTTCGCAACCGGCTTTCCGCTTTCGCAGAGTAGCCGAGGAGCAGTTTGCTTTTTAAAGAAATGTCGGATTCAATCTACCAGAGATTGTGCCGACAGACGAAGGAAACTTTTCCTCTCCTCTCGCGATCCCGACTTAGTCGGGAGAGAAAGTGCGAAAGTTTGGTAAAGTTTTATCTCTCCTTCGTCTGTTGGTACAATGTGTGTTGTTCGACCCTGGATTCCCGCTTTCGCGGGAATGACAGTTTGAAACGAAAAAAACCTCTTTCCGGTGGAGAGAGGGTGTAATTCTTCATTCTATATTCTACTTGCTATATTCTACATTCATCTTGCCACTCGCGGTCTCTCCTCCGTTTGTGGCTGGTGGGTGTATATATTGTAAGGTGCGGGTGGCGGGCGTTTGTCTGTTTTTCAGTCAACGAATTAGTATATCATAGATTTAAGAAAGTGTCAAGGGTGTGTGAGTAAAAAGAATAAAGAATAAAGAATAAAGGCTTGTTTTAGCTAAGTTTGTTCTATTGCAATATGTTCAAAAGTGTTAATTGGGTATTGACAAATGTTTCGGAACGTGCTATACTACCCTTAGTTGAGCTGAAAAAATGTCAAAATGGCCAAGAATATAGAATGAAGAATTTAGAATATGAACCAAAAAATGCCTAAGATTAGCCACTTTACAACTCTAGATGCCTGGAAGAAAAACCACGAACTGACTATTGCCGTCTACAAGGCCACTGCCCGTTTTCCGAATAGTGAGGCTTTTGCGAGGGTTTTTTGCTAATTAACGGGCTTTTGCGCGCACATATGAAGAATATGGAGCGAAGAATAAAGAATGAAGAATAAAGGAAATGGCGAGGTGCTATATTCTATATTCTTTATTCTATATTCTAACGCCTATGGACCAAACTTCTACAAATACATCAATAATCAACACCTTGGTCGAGCTCGGCCTTGGTCAAAACGAGGCTATAATGTACGAAATCCTGCTCAAAAACCCGAACGCCTCCATCCCCGTTTTGTCTAAAGCAAGCCAATTTTCCCGCACCATGCTGTACTATGTGCTAAACAACCTCATTGCCATGGAATTGGCTAATTCTAGCAAAACCGGCAAAAAAACCGTGTATAATTCGGCTCCGCCGGAAAAACTGGAGGAATTCGTGGCAGATCAGCAAAAAGAGCTGGACAGACAAAAAAATGCCCTGAAAGGCATTATTCCGGATTTGGGTTCAATCTACCGCTTGTCGCACAAAAAACCCGGTCTGCGTTTTTTTGAAGGAATTAGTGGTGTAAGGGAGGTATGGTGGGATTCTCTATCTTCAAAAACCGAGATTTACACCTATGGCGATTTAGAATTGCTTGCCACAAAATTTTCCGATCTAAACAGCAAATTTGTTAAAGAAAGAGTGAAAAGAAATATCGTAAAAAAGGCCATCACCAATGATTCCCCTTTTAACCGCGACTTTCTAAATAAATACGATAGGACATTCACCTTTACTCGTTTAATTTCCGGTTATTCTGTCGACTTTAGTTCCACCATTATGAACATCTACGACGGCAAGGTTTCTTACACCACACTTGTCGGCGATTCGACAATTGGAGTGATCATCTCTGACAAACAAATTTATCAGATGCATAAAACAATGTTTGAATATTCTTGGTCTTGTTTGGAAACAAAAAAGCCTCCTCTGCCTGCGACGGCCCCAACCACTGTTCTAAATTAAGCAGCATCCCTTAACTCTTTTTTTCGTTTGCGAATAATTTCCCAACCATCAACTCCGGTGCCTTCAACATCTGATAATTCTTTTTGTATTTGAAAGCTAAAGGTTTCAAAATATTTTTTGGCTATTGGATTATTCTCTTCTACATTTGCCACAATGTCATTTTCTTTTCCTTCCGCCTCAATCGCTCTTTGGAGAAACGCCTCGCCCAAACCGGATCTTTGGGCATCCTGAGTGGTGTTAAATGAACCAAAATATTTTTCTCTTCCCCTGTCTTCAAAACGGCAAAAGCTGACAATTTTTCCTTTGTGCTTTAAAACATAAAATCTGTTCTCTTCCGATTCAAGGGATTTGATCAGCGCGGGCTCAACAACCTTTTTATAAAATTCGCTGTTTGCGTAATTATTTTTGGCTATTCCAAGCATTTCCTCTTTTTCTTCCGACTCCATCTCTTCCGGCTTAACGATTTCCAAATCAATGTTCGCAACCTCCGACAGATCCGGTTTTTTTTCGCTGTCCTGCATGGATTTGAAAACAGCCGCCATCAATACAATCTCGTTTTGAGTTTTTTCGATCTGTTGTACAAAATCTTGCAAGGCAGGTGAATCCATTTTTTTCTCCCCCGCTCTTAACAGAATATCACCGGCTCTGTTAATAATTTCCTGGGTAATCTTTGTTGTCTTTAATTTTTCTTTTTCTCCTTTTTTGGTCAGGAATGCCCTGGCCTCGCTTTCTGTTTTCCCAATGCTTCCGACCAATTCGGCGTACTTGGAAAAAATAGTTTTTACATCTTTTGCAGACAGACCTTCCGCCAGACCGATAATTTTTTCCCCAAAAGTTTTATCTTTGGAGTAACTCAGGAATGAGACGAGAATTTCATTCGCGTTTTCCGCTCGCTCGCCCAAAAGCTTCTTCAACCTCCCAAATCTTTCATTGTCCGCCTCGGATAAATACCTAAGAAGGTGAATCTGTGATGCCAACGGCAGCTCTTTTAAGTTAATATTCAAATCACTGTTAATTAAAGACATCATTTTTGGCTCATGGAGGTGCTGTAACAAAAGAGGTGTTTCTTTTTCCGCCTCTCCGAACGGGTTTAGATTGCTATCGTTTAATATACTGTCGTAGTCTGCAAATTTTAACGACTTCCTCTCCCTGTTTAGTTCTTCGTATATTTTTTTCACAAATTCCGCAAGGGCATCCGCGAAACTTTTATCTTGATATAGCTTTTGTAAAAAATTTTTTACACTTCCATATATTTGTCCGCTTTTTCTCTCCTGGTCATCCAAAAAATCACCAAATTTTTTTTCCGCGCTCGCATTCTCCATTTCTCCGGATTCAACTTTTTGCACCAAGTCAGCACGGTATTCTACAGCTTGCTGCCGCGCATTTTCAATTATTTTTTTATTTTTAAAATATTCGCCCCATTCTTCTTTGTTGGCTACACCGTAAATTTCCGACCACACATCTTCCGGATTTACCCCTTTTTGGGCTGAAACACTCGGAATGATCCTTGATTGTGCATATGCAACAACCCTCTCCAGTTCCAGTGGATTGAGAGCTGTTTTTGTTGCTCTTTCTAAAAACTCATTGGCGCTTCCGGTCGCCACTGCGAGCAACCCTCTTTCCCTGTCTTTTTCGTCTAGTTCTGAACCTTCATAATAACTATAAAACCGTCCATTATTACTATGATCAAAAATGGCCACGGCATCCTTTGAAATACGAAGTATTTTATCCCCTTGTTCTAGCACAACATCCGGCTGTATCTTGCCGAGCAGGGCGACAGACTCTTCCACTACCGCCACAGTTTGATCGGCGTGAAGCCTGCCCCCGCTTCTGTCTCCTCTAAAGTGCACTACGGAAACAGACGGGTTCTCTTCCTCCCTTGACAGCCTTTCTTCACTTAACTGAATAGCATATTGCACAAGCGGGCGGGTCTCGATTTCTGCCAGACCCCTGATAATGCGGTTTATTTTGTCGTACGCACGATATGCCGACGAGTCGTTTGCTGATGAATGTGCACCTAGTGTGGTAAGATAATTTATAAAATCAAGTTTTTCTGCGATTGTTTTACCCTTCAATCTTTCTACTGTTTCGCCAACAATTTTTTCTTCACAAAACGCTAATTCATATACAGTCTCCCCCGTCATCTTACCACCAAACCAGGCCTGTGCTTCCGGTACGCGCGTTGATAACGCGCCTAGATTGATTAAATTTTCCAACCCTGCCTCGTTGGCGATATTTGGACTAAACCCAAACAAGATTTCGTCTATCTGTTCAATAAATTGTTGAAGTTTTTTCTTTTCTTCCTTTATTTTGCTTTTGTTTTTAACAAATTCTATTAATTCTTCTAAAAACATGTTCACGGTATCTGCAAATTTTCTCGCTTTCCTTCCTTCTCGGCGTACATTTTCCTGTCCAACCAGCTTGGCTATTTCCATCTGAATGCCTTGTGGGTTTGAATCAAAATCGGAAACTACTTTTTTCTTACCATCATACATTTCCTGAATTATTTGACGCAAAGATCCGCGGACATCCTTAGTCTCGCCTCTTTCTGTTGTTTTTAATTTCCATTTTCTCTCTACTTCCACCCTTTCACCTCGGCCTACTCCTTCTACCATATTTTTTTATTTATTAGTCTATATTTTATTGTTATTTCACACTTATGTCAAACAATATTCATGAACCATGTAACATGTAGCGCAAAACAAAAACAAGACGCAACAACAAAACCGTCGTTTTGACGACGGTTTTTTGTTATATATTAGACACTATATGATTTGTGGCACTATTTTCTTATCGGCATCACAATATACAAATAGCTTTCATCCCCCTTCGGCATCAAAACGCACGGGCTGTCCCCATTCACGGCTTTCAAAACGGTTGTTTCGCTCCCCATTGAATTCAAACCATCCAAAACATAGCGGTGGTTGAGTAAAATTGAATTTTCATCGCCTTTTATTTCCGCACTTATCTCCGAATTGTATTCTCCCGTCTGTGTGGAGGTGGAAGAGATACCGATCGATCCCTGAGACGTGTTTAAATCAACGGAGATGGCGTTTACGCCCGTTGTGGTGAATAGACTGGCCGCTTTTATCTCCTTCACCATTTGATTGCTGGAGAACTCTGCTGTGGTCTTAAATTCTTTGGGAATGATTTGAGTGTAATCCGGATATTGACCATCTACCAAACGCGAAACCATCTGCACGTTGCCATAGTTCACAACAACTTGGCTTTCACCAATTAAAATACGCACATTTTTCTCGCCGTCTTCAATATTGTCTATCGTAGACAATATATGTCCGATCTCCGTGGCGGTGCGTCCGGGGACAATCACTCGGCATTCTTCCGAGCCTTGCAGGGTGGGAATCTTCTTTTCCGCCAATCTGTAACTATCGGTGGCCGCCAAAATCAGCGCGTTGTTTTTAAAATCGAACAAAACACCCGAAAGCTCCGGCCTGATATCGCTCTTGGCCGCGGACGGCACAATTTGCGGAAGAGCCTTCTTCAAATCATCCACTTTTATCAGATACCCCTTTCCACCGTCGGCCGGCGGAATCACCGGATACTCATCAGCCGGCGTTCCTTTGATTTTGGTGGATGTTTTTCCACATTTCACCAACAATTCATTTTCCTTGAGTTCAAAATCTATTTTATCGTCCGGCAAAAGATTGATGTAATCGAGCAGGGTTCGAGCCGGCACGGTGAATGTTCCTTCTTGTTCTATTTTAGATCGCACGTTCACGGTGATCGCCACCTCCAAGTTTGTGGAAATCACTTCTGATTTTTGAGAATCAACTTTTATCAATACATTTCCCAAAATCGGCAAATTGTTATTTTTCGTTGCCACCCCTCCCACCAGTGACAGTGCTTGCGCCAAATTACTTTTGATACAGGAAAATTTCATACTGTTTTATTATATGGTTATATAGTTTGTATATATATTAAATTAATAATAA
>JAHJCN010000014.1 GCA_018812905.1 Patescibacteria group bacterium
CAATTAACAATTAACAATGAGCAAAGAACAAGAAATAAAATCAAGACAAAAAATTTGTTAGATGCTAATTGTTCATTGTTAATTTCCAAAGATGCTAACAAAGACCAAACATATTTTTTACACCAGCTAAATCAAGAGCAATTGCGCCATGTGTTATTTCCGATTGGCAATTATACAAAAGAAGAGGTGCGAAAACTGGCAAAAAAATTTAAACTGCCCACCGCCGACAAGGAAGAAAGCATGGGGATTTGTTTCGTGGGAGAAGTCTCAATGAAGGACTTTTTAGAAAAAAAAGTTAAAGCTAAAAAAGGAAAAATCATTTCCGGCGATGGAAATGTGGTGGGAGAACACGATGGCTTGCCTTTTTATACGATTGGACAGAGAATAGGTTTGGTGTCATTGCGAGCGAAGCGAAGCAATCCCGTCACTGACAATACCCGGCCGTTATTTGTGGTGGAAAAAAACATCAAAAAGAACGAGCTCACCGTAGGCTACGAAGATGATCTGTTATTATATAAAAAAGAAATAAAAGTATCAGATATGCATTGGATCAGTGGACATCCGCCAAAATTTCCATTAAAATGCAAAGTACGCCTGCGTCACCGCCAGCCCCTTCAGGATTGTATTGTCTCGCTTTGTCATTGCGAGGATCTCGACTTAGTCGGGAGACGCGGCAATCTCGTTATAAAATTCACCACCTCCCAACGCGCCATCACCCCCGGCCAATTCGCGGTTCTTTATTTGAAAAAGGAATGCCTGGGTGGGGGAGTAATATTTTAATAAGTATTTATTTATGATCACCTCCAACGAACTTCGCCAAAAATATTTGGATTTTTTTGCCAGCAAAGGACACAAAATAATTCCGTCCGCTTCTTTAATTCCGGAAAACGATCCGACTGTGCTTTTCAATACAGCCGGCATGCAGCCACTGATACCATATCTTTTGGGCCAAACACATCCCGAAGGTACACGACTAGCTGATGTGCAAAAATGCGTCCGCACCGTGGATATTGATGAGGTTGGCGACAATAGTCATCTAACTTTTTTTGAAATGCTTGGAAATTGGTCTTTGGGGGACTACTTTAAAAAAGAAGCAATCGAATGGAGCTGGGAATTTTTGACGTCTCCGCAATGGCTTGGGTTGGATGAGAAAAAATTATCCGCCACCGTATTTGGCGGCGACAAAAGATTCCCCGATATTCCCAAGGACGATGAATCCGCAGATATTTGGAAAAGCGTTGGGATGCCGAAAGATAATGTCGCCTACATGCCCGGCGGGGTGTTGGAAAGCGAAGATAATTGGTGGGGTCCGGCTGGTTTAACCGGTCCGTGTGGCTCTTCGTCGGAGATGTTTTTTTGGCAAGGCGCATCGGACGTTCCCCCGGTCGGAAGTAACCCCGCAACAGACAACGATAATTGGCTGGAGATCTGGAACGATGTTTTTATGCAGTATAATAAAAAAAATAACCAAACGTTTGAGTTGTTAAACAAAAAAAATGTTGATACCGGTATGGGTTTTGACAGAACCCTTCGCGCCCTTAACGGTTTTGCGGATATTTTTCAGATCGACACACTTTGGCCACTAATCCAAAAAATAGAAGAAATTTCCGGAAGAGAATATATTGAAAATTCTGAAGTGACAAAATCCATGCGCATCATTGCCGATCATTTGCGCACCGCAACCATGGTCATGGGGGATGATAGAAAAATCGCGCCATCAAACGTTGATCAGGGGTATATTGTGCGCCGTATGATTCGCCGTGCCGTACGACACGGAAAAATTCTTGGTATAAAAGAAAATTTTTGCGACAAAATTGGAGCGGAAGTTATTAAGATATTTTCTGATGTATATCCTGAAGTCGCGCGTAATCGGGAATTTATCATGAATGAAATGGCCAAAGAAGAAAGTAAATTTAGAAATACCATTGAGCAAGGATTGAAGGAATTCCAGAAATTAATGGACGGATTTCGGATCGCGTTTGAGAAAACCGGTAAAAATGTAAAACAAATTTCCGGCAAGCAGGCATTCAAGCTCTACGACACATACGGTTTTCCATTGGAAATGACCTTGGAACTTGCCAATGAAAATGGTTTAAGTGTGGATGTGGATAGTTTTCAGGAAGCTTTTAAAGCCCACCAGGAATTATCCCGTGTTGGAGCCGAGCAAAAATTCAAAGGCGGTTTGGCCGATACCGGTGAAATGTCCGTGAAATATCATACTGCAACGCATCTGTTGAATGCGGCTTTGCGAAAAGTTCTGGGCAATCATGTTGAACAGCGGGGGAGCAACATCACGGCCGAACGTCTGCGCTTTGATTTTTCCCATCCGGAAAAGCTCACTGCCGAGCAAAAAGCCGAAGTGGAACGGTTGGTGAACATGTCTATTGAAAAAAACTATCCTGTAACATTCGCCGAAATGACGGTGGCCGAAGCAAAAGCCAAAGGCGCCATGGGTCTGTTTGAAGATAAATATGGCAACAAAGTTAAGGTGTATTCCGTGGGTGATCCCGAAGTAATGCCGGATGCTCATGAAAACACCCTAGCCTTTAGTAAAGAAATTTGTGGCGGTCCGCACGTGGACAACACCGGAGTATTGGGAAAGTTTAGAATAAAAAAAGAAGAATCAGTTTCTAGCGGAGTTCGTCGTATTAAGGCGATTTTGGAGTAATTTTAGCTATTTTCAGCCAAAAAATTATCAACAGCCCGATTTTTGGCTAAACTCTTGACTTTTTACTTGAGATGTAGTAAATTATTAATACTTTAACAAATTGAAAATGGCTAAAGACACAAAAGATATAATCGAATTAGTGGGAAAAGTGGAAGAACTTTTGCCGGCCGGCACGTTTCGTGTGCGGCTAGAGAGTGGTCAAGTAGTCATAGCCCATCTTTCGGGCAAAATGCGCATGAACAAAATTCGTTTGAGCCTGGGAGATAGGGTTAAAGTGGAAATGACCCCGTACGATTTGACAAAAGGAAGGATTTCGTTTCGGTTTTAAAACAAAAAACAAATTTCTAAATATCCAACCATTGCGGTGTAGTTCGTCTTCG
The DNA here is from genome assembly GCA_018812905.1 of Patescibacteria group bacterium. GTDB lineage: Bacteria > Patescibacteriota > Patescibacteriia > Magasanikbacterales > GWA2-37-8 > JAHJCN01. The sequence continues at coordinate 3,049 of JAHJCN010000014.1, forward strand.
CTAAAGCTACGCCGGCTAAACTCTGTTAAAAGGGTGCTGCCGGCGCCAGTCTAAAGTGCATAGATGAGCGACGATATCGCGGCAATGGTTGGTATTTTTCTGTAAAAATATTTATTAAAGTATAATTTTGCAACCTATGAAGGTCCGATCTTCAGTAAAGAAAATTTGCATGAAATGCAAAACCGTTCGCCGAAAAGGAAGGGTCTATGTTATTTGTTCGAATTCTAAACATAAACAAAGACAAGGCTAATTAATCCAAATTGTCATTCTGAGTAAAACGAAGAATCCACCCAACACATGAGATCCTTCGCTCTGCTCAGGATGACATGTCAATTATTGAATTTTTAAATTAAAATTTTGTATGCGTATTTCCGGCATTGAAGTCCCAAAACAAAAGAGGATAGTGGTCGCTCTGACCTACCTATACGGCATTGGCCCGACTTTTGCTAAGAAGATTTTAGCGAAGGCCGCTGTCAGCGAAGATATTCGCACCAAGGATTTAACCACAGAACAGGAGGACAAACTTCGTCTGATTGTCGAAAAAGAATACAAAACAGAAGGAGATTTGCGTCGTGAAGTTATGGCCAATATCAAGCGCATGAAGGATATTAAATGCTATCGTGGCACACGACACATGAAGCATTTGCCGGCTCGTGGCCAACGCACCAAAACCAATTCCCGCACTGTGCGCGGCAATGTGCGCAGAACAGCCGTTTCCGGCAAGAAACCGTCAGCGCAAAAAACATAAAATATTTGACTTAATAATCAGATAAATTTTTAGTATGACCGATAAAATGACAATCACTACAACCACTCCTAAAGAAACGCCATCAGTGCCGACATCGGATGTAAAAGGAGCTGCGCCGGAAGCTAAAGCGGAGGTGGTCAAGGCGGTGAAGGGTAAAAAGAAAAGAGTTGTAAGGCAAGTTCCGCGCGGCAATGCCTATATTCAGGCAACCTACAACAACACTATCATCACCATCACCGATCCGAATGGTAATGCTCTGGGTTGGGGTTCTGCTGGTATGGCCGGCTTTAAAGGTCCAAAAAAAGCCACGCCTTATGCCGCCTCCATCGTTGCCAAGAATGTGATAGACAAAGTCGCGGATTATGGCGTGAAGGAAGTAAGCATTTTTGTGAAAGGTATTGGCGGTGGTCGCGAGGGCGCCATTCGCGCTTTGCACACCAACGGTTTGAACGTTGTTTCTATCAATGACGTCACTCCCATTCCACACAATGGTTGTCGTCCACCCAAACGCAGACGCGTTTAATCATAATGCCTAATTTTTGAAAATATGGTGAAGTTAAAAACAAAAAAAATTACCACTGAATGCTCTCGCTGCCGCCGCAGTGGCGACAAGCTTTTTTTGAAAGGCGAGAAATGCATGACCGCGAAATGTCCGTTTACCAAGCGCAGTTATGCCCCGGGTCAGCATGGTCCGAATCAAAGACGCGGCAAAACTTCCGGATATGGCAAGCAGTTGCGAGAAAAGCAGAAGGTTAAGTATATGTACGGTATTTTGGAAAAGCAGTTCTCCAATTATGTGGTTGAAGCTTCCAAGAAGACTGGCGACACCAGCAAATACCTTTTGACATATTTGGAATCCCGCCTGGATAACGTTGTTTTCCGCGCCGGATTAGCCAAGTCTCGCTCTGCCGCTCGTCAGTATGTTGTTCACGGCCTTGTGGCAGTGGATGGTAAAAAAGTTGATCGCCCGTCATTTCGAGTAAAAGTTGGCGATGTTATTTCCATCAGCGAAAAAGGCAAGAAGCGCAAAACATTTGTAGATTTGAGCGAAAAATTGGCCAAGGTTGAAGTCCCGTCTTGGGTGGCGCTAGACATCAAAGCCAACACTGCCAAGATTTTGAACACGCCGACCTTGGAAGATGCCAGTTTCAATGCCAAATCAATCATTGAGTTCTATTCACGTTAATTTTATTTAGTATGGAGAATTTACTTTTACCTTCAAAAGTAGAATTCCAGGCTGGGTCAGAAGCCCACACCGGAACGGTTGTGGTTTCGCCGTGTTATTACGGCTACGGCACAACATTGGGCAACGCGTTGCGCCGAGTTTTGCTTTCATCTCTGCCGGGCGGAGCCGCGGAAGCATTTAAGATTAAAGGCACTCAGCATGAATTTAGCACCGTGGAAGGCGTGAAAGAAGACATTGTTGAAATTTCATTGAACTTAAAGCAGTTGTTTGTAAAAGTTTTTTCCGATGATCCGGTGACTTTAAATCTCACCAAAAAAGGACCATGCGAAGTAAAAGCCGGAGACATTGAACCAAATTCCAATGTGGAGGTGATTAACAAAGATTTGGTTATTGCCACACTGACCTCCGACAAAACTTTGGAAATGGAAATTGTGGTTGGTAAAGGCCGTGGTTTCAAACCGGCCGAAGAAAAGGAAAGAAAAAATTATGATCTTGGAACAATTGTAATTGATTCCGTGTATACTCCGGTGCGCGACGTGGGTTATCATGTGGAAAATACCCGTGTGGGCGATATAACCGATTTTGAAAAACTCACAATGAATATTGAAACCAATGGCACCATTGCCCCGTATGATGCCTTGAAATTCGCCACACAAATTTTGATGGACCATTTTAATATAATTTCTCAAGCCGCCGAAGTTGGCGGAGAAGAAAAGGATGTTGAGAGTGAAATTGTTGGTGAAGAGGTTGCAAATGAAGAAATCGTTTCAGAAGAAGTTCCAGCCGAAGAAGTTGTTGGCGCCGAAGAAGAAACTCCCGAAGTTGTCGCGGATCCGGCTCCTTCCGAAGTCGTTGAAGAAGATCCCAAGCCCGCAAAGAAATCCAGAAAGAAATCAAAATAATTAATTGATAATTGTTGATTGTTGTATGCGACATCAAAATAAGAAAATCACCTTGGGCAGAAAAACAGCCGGACGACGCTCTCTCATGGCCAACTTGGCGGAAAGCGTGATTTTGTATGAAAAAGTAAAAACCACCAAAGCGAAGGCCAAGGCCGTGCAATCGGTGGTAGAAAAGCTTGTTACCAAAGCCAAACAAAACAATTTGACCGCTCGTCGTGAAATCATGAAACAGCTCTATACTGAAAACGCCGTAAAGAAGCTTATGGAACAGCTGGGCAAAAAGTACGCCGATCGTAAGGGCGGATACACACGTGTAACCGTGGTAAAAAATCGAGTAGGTGACGGAGCGGAAGAGGCCATTATTGAATTTGTTTAAGATTGTTTAATATTGAAATATGAGCGCTAATAAAAGAAAAAAAGTGGAAATTGACGCCGCGGGTATGGCTCCGGGGAGACTTGCCACGCAAATTGCCGTCGCTCTCATGGGAAAGCATAAGGTAAAATTTGAAACATACCGCGATATGGGAGATAAGGTTGTGGTGTTAAACTATAATGATATTCGCTTCACCGGAAAAAAATTGGATGATAAGTTATATCGCCATCACTCCATGTATCCGGGTGGTTTAAAAGAAATTCCGGCCAAGAAAATGATGGAAGATCCGAAGAAGCTCATCGTTAAAACAGTTGAAAAAATGCTTCCAAAAAACAAAATGCGCACCGCGCGTTTGAAAAGAATTTCTTTTAAGTAATCTGTTTACTCACTCATATCGATTATGACCAAGATAAATAAGAAAACTGATGAAACAAGAGCCGTGGGTCGCCGAAAATGCGCCTCTGCTCGCGTGAAGATTGATAAAGGCACCGGCAAGTTCACAGTTAATGGACAGGAATTTAAAATCTATTTTCCATATTTTGAATTACAAGATATTGCTATGGCGCCTTTGAAGGCATTGGCCAAAGAAAAAGATTTGGACATTGCCGTTAAAGTGACCGGCGGTGGCAAGAAAGGTCAAGCCGAACAACCGGACGTAGCACTTTTCAAGGCGGGCGTATGCGATACCCCAACCCACCAGGCCGGCAGCCAGCACGTGCATCGCGCCGCTGATTGCGCGCGTGGACAGTGTAATTGCCCAGGTTTCATCGGCGCCCAAACTGGCGAAGAGACTTTCAGACAGGGCAAACCCTGCGCCGCTCAAGGCGCCCAGCGCAAATCCCTGTGCCGGTGTGCTGAGCCGGTCTACTACAAGCCACACGCCGAGCGATTTGAAGATTTCCTCGATGATTGGGACGAAGACCGATAAGA
>JAHJCN010000015.1 GCA_018812905.1 Patescibacteria group bacterium
ATACGACGGACTACCATTTCCACTTCCATCAATATCTTTTACCAAGACCGTGCCCACTGACGTACCGTCTGTATTCCAAAGTTCAAAACCATTCGCACCATCGTCGGCTTGGAAATAGAGAGCATTGTTGAATACGGTAAAATATTGAGGAGAGCTATTTCCTCCCCCGTTAATATCTTTCAACAGCTCCGTACCTGCAGGAGTGCCGTCGGTTTTCCTGAGTTCGGTGCCATTTACGCCGTCATCGGCGGAAAAATACAATGCGTTATTAAAAACGGTAAAACCGCTGGGTGCAGAGTCTCCACCCTCTTTAATATCTTTCACCATCGTTGTTCCTTCTTCAGTTCCATCTGTTTTCCAAAGTTCACGATCGTTTACACCGTCATTGGCAGTAAAATAGAGAGCGCCTGCTAAGGCGGTAAAATTATTCGGATAAGAACTTGCCTCGCCGTTTCTAATATCTTTTACAAGCACAGTGCCTTCTTCGGTACCGTCGGTTTTCCATAGTTCATTGCCATGCGCCCCGTCGCCATCGCCATCAAAACCTTGAAAGTACAAAGTGTCGCCCCAAACAACCAAATTTTGTACACCGCCATCGGCTCCGACACAAATATCTTTCACCATCGCAGTCCCTTCTTCGGTGCCATCGGTTCTCCAAAGTTCATAACCATTTACGCCGTCATCTGCAGAAAAATACAGAGCATCGTCGAATACAACAAGTTCGGAGAGCCAGCTATCATCGCCATCGTTAATATCTTTGACCAATACAGTCCCTTCTTCGGTACCGTCGGTTTTCCAGAGTTCTACTCCGTGACCAAGCTCGCCATCGCCATCATCGGCGGCAAAATATAAGGCATTGTTGAAAACAGCAAAATAATCAGGATCGCTGTCTTCGCCGCCATTGATATCCTTCACCAACACCGTGCCTTCTTCAGTTCCGTCTGTCTTCCAGAGCTCTAGTCCGTTTTCGCCATCATCGGCGGCAAAATATAAGGCATTGTTGAAAACAATAAAACGTCGGGGTTCAGAACTATTTTCTCCGGAATAGATGTCCTTCACCAATACCGTACCGCCTGCCGTACCGTCAGTTTTCCAAAGTTCTTCTCCATGCGCACCATCATCCGCATCAAAATATAGCTCATTATTTAATGCCGTAAAATCACCGGGAGAGCCATTTCCTTCACTGTTTATATTCTTCAACATCTCCGGCTCCGAAACATCAGCCAGACAGTTTGGCCCGACAACGCAAGTGGCAAAAACAGCCAGCGCCATATATCCCACGACTATTGATTTGAACACTTTTTTTATTCGCATAAGATAAAATATAATATAATTTTTTATACATTTTTCTCCTCTATACTATATACCATAAATTTCTTTTACGGTCAACAAATATAGGCTAGCGTATTATACATCTTTTCACCAAGCCCGACAAACCGCTTTTAAACCCCTCCAGCTCTTCGTCGCTATAGGTATCTTCTTGAAGATAGTCAGGATCAATTGTTTTTGTAGGTAAAAATTTTTGCAAAACATAAAGACGGGCGCCGAAAATCATTCGACCAATGGCAATTATGTCTTCTTTGTTTAACAGAGTCGTCACCACCGTGGTTCTGAATTCATAAGGAATGCCGGAAGACATAATCATTTCAATGCTTTTCCTCAAATCTGCCAAATTGATCTCCGCCCGCGCTATTTGCGCGTATTTTTCTTCCGGACCCTTGATGTCCATGGCAATATAGTCTACCGCCTTGTCATTGATAATCTCTTGTATTTTTTCCGGTCTACTGCCGTTGGTGTCCAGTTTAACTAAAAAACCCAACGATTTCACTTTCTTGATAAACCCCAAGAGATCATTGTGGAGGGTTGGCTCCCCACCGGTAATGGTGACCCCATCAATTTTACCAATTCGCTCTTGCAGAAAATCCAAAATTTTTTCTTCGGCAATCGCGTCATTAAACAGTTCCGGCTCAACCAATTCCGGGTTGTGGCAAAACGGGCAACGAAAATTACACCCTTGGGTGAAGCCAATGGCGCAAATTTTGTCCGGATAATCAATCATGGAGAATCTTTGCCAACCGCCGAAATGCATATATAAAATTTTTAATTATCAATTTTCTCCTCCTGTCATTCCCCACGACTAAGTCGGGGGAATCTATGGTTGTCCAGCCAATTATTTGAACGACTGGATTCCCCCGACTTAGTCGTGGGGAATGACAGCTGATAAGACTGGAATTAATTAATATTTAAAAATTAAAAATCACCGCCTTAAGATTTAAAATAGGGCGGGTTGCCCCGCCCTACAAGCCTCAAAATTATACCACCTTGAACGTCTTCCGTACCTTGAATTCCGCTTTTTTTCCGTGGTGCCATTGATTCACAGGGCGAATATATCCCACAATGCGGGAATATACTTCACATTTTGCCGTACAAACCGGGCAGGTGAAGTGTTCGCCAGCAATATAGCCGTGCGACGGGCAGACGCTGAAAGTCGGGCTGAAGGTGAAATAGGGCAAGTGGTATTTTTCACAAATCTTTTTTACCATGTTTTTCACCACCGAGCCATCCTTAATCTTCTCTCCAACAAAAATGTGCACCACCGTTCCGCCCGTGTACTTGGTTTGCAAATCGTCTTGCAAATCCAAAGCCTCAAACACATCATCGGTATAGTTGACCGGAAGCTGGGTGGAATTGGTGTAGAACGGCGCTGCGCCTTTTCTGTACTCCGTTTCATTGGCGCAAATGATATCAGGGAATTTTTCTTTGTCGCGCTTGGCCAAGCGATATGAAGTGCCTTCGGCCGGAGTGGCTTCCAAGTTGTAATTGTTGCCGGTTTCTTTTTGGAAATCAAGCAGGCGGTTGCGCATATAGTCCATAACTCTGATGGTGAAAGCGTGACCCTTTTCGCTCGCGATGTTTTCATTGAATAAATTCAAGCAAGCTTCATTCATACCCACAATGCCAATGGTGGAAAAATGGTTCTTCCAATACACGTCATGGCGTTTTTTGATGTTGCGCAAATAATATTTCACATACGGATAGAGATTTTTTTCCGTAAAGCGCTCCAATACTTTTCTTTTTATTTCCAAACTGTTTTTGGCCAATGCCATCAATTTTTCCAAGCGATCCATGAATTCGATTTCACTTTTTGCCTGATAGCCGATGCGCGGAAGATCAATCGTCACCACGCCAATGGAGCCTGTGAGCGGGTTGGCGCCAAACAAACCGCCTCCTCTTTTTTCCAGCTGGCGGTTGTCAATGCGCAAACGACAACACATACTGCGAGCGTCCTCGGGCTTCATATCTGAATTCACGAAATTGGAAAAATATGGAATACCGTATTTGGCGCTCATATCCCATAGGCCTTTGAGATTCTCGTTTTCCCAATCAAAATCTTTGGTAACATTGTAGGTGGGGATGGGAAATGTGAACACACGGCCGGTGGCATCTCCGGCAGTCATCACCTCAAAAAATATTTCATTAAGCAAATCCATTTCATTTTGAAATTCCTTGTAGGTTTCTTTATGCGCCTTGCCGCCAATGATGACCGGTGTGTCGGTATAATAGCTCGGAACAGTCAAATCCATGGTTATATTTGTGAAAGGTGTTTGAAAGCCCACGCGCGTTGGCACATTCATGTTGAAAACAAACTCCTGCATGGCTTGTTTCACATCTTCGCGACTAAGTTTATCGTAGCGAATAAATGGAGCAAGCAAGGTGTCAAAATTGGCCAAGGCTTGGGCGCCAGCGGCTTCACCTTGCAGGGTATAGAAAAAATTCACAATTTGGCCGAGAGCGGCGCGGAAATGTTTTGGCGGTTTGCTTTCGATTTTTCCGGGCACGCCACGGAATCCTTCTTGCAGAAGATCAAACAGATCCCAACCCACGCAATACACGGATAAAATATTCAAATCATGGATATGAAAATCCCCTTCCAAATAGGCATTTTTAATTTCTGTGGGATAAATTTTGGTAAGCCAATAAACCTTGCTAATTTCGGAGGAAATATAATTATTCAAACCCTGCAAAGAAAAAGTCATGTTGCTGTTTTCATTCACCTGCCAATCCAGCTGATCCAGATATTGATCAACCAAGCTTACATTCGCGGCATTGCTGATCTGACGCATCTGTTTATGCTGTTCACGATACAAGATATAGGCTTTGGCGGTTTTTTTGTAGGGCGAGGCAAGTAAAACTTCTTCTACAATATCTTGAACTTGTTCCACGGTCGGCGCGCCTTTTAGCATCTCTTCCGCCAAACTCAAAACTTTGGTGGTTAGTCTACGCGCCACTTTTTCGTCAAAATCACCGGTTGCCGCACCGGCTTTTACAAGCGCCTTGGTAATCTTTTCGGATTCAAATTTTTCCAGATGCCCATCCCTTTTTTTTACCTTCTGGAACATACGTTGCAAATTTAAAATTTAAATAGCAAAATGCAAAATTTGTGGAATCGCTTCGCGATGTTAATACTATATATAGTGTTGAAAAAGCTATTTGTATACTAGCGGTAGTATTTCTGTGTTCGGATTTATATTATAGCACCTTTGATAATGGCTGACAAAATTTCATCCGGCACGAATTCTTTCCTATTAAAAAGGGCTTAAACGAAAAAATAAAAAATAACCGGTCAAAGTTATCCACACAACTATTATAAATGTTGCAAAAGAAATGCCATTGCGAGGAGCCGTAGGCGACGAAGCAGTCCCATCCTAGCAAGAGATTGCTTCGTCGTCTAGTGAGAACTCCTCGCAATGACAACCACATTAAACTTCTCCGTCCAATCCGAGCTCTTGGATCATGGCATCCGCCAACTTTTCCGCCTCCACTTGAATTTGTTCTTCGTTCCAATCGCTGTGTTCTTTACGAACCTCTTCGATCTCTTCCTGCACCAAGGCAACACGCAAATCCGAAAGCTGACCGTTCAATTTTGCCAATTTTTTCTTTAAATCTTCCAATGTTTTTTTATCTTTTTCAACTGATGGAATGGTTTGGGATCCGCCGGTGGCAAGTCCAAGCTGAACGCGGATAGCGTGTACGGCCTTCACCACCTGTTGCATGTTGACAATAATATTTTGCATCTGTTTTTTGGCGCTTTTAACTTCATACGATACTTTTTCCACTCTCTCTCGCGCGCCCAGCTTCTTTTCCATCTCTTTTTCCTTTTCTTGCCGTGCTTCCACGCCAATATCACGGCTCTCGGCAGTGGCTCGCTTGCGATTTTCACTTTCTTGTTCAAGGTTGTTCATACGGTTTATCTTAGTATCATTGAAGGGTTTCAGGATATCTGTCTTCGCTCCCCTAGATTCCGGATCAAGTCCGGAATGACAATGTAATTAATTTTTGACTTCGCACGTTTTCGCATGTAACATGAAGCATGTAACACAAGTAATTGATTTGCTCTTTATACGACACACAAAATGCTGTATGTTACATGCTACATGCAAAATGCTATATGTTACATGATATGTTACCACTATGACAGAAGAAAATCAAAACGATGAAAGATTGGTGAAGTCCGAAGCTTCGCCCGAAGAAGAAAAAATTGAAATAACGCTTCGTCCGCAGGAATTAACGGACTTTGTTGGCCAAGAGCAAATTAAACAGAATTTAAAAATTTCCATTGAAGCCTCCAAAAAACGCGGAGATGTTTTGGAACATGTTTTGCTCTATGGCAACCCGGGGCTTGGTAAAACCACGCTTTCGCACATCATTGCCAAGGAAATGAACGCCAATATCAAGGTGACATCCGGTCCGGCTTTGGAAAAAGTGGGAGATTTGGCGGCCATTCTTTCCAATTTGCAGGAAAATGAAATATTGTTTATAGACGAAATTCATCGTTTAAATAAGACTATCGAAGAAGTGCTCTACCCCGCTTTGGAAGATTATTCTCTTGATATTATTTTAGGCTCCGGCCCGGCCGCGCGCACAATTCGCATGCCACTCAACAAATTCACTTTGATTGGCGCCACCACCAAAATGAGCATGATTTCCGGTCCTTTGCGCGATCGCTTTGGCCACACTTTTCATCTGAATTTTTATGAACAAAGCGATATTGAGAAAATTTTACATAGAAACGCGCAACTTCTGAATGTGGAAATACAACCCGAGGCCAAACTGCTCATCGCCGAACGTTGTCGCCGTACGCCACGCATTGCCAATCGCCTGCTCAAACGCCTGCGCGATTATGCGGAAGTGAAAAATGATGGTAGAATAGATGAAGGCGCGGCAATGGAGGCCTTACAAATGTTGCAAATTGATAAATTCGGTCTTGATGAAATTGATCGCAGTCTGCTCCAGGCATTAATTCAAAAATTCGGAGGTGGCCCAACCGGTCTCAACACTTTGGCCGCGTCCATTGCCGAGGAAATGGACACCATAGAAACCGTTTATGAACCGTTTCTTTTGCAGATGGGTTTGATTGAACGAACTCCGCGCGGACGACGCGCCACGCCGGCAGCCTATTCTCATCTAGGCCTTCTGCCCCCAAAAAACCAAGCTTTATTTTAATACAATATGCTCGTCATTCCGTTGTATTTTATTCTTTTGGCCTACTTGCTTTTTCTTGCTGTTTTCGCGATCTTAATGTTTGTCAATTTTGGCCATATTACACGCACCGGCTCAATCACCTTTGTGAGCGTTGCCTTTTCTTTTTTTATATGCGCTCTGATAGTTTTAGTATTTTTGGGAACCTGGTTTTTTTTGCAAGGAATTGATTGGTCCACGCCTATTTCTATTTTGGATATTGGTTGGATACAAAATTTGTTCGGGGGCCAACCGAGCTATTAACAATACTTATGAACATCAATTCTTTTATCCATCGCAAACCATACGAAACAAAATTGATTATTGCTCGCCGGCATTTTATCACTTTTGTCCCCACGTTTTTTCTTTTTATCTTGCTAATGCTGGTGCCAGTGGGAATATTTTTTCTTTTTAACAACATCGGAACTTTTATGGCCGAAAGCGCAGTGGCACGCACAATTATAGTGCTTTTGGTCAGTGGATATCTTTTGTCCGTTATCATATTTTTCTTTTCTTTTTTTATTGAATTCTATTTGGATGTAACAATTGTCACCAACGACAGAATGGTTGACATTGAGCAGGGCAGTTTGTTTGCGCGCACGGTGGCTGAAGTGGATCTCTATCAAATTCAGGATGCGACTTCTGAGGTGAAAGGAATTTTTCCTTCCATTTTTCACTATGGCACGGTGACAGTGCAGACAGCCGGAACAGTGCCAAAATTTGTCATGGAAGACGTGCCTCAACCGCATAAAATGCGCCAAATTTTACTGGATTTTTCTTCGGATGATAAGCGATATCACAACACCTCCGCTCCTCCGGTGGCGGCTCCGGCATAGTTGGCAATTTCTCCGAAGCAACTAATGGGATCTGTATAAAAAAATAACGGCCGATAGCCGTTATTTTGTATATTAAAAAATGATGTTTATAGCACCAACAATACGACTCCCGCGACCAACATGCACATGCCGATAGTTTTTTGACGAAGCCGATCTTCGCGAAAGACTATTCGCCCAAACAAAACAGACCAGATGACGGCGCTGGATCTTTTAACGGACAAGATGATAGAGGCCGGGGCAAAACTATAGGCAAAGCTTTCCAAAAGTCCAGCGGCTCCATATGACATTGACTGCGCGAAAAATTTTCTCTGTGCGAGCAATCTTATGGGATTTTTACCAGTTTTTAAAACGGATCCGATGAAAAAATATATCAACAAAATAGCACAAATTATTATCTGCTCCGCTTCCACCGAATTAAAACGGGTGATATCGTACTTATATAAAGAAGTGGTAATAACCGCGTTGACGGCCACAAAAAGAGTAATTAATAATCCTTCTTTTTTAAAACCGTTGTTCAATGTTAAAACAAACAAAGAAACCATAATAAGCAGAATGCCGCCAATCTGAAAATTATTCAAGCTGTATCCGAGAATCATGTCGGTGGCCAGCAAGAGAGGCATTGTAAGGGTCCTTATGAATGCAAAGGCGCTTCGCTCGGCACGGCATATTGCAACTATCGTAAAATGCGCTTGCAAAATTTCCAACACGGAACGAACCAAAAAAGTCGGCAAAGAAGCCGGCGAAAAAACAAAATTTCCATTTACCAAAATAATCAGAGCAAAAAAAAGAGTTTGAAAAACAAGGCTTAAAAAACCCATGGAAAAGACGCTCTGCTCTTTCATCTGCACCGTCCATTTACCAAGAGAATCCGCCGCCTCTTGAAAAAATGTTCCAAGCGACATTAATAATACACCGAACATTGGACGTGAAGTTATTTAAAAAATTTTGATATATTCAATTTTGTAGAACCTCGAACGAGCGCTTCATCAAGTATTGATAGTTCCCCTTTTCCAAGTGACGTCAGAGCGATAGTGTATGGACCCTTAAAATTTATGGCCCTCCCCTGTTTTTCGGCCAAAGCCGTGGCGGCGGCACGGTGATGTCCTTCAAGCAAAATAATTTTGCCGTTATCTTCACGTTTCAATCCGATAAATTGCCCATTGGAAGGAAAATTTTCCATGAGCGCGAGAATTTTTTTATTTTTTCCAAAAAATTCAGAAGCTTTTGGCTCATCAAATAGCTCGCTAAAAGAAGCGGTATTTTTATTTTTAAAAAATTTCTGCCAATTGGCAAAGGGCCCAATGAGCGTGGTGGGGAGAAATTCCATTGGATCCAAGATTTCGTAAATCGCCCATTTTCTTTTATCGGCTTGAATAAAGCTCGCCGAATGCCGCCTCCAGCTTTCCCAATCGGGCCATCCCTTTATTTCTTTTGCAACCTTAATCCAGTCGGGATCGTTCCCCTCTTCGGCTTTCCACCTTTGAAAGATTTCTTCCCAGGTTGAATTTTGAAGAAATTTGAGCATTGAAAAATTGTATTGTCGGGGAGACAGGACTTGTCTCCCTTCGGGAGATCTCCCGGAGGGAGAAACCTGCGACCCATTTGATGCTAATTTGTTACATGTCGGGGAGACAGGACTTGTCTCCCTTCGGGAGATCTCCCGGAGGGAGAAACCTGCG
>JAHJCN010000016.1 GCA_018812905.1 Patescibacteria group bacterium
CGGAAGCGTAATGTCCGGAGCTACGGCGCCATTCATATTGAGGGTGGTTGTGGTGTCGTCGCGTTTAACCGAAAGATACCAGCCATTGTTTTCATTTGTTGTGACGCTTAAGCTGGTAGTTGCGCTGTTTGGGGATCCGGGGGCGAGCGTGCCAAGTTCAACCGTTCCGGTGGCCAGAGTTAAAGTTATGGAAGAGGTGACCGTTAAAGTTATGGTTTGCACGCTGGTTGTGGATGCCGCATTGGCGTCCGGGGCGCCGAACAAATCGGATAAATTCCAGGACATCAAATTGCCGTATGCAAAAAGCATGGATGTTAAAACAACGAATGAGATTATATTTTTATTCATACCTATTAAAATTAGAATCTTAGATTTGATTTGTCATACCGACCAAAATTGAGAGATCCCTCTCTCCCTTCGGGAGATCTCCCACAGGGAGACGCTCACTTCAGTCGGTCGGGATGGTAAAGGATAAAACAATTATAACATATTTTATAATATTATCACATTGCAACATCGCAAGTTATCCCCACACTTAAAATATTATTCAATATGCATTATAATATATCCAGCCTATGAGAAATAAAATCAAGACAATTTTATATTTTTTCGTTTTGACATTGGTCTCGTTTGTTTTTTTTAATATCACGCGAGCCACCAATAAAATTGACAGGAACACGCAAGGCACAATTTATCATGATGCCACTTCCACGAATTATGAAATCAAAGGCGGGGCGGGGGATCCGGCTGTGGGGAGGTCGTATAGCGCGAATTATATAATTGACAACGGTTTGACCATGGATTTGTCGGAAATGACTTTGACTTTTTCTACCAGTTCCGATCTCGGCGTTACAGCGCCGGGAATTGCTTTTTTCACCATCACCACTGCCACCGTTAATATGGTCGGCACGCTTCAAGGATTTAATTTACAAGTTAAACGCGATGATGCTGTTTCAACCTTGAATTTGAACGGTGCCGGCGCTCCAAATACAACTTTTCCGGATGAAACAGCCTGGAATCCGGCGGGAGCGGGAAACGCCACTACAACCCCGGGAGATAATTTATCAATGAGAGTGTATAAAATTGGCACGAATTCCAATTATGATAGCGTATGGTGGGGCGCGGATGATAGCGCGGGGACAGCCAAATACACTGGTTTTTCATCAGTTTCTCAACAGGTGATGAATTGCACGAATTGTCTTTTTGGATCATTCAACACGGTTCTGGAATATCGCGCCAGCCCGCCGTTTTTCCAACCAAACGGAGCTTACAGTGGCACGATCACTTTGACGGCGCTGGTGAATCTGTAACTGTCATTGCGAGGAGCGCAGTGACGAAGCAATCCCGTCTGTTATAGAGATTGCTTCGCTTCGCTCGCAATGACAACATAAAGACAACCAGACCCCACGTCTGTTTTTTTTATACTTATCCCCAAATTTTTAAATTATAGTATGCTCTTTATGCGCGATATATGATATAATATATTCAAATTAATTTGTGAGGGGAAATTATGTTCTCATCAAGGAGAGGAAGAAAATCCGCCCCCAATTTTAAGAAAATATCAAGGCTTATAAAAGTAGTCTTTGTTGTTGTTTTTGTTTTGTCCGGTTTTGCCTCGTTTATTTCTCAAGCCACCGCCGAAGTTCCCCCGGGCATAATCAGCTATCAAGGCCGTCTGCGAGATGGGTCGGGGACGCCGATTTACGTTTCCACCACCATACAATTTTCCATCTACAATCATGCCACAAACGGCGCACCCGCTGATGTGGCGTCTTCGGGCGGGTCTTTGCTTTGGAAAGAAGTTCGCGATCAAGCGAACGGAAGCTGTGCGGAAGTTTTGCCCGACGCGCAGGGTTATTTCACGGTAAATTTGGGAACATGCGCATCTTTTCCAGATTATTTGGACTTTTCTTCCGGCACATATTATTTGGCATTAAAAATTGAAGGCGACGCCGAGGCTTTGCCCAGAGTAATAATGGCCACGCATCCCTATGCGTTCAATTCCCACAGGGTAGATGGCTTTCACGCCTCCACCACCGCGGCCGCGAACACCATTTTGGCTCTGGACGCACAACAGAATTTTAATATTGCAACCGGCTCATTTTCCGGTGCCAACATTAACCTTTCTTCTTCCACGGCCACTTCAAGTTTCGGGGGCAATCTAAACGTGTCCGGATTCGCGCAGTTTTCCACGGCTACCATGGAAAATTTATTGGTGACAGGCAATGCAACTTTCAATTCCTTGAGCCTCACCAATGTTTCGACCACCAACATCACAGCTTCCGGTTATCTGAATGTTGCCGGACAAACAACTCTCGCAAATGTTTCTTCAACTGCCATAACCGCCTCAAGTTATATCAACACCAATGATCTCACTGTTACCGGCCAAGCCACGCTTGCAAACGCCAGCTCCACCAACATCACTATCAGCTCCAACCTATATCTTCCCGCGCTAAGTCAAGGTTCAGTCGCCTTCGTCGGAGCCGGCGGTTTATTGTCTCAAGACAATTCCAATTTATTTTTTGACGATATCAACAATCGATTGGGAATCGGCACCTCTTCTCCGCTTGCCAATTTGGATGTCTATGGCAATATGATTTTATCCGGCCCGAATAGGTATTTGAATTTTGGATCGGCAACATCTTCGGTCGGTTATGGTATTCGCGACAACGGCGGGACAATGCAGTATAAAAATCAAAGCGGAGATTGGAATGATGTTACCACCAAGATTGATCACATTATCAATGTTGCCAAAATAGGCGGGGATTATTCCGAACTTGCGCCAGCTTTTGACGCGGCCAATGCTTCGACGGATGATGTGATTGTTAATATTTACCCGGGCACTTATTATATTTCTTCCACTTTGATGGTGACA
>JAHJCN010000017.1 GCA_018812905.1 Patescibacteria group bacterium
CTGGCATACACAGGGCAGCGGAAAATCACTCTCGATGGTTTTTTACGCAGGAAAAACCGTTTTGGCGTTAGAAAATCCGACTATTGTTGTTATAACCGACAGGAACGATCTTGATGACCAGCTTTTTGACACATTCGCCTCATGCAAACAACTATTACGGCAAGTGCCTGTACAGGCCCAAAACCGTGGGGATCTGAAAAAACTTTTGAAAGTGGCAGGCGGTGGCATTGTTTTCACGACCATTCAAAAATTTTTCCCCGAGGACGGTTCGGTGGATTTTGACTTACTTTCAGCCAGAAAAAACATCATCGTAATTGCTGATGAGGCACACCGGAGCCAATACGGATTTGGCGCGAAAACAAAGGTGATAAAAACGGATGATGTGGAGACGGAGGCAGTAACCCGGTATGGCTTTGCGAAGTATTTGCGGGATGCGTTGCCAAACGCCTCGTTTATCGGTTTTACCGGGACGCCGATTGAAAAAGAAGATGCCTCAACACCCGCTGTTTTTGGCAATTATGTAGATGTGTACGACATTGCCCAAGCCGTGGAGGACGGTGCGACGGTGCGGATTTATTACGAATCGCGTCTTGCGAAAGTTCACTTAAAACCGGAGGAGGCCGCAAAGCTGGATGAAGAAGTGGAATCAATCACCGAAGGCGAAGAGAGTACAGCAAAAGCGAAGGCAATGGCTAAATGGGCGCAGATGGAGGCGATTGTGGGTCATAAAGAGAGGTTAAAGGCGGTAGCAAAAGACATTATCGACCATTTTGAAAAGCGTCAGCAGGTCATGGAGGGTAAGGCAATGATTGTGACCATGAGCCGACGAATTGCTGTGGAACTTTGTAATGAAATCATCTTCCAAAAACCCGAGTGGTATTCGGACGATAAACGAAAGGGCGCGATTAAGGTTGTTATGACCACAAGTTCCAGCGATCCGGAGACCTGGCAAAGCCACAGTACTACCAAAGAAGACAGAAAAATGCTGAGTAGTCGACTAAAAGACCCCAAGGACCCACTTAAAATGGTAATTGTCCGAGATATGTGGCTTACCGGCTTTGATGTACCATGCCTGCATACGATGTATGTGGATAAGCCCATGCGTGGGCACAACCTGATGCAGGCCATTGCCCGCGTGAACAGGGTTTTTAAAGACAAGCCAGGCGGTCTGATTGTGGATTATATCGGGATTGCATCAGACTTGAAGGCCGCACTCGCAACTTACACGGCTAGCGGTGGTAAAGGCTCTCCATCACTGGATCAAGAAGAGGCCATAGCGACCATGATTGAAAAATATGAAATCGTTGAGCAGATGTTCGCTGGCTTTGACTACAAAAAATTCTTTACGGCAGACACAAAGCAAAAATTGACTATCATACTTGAGGCGCAGGATTATGTGCTAGGCCTGCAGGACGGCGAAAACAGATTCACACAGCAAGTCGTCCAACTGTCGCAAGCGTTCGCTTTATCCGTTCCGCACCCAAAGGCGATGGCGATCAAAGACGAGGTCGGTTTTTTCCAGGCGGTCAAAGCACGACTCGCAAAATTTGAGCCAGTTGGCTCTGGGAAAACAGATATTGAAATTGAAACTGCTATCCGACAGATTGTTGACAGGGCCGTTGTCTCCGAGGGAATTGTGGATGTTTTTGACGCGGCAGGAATTAAGAAACCGGATATATCAATACTTTCCGATGAATTCCTGGAAGAAGTTAAGCATATGGAAAGGAAAAATATTGCGCTTGAACTGCTGAAGAAATTATTAAACGATGAAATCAAATCAAGAACTAGAAAGAATTTTATTCAAAGCAAAAAGTTGTCTGAAATGCTCGAAAATGCTATTAAGAAATATCAAAATAATCTTTTAACTTCCGCGCAAGTCATAGAGGAATTAATCAAAATTGCAAAAGACATACGACAATCAGATAAAAGAGGAAAGAATTTGAATTTGAACGAAGATGAATTAGCCTTTTATGATGCACTTGCGAATAGCGAAAGCGCCAAAGAAGTGCTTGGTGACAAACAATTGGCAGTAATTGCAATGGAGGTATTAAAAAGCGTTAGAAGTAATGCGACAATTGACTGGACACTTAAAGAGAATGTTCGTGCTCGACTACGTCGTGATGTAAAAAGAATCCTGAACCGATATGGTTATCCGCCAGACCAACAGCTTCTTGCAACTGAAAATGTCTTGAAACAAGCTGAATTGATGGCGGATGAATTGAGTGAATAAATAACAGCGAGCATCGACTTTGTGGCATTCACCCCCTTAATTCCCCTCTGCCCTGCGCTTAAAATCTTGTTTTACTTTTTATAGAAGAAGAAATCGGAACGGGAAACTAAATAAAGGACTATTAAATGTACGCTAAAGCCCCGCTGCGCTCTCGCCTTTGGCTCGGGTTGCCTAACAGCAGTATATGCGGCTTATTGCCTCAGCTCGGCAAACGCCC
>JAHJCN010000018.1 GCA_018812905.1 Patescibacteria group bacterium
CCGAAACTATGCTCGTAACGCTGGCGCTCGTTTTGTTATTCTTTCAAACGGCAATATTCATTACTTTTGGGATACCAAACACGGAAATCCGGACACTATTTCTCGTTTCCCAACGCAGGATTCAATCACACAATATGAAAAATACACTCCGAATCCTGCCGAGCTTGCGCAGACTGTTGTAGATGAAAATTATATTGTCTCAACACAGATACCGACCTTTGCAACTGACCCAGCATTTCAAAACGAAGCAACGCGCGTAGAATTTTTGAAAAACAATAAACTCAAACAACTTCGCCCATATCAAGTGCAAGCCATCAGGGCACTTCAAGAATCAGCCAAAAGTGGAAGTCAAAGATTTTTGTTCGAAATGGCAACCGGAACAGGCAAAACTCTTATTTCTGCCGCAGTCATAAAACTATTTCTCAAATCCGGCAATGCACGCCGTGTACTTTTCCTTGTTGATCGCCTTGAACTAGAAGATCAAGCACAAAAAGCATTTGTTCAATATCTCGGACATGATTTCCGTAGTGTTATATATAAAGACAGTCGCGATTCGTGGGCGAACGCGAGCATCGTTGTTTCCACAATTCAGACTTTTCTCGCTGGAGATCGCTATAAAAAAGAATTTTCGCCAACCGATTTTGAATTGGTTATTTCAGACGAAGCTCATCGTTCTATCGGTGGCAACAGTCGCGCCGTTTTTGAATATTTTGTTGGTTACAAACTCGGACTTACTGCTACACCAAAAAATTATTTGCGAGGATTTGATGCCGAAGGAGCAGACAGTCAAAGAGAATACGAGCGTCGTCTTTTGATTGATACCTATAAAACTTTTGGCTGTGAGGCTGGCAATCCAACTTTTTCCTATGACCTAGAAAAAGGCGCAGAGGAGGGCTATCTTATCAAACCAACTCTCGTGGATGCTCGCACAAACATTACAACCGAGCTTCTATCGGAAGAAGGTTATGCTGTCCACACGCTCACAGAAAGCGGAGAAACTATCGACGAAACATTCAACGAACGACATTACGAGCGCAAAATTTTCAACGAAGAAACCAATATCGCTATGTGCAAGGCGCTTATTGATAACGGACTTTTTGATCCTGTTGCCAAACAGCTTGGTGCTAATCTATTCGGAAAAACAATTGTCTTTGCCGTCTCTCAAAGACACGCCGCCCGATTGACCAACATCTTGAACAAAATCGCTTTTGAAAAATGGCCGGAGCAATACAGCGAATCAAATTTTGCGATGCAAGTATCTTCGCAGGTAGCCAGCGCCCAGCAGATGACTATAAATTTTGCCAACAATCGCCTTGGCGGGCAAACCATCCAACCCGAAGGCTATGACACCAGTAAAACCCGCGTTGCCGTTACTGTTGGGATGATGACTACCGGCTATGACTGCCAAGATTTGCTCAATATCGCTCTTATGCGTCCGGTTTTTTCGCCGACTGATTTTGTGCAGATTAAAGGACGAGGCACCAGAAAATGGCAGTTTGAATATAATGATTACCAAAACGATCCCATCACCGAACCAAAAGAAAAATTCAAGTTTTTTGATTTCTTCGCTACCTGTGAATATTTTGAAAATGAATTTGAATATGATGAAAAAATAAAACTTCCTACAATTAAAATTACACCACCAACCGGCCCCGGAGGTGATGGCCCTGCCGGTGATCCGCCACCAGAACCACCAAAAGGCCCGATTGACCTTGCGACTAGCGACGAACTCGCCACGATTTCTGAAACTCCTGAGGGAGTAATCATGCGCATTGACCGCGAGGGTTTCAAGCGTGCTGTGGAAGAAGATGTGCTTGGCAACGAAACACTTAAAAATATGTGGCAAAATGGCGACACCGAAGAAGCCGAAGATTTTGCCAAAAAACAAATCTTTGATAAGCCAAAATATTTTCTCAATCTCGATAAGATCAAAAAGATTTTTGGCGTCGATCGCCGTATTACCGTCAAAGAATTCCTACAAGTTGCTTTTGGCGACAAAGAAACTTTTGAAATGAAAGATGACCTTCTGGAATCCGAATGGGAAAAATTTATGGAAGTGAATCCAGTAGACCAAGCGCACTACGCACCCGTCAAAATGTTTTTCAAAGCATATGTGACGGACGAAAAAGTACGCGAAATCGTCACCAGCCGTCAAATCGGTCGCTTCAGCACGGAATCATCGTTTCATTTTGACGAATATCAACAACTCAACGGATTCAAAACAATCGTCCCTCAATATGTCCGTGATTATGCCTATCATTTAACGAATCTATAAAATTATGAATACAGACACAAAACGACATATTGATTCCGCTCGCCAAGTTCTTGTTGGTGTGGTACCAAATCCAACTTCGCAAATCGATCAGATCACCAATGCGCTCATCTATAAGTTTATGGATGATATGGATCAGGCATCTATCAAACAAGGTGGTGAGCCGGCATTTTTTGTTGGCGATTTAGAATCCTATGCATGGACACGCCTGATGGATCCACGCATGGGTAATCAAGAACGAATGAATTTGTACGGCGAAGCACTTATTAAATTCTCACAAGCGAAACAACTCCCAGAACTTTTCCGTGGCATTTTCAAATCCGCATTTTTACCATACCGCTCGCCCGAAACGCTCGGACTATTTTTGAAAGAGATTGATTATTTTGATTACTCTCACCCCGAAGAACTTGGCAACGCATACGAATATTTGCTTTCCATAATGTCCTCGCAAGGCGATGCCGGACAATTCCGCACACCACGCCATATCATTGATTTCATCGTCGATGTTGTGAACCCGACCAAAGACGACAAAGTGCTTGACCCTGCTTGTGGAACCGGGGGCTTCTTAGTTAGCTCATATAAACATATTTTAGAACAGCATGATGGCAAAGACGACCCAAAGAAAAAAGAAAAACCACTCACACCTGACGAACGCAAGAAATTGATGGCGAATTTTGAAGGCTATGACATAGACCCAACGATGGTGCGAATTGCACAGGTCAATATGTATTTGCACCAATTCAAAAATCCAAAAATCTTTCAATACGATTCGCTTTCCAGCGAAGAACGCTGGAATGACAAGTTTGATGTGATTCTCGCCAATCCGCCGTTTATGTCGCCAAAAGGCGGAATCAAACCGCATAGTAAATTTAGTATTCCTTCTAGCCGTAGCGAGGTGCTGTTTGTGGATTACATAATGAATCACCTCAGGCCAAAAGGGCGTGCTGGTATCATCGTGCCAGAAGGGATTATTTTTCAATCAGGCACAGC
>JAHJCN010000137.1 GCA_018812905.1 Patescibacteria group bacterium
CATTAAAAGAAGAGAATCATTATAATAAGTAAAGTTAGTTCCATTCCAATCATAAATTACAGAATCTAAACTTGCTTCTGTTATTGATACATTAACTTCAAAATAAGTTTCAGTCTGTGATGTTCCATTAGCTGGAGTTGGAGATGTAAAGTTGATTTGTGGCGGTGTAGTATCTGGTGAATTATCCTGCACAACCAAGGTATAAACAGAAGAAATATTAACATTCCCTATACTATCATTAGCCCATACCCTCCACCCTAATGTACCTCCAGCTGTAGTAAAGTTATGTATCGTATAATTAAAGATAGCATAAACAGAAGTTCCTGAAGCACTGATCAAGCTCTCATTAGCCCAAGAACCATCAGAAGTATCATTTGTAGTTAACCTATACCAAGCAACACCCACTGAATCAGTTATCGTTAAATTGATCTGCACATCTGTCCCATTATATGTTTCTGAAGAAGCATTAGTAGCATTACCGCTAAACGCAGGAGCAAAAGTATCCACAGTTATCGTCCTCTCCTCAGTAGAGTTCCAATTACCACTACTATCAGCAGCATACGCCCTATAAATATAGTCTCCATCCATTAACCCATCACTAGCATTCAACGATTGATTAACATAAAGATACCATTGTGTTGAATTATATTTATTTAAATTAGAAGCATACTGCTGGTAGACTTCATCTGCGGACAATGACCTGTTCCAGATTCTTACTTCATCTATCATTCCTTTAAAGTCTGTTACTATAGGGTCAGTTCCTACCCTTCCAGAAATTGCCCCTAATACAGTAGGATTTGTTGAAGCATGTAATCCAGTATGGGCTACTGGAGTTCCATCTGCATTTCCATTTATATAAGTCAATAGATGTGTTCCATTAAAAATTCCAGTAACATAAGTCCAAGTATTTAAGGAAATTGAATTTGTTGAATACGCCACATGACCATCTCCTGAACCACTATCAGAAACTCTAAATTGGAGTGTTTCGTCAGTATGCTTGCCAAGAACATAACATCTTTGATTCACAGCAACTGCGCTATCCCACCTAGTAATATAATTAGTTTCACTGCCAGTTCCAGCAGTAGGGTAAACCCACGCGCTGATTGTAAATATAGGCGGTCTTAGGTAAGCTGAATTTCCTAAGTTGATGATATCATCTGCTCCGTCAAATTGAACGCTAAGCCCATATTTTCCAGATGAATTATATATTACATTATTTACAAAGCTACCGTTTATACCGCTTTTTAAGTCTACAACTTTACTGTTACTATCCCCTAAACTACTAACATTGTCAAAATTATACATCAACACTAAACTATCATTGTAATAAGTATAATTAGTTCCGTTCCAATCATAAACAACAGAATCCAAGCTGCTTTCACTTATAGAAACATTAACCTCAAAGTAAGTTTCACTTATATTCACACCATCAGCACTAGTAGGATCAACAAACTCTATAGCAGGCGGTGTAGTATCTGGTGAATTATCCTGCACAACCAAGGTATAAACAGAAGAAACATTAACATTCCCAGCACTATCATTAGCCCATACCTTCCATCCAAGCACACCTCCAGAAGTTGTAAAGTTATGTATAGTATAATTAAAGATAACATAAACAGAAGTTCCTGAAGCACTGATCAAGCTCTCATTAGCCCAAGAACCATCAGAAGTATCATTTGTAGTTAACCTATACCAAGCAACACCCACTGAATCAGTTATTGTTAAATTAATCTGCACATCTGTCCCGTTATAAGTATCAGCAGAAGCATTAGTCTTATTCCCACTAAAAGCAGGAGCAACAGCATCCACGCTTATTGTCCTCTCTTCAGTTGAGTTCCAATTGCCAAGACTGTCAGCAGCATATCCTTGATAAGTATAGGCTTCATCACCTAACCCATCAGTAGCATTCAACGACTGATTAACATATAAAGCCCATTTATTAATATCATATTTATTCAAGTTAGAGGCATATTGCTGATAGATTTCATCTTTTGATAAACTCCTATTCCATACACGAACTTCGTCTATATTCCCTTTTGTATATAATACAACACTTTCTTCCTGAACATTACCCCCTATTCTTGTTGTTGTAGTTGTTGATTGAAGTGTCCCTGTGAATGAAACAGAAGCTACCTGAACTCCATCACGATAAAGTTTTGCATTAGTTCCATCCCAAGTTCCAACATAATAATACCATGTATTTGTAGAATAAGCACTTGGATCAACAAGTATTCTTCCTGCCTGATTTGTCCATTGCTGTGCTGTATTAAAAATAACCCACCTTATCTTAGTCGGGTCTGAATTTAAAGAACCAAGAAAGTGTTGCCTATTAGCCGGGTGAGACCCTTCATCATCTGCTGCCACAATCATTTGAGAACCAGTATCTAAGAACTTTACCCAAACCCCGACAGACATATATTTTGTAAGAACTATATTTGGAATTTCAATATAATCTCCATTTCCATCAAAACTCAAACATTTACCGTATTTACAATTAGAATCATTCACCAAAGCATTTGTGATTGTTCCATTATTCCCATACTTACTAACATCAACTGTTTTAGCAGCTCCTTCACCCAAAGAACTAACATTATCAAAGTTCATCATCAACACTAAACTATCATTATACATAGTATAATTAGTGCCATTCCAATCATAAACAACAGAATCCAAGCTGCTTTCAGTTATAGAAACATTAACCTCAAAGTAAGTTTGTGATTGAGAACTGCCATTAGATGGCGTTGGAGAAGTAAAGTTTATTCCAGGTGGCGTTATATCACTGCAAACACTATTTACACAAGTATATCCAGAAGAACAATCTGTATCAGATAAGCATTCATAATATCCAAAAGAAATAATGCTTGAATTAGCGCTACTCTCAGTCCCATCATAAGCAGATACAGTTAGATTATAATATCCATAAGAAGCATTCCACAAACTCAAATTCACAGTAGTAGAAGCATTCAAGCTTCCATTAATATAAACCTTATACGTAATAGCATCCCCATCAGCATCTGTGCTTGAATAATTCATATAAGGTATTAAAGTATAATTCCCACCATCAACAGGATAATAAACAGTGGGGGTAGTAGGGGCAGTATTCAAAACATTGATTGTAACATTTATTCCATAACCTGTATTTAATGTTGTCCAATTCCAATTACCTGATGTATCATTAGCATACCCTATCACAGAGATGGCAGTATTCTTTACAGCACTAATTGTAAAGTTCATTACAGCAGTCCACCATCCATTGCCCTTAGAAATCCATCCAGTGCTTTGAGAATGGTTAGCCCAGCTGCCAGTTTGGTTTTCACTGATGATCCAGCTGTCTAAGCCAGAATTGTCCTTCCAGGTAACATTAAAGTAAAATGCAGTTTGGCTTTTATTAGCTCCATTTGCTATCCAATCACTGGTATTATAATAGGGTGATGTTTTATCAATATTAAATGTATAATTAGCGCTGGCAAAAGCAGTATTGCTTTCATCATCACTGGCAAGGCAATTCCAGATATAAGAGCCATCAGAGATTGTTTTGGAAAATTCTGTTGTATTTGTTGTGCCTCCAACATTATTTGTTGCATTCGCTGCCCAGTTGCCGCTGGCATTATGATACAATGTAATATTAGCAAGCTCAGCTGTACAGCTTCCGACAGTTGCAGTGCAATTAAAGTCAATTACATCAATAAGATTAGCCCCATCCCCAGGATAATTCAAAGTAACTGTCGGATTTGAATTGCCACCAAATACATAGCTCTCAGCAGGCAAAAACGTTCCAGGGGTATCATAGTCACAGCCATGATGGATTATAGTTATTGTTCCGTTTCTGCTGCTGGC
>JAHJCN010000019.1 GCA_018812905.1 Patescibacteria group bacterium
AAGCTTCGTATAATCTCTAACTGTTCGTTTGATAGGCCGTATTTCATAGCTCTTTTTTCAGGTCAAAGTAAAAGTCTCTTACCAGAGGATAAAACTGTTCAGAAATAAAAGAGACATTTGTTTCTAATACTTCATCGTCGCAGGTATGACTTGTCAGGTTTCTATTATCGAGGGCCTGTAACCAGATTTCACCATCACGAATCAGCTCATTCTGAAATGCCTGTCGGATTGCCTGCTTTCCGTTTTTCACATCAAACCCATCATTTTCCAGATAGTCTTTCATCACTTTCCAGGCAAGTTCAATAATAATTTCATACCCCTGAACCAGCGCCATCTGATAGGCTTCTTCGTCTGTATGCGCTTCATATTCATCAATCCTTCTTTGAAAAACAGCAAAAGCCTTTTCAAAATTTTGAAATCGTTGTTTCCATCGCAGCTCGTTGTTCATACTAATTTGACACTCCTTAAATTTTCTTTGATTAAGGCATTCAGCCTCTCTTCCTCCATCATCTGCTCCTCAATAAACTTCTGCATTTCTTCTTCCTTCGGGAGCTCCAACTGGTATTTTGACACAAAGAGATTGTTGTCCATTCCGGCAAGTGCGTATTCTACGAGCGGATGGTCTTTCTGGGTGCATAACAAAATGCCTACCGGCAGATTATCGCTTTCAGCCATGATGTTTTTCTTATACCAACTCACATAAGTATTGAGCTGGCCGAGGTGTTCGTGATTAAATTCGTTTACTTTAAGTTCAATGAGGACATGACATTTAAGAATCCTGTGGTAAAATACCAGGTCCACAAAGAAATGTTTTGAGCCGATGAGTATGCGTTTCTGCCGGGCCTCAAAACAAAAACCGTAACCCAGTTCAAGGAGAAATTCTTGAAGTTTGTCAAGGAGAGCGTCTTCAATTTCCGACTCACCCATGACCTCTTTTGATTTGAGTCCGAGGAATTCAAAAATATATGGATCGCGGATGGGAAGTCGTGCTTCCTGTTTTTCCGATTTCTGCTTCACTAAAAAAGCAAGTTTTTCCTTGTTGGTGGAAAGCCCGGAGCGTTCGTAATACAGAGTAGCTATTTGGCGTTTGAGTTCCCGCACCGACCAGTTGCCACGAATGCATTCAACTTCGTAAAAAACGCGTTTAAGCGGCTCTTCACATTTAAGTAATTCGATAAAATGAGTAAACGACAATTGCTGAAGAAGTTTTTCCGGCGGCATTTCCAAGTGTGCAGGTATTGTCTGGACTTCGTGAATGAGTTCATTGGTGCGGTTGGCCGGCAATTTGGAAATCAGCGATTTCCCATTTTCAATTAAACTGGATTTGGAAATCAGTGATTTCCGAATCTGAGGATAGGTTTTATAGAACTGGCGACAGAGGCGTAGATAACGGTCAGAATAACAATCATCCAGGTTCTTTTGAAGTTGTGCACCAAGCCTTGCAATGAGTTGCATGCCATATTTTGCGCGGTCTTGTCCATGCTGTTCATATTCTCGAATGTAAAAACCTATTATCCAGTTTCTCAGCGTCAGGTTTATATTGACCGCTTTGCTCGCTTGAGCCGAAAAAAGATCATGTGCCTCCCGTATAGATGAAATCAATTCGGCAAAAGTTGAATTTTGTTTCTTCTGCGTGCTCATAATAATTCCACTTTCAGCTTAGTTTTGCATTCAGGACAACAGAATATGTTTTCGTTTACCTTTATAAACCGTAGCCCGGTATCCTTAAATGCATGGTCATTTTTA
The DNA here is from genome assembly GCA_018812905.1 of Patescibacteria group bacterium. GTDB lineage: Bacteria > Patescibacteriota > Patescibacteriia > Magasanikbacterales > GWA2-37-8 > JAHJCN01. The sequence goes on from JAHJCN010000019.1 coordinate 1,747, forward strand.
CGACAGGTAAATAATCTGCCATCAAAGGCAATGTCTTCTATCAATCCGCATGTACATTCCAGTAATTCTCTATCATCAGTAAATAGTCCGATTGCTTCCGCCTGTTTTTTTATCTCCGTAAGCCTTTTCACCAATGGCTTCAGGTTAGACAAGGAGGAACTATTGTCATGAATTTTTCCCCTCATTTTCTCCCCTCTATTTTTTCAAGATTTTGTTGAATGAGTTCGTTTAGCCGCGATTCTTCCTTCATCTGCTCGTCAAGTTCCGCCTTGAGCTTTCCAAACCGTTGTGCGAAGTCAAAATCATCTTCATCATCGGGCAGACCCACATAGCGGCCGGGGGTGAGCACATAGTCCAGTTCTTTTACCCGTTCAATGGAAGCGGAATTGCAAAAGCCTTTCACGTCTTTGTAATCGCCGTCCGGGTTGCGCCAATTGTGGTAGGTCTCAGCTATTTTCAAAATATCTTCGTCAGAAAATTCGCGGGTGCGGCGGTTTATCAAATGGCCCATATTGCGGGCGTCAATAAACAAAATTTCATCAATGCGGTTGCGGAACTTGCCGTTGGCTTTATTACGGCTTAAAAACCACAGGCTGGCCGGGATTTGGGTATTCAAAAAAAGTTTGGCGGGCAGGTTTACAATACAATCCACCAATCGCGTTTCCACTAATTTTTTGCGTATCTCACCTTCGCCGGAAGTTTTGGAAGTCAGCGCGCCTTTGGCCAGCACAAAACCAGCCTGACCGCTGGGGCTCAAATGGAAAAGGAAGTGTTGTATCCAGGCGTAATTGGCGTTACCGGC
>JAHJCN010000020.1 GCA_018812905.1 Patescibacteria group bacterium
AAAAGAAATTGAAGAAGTGGCAAATTTTGCCGCCGGATGGATATTAAATCATATTTTGATCATGGATAAAAAATATTCAGAACATTTTAAAAAACAAGGAATAAAATAACAATAAGAATAAATAAATTGGCCTGTGAAAATCGGCATTGACGCGCGCATGTTGGGGGCCGGTTTTGGTATTGCGCGATATGTTCAACAACTTGTTCTGCATTTGGAAAAAATTGATTCGCAAAATCAATATGTTTTGTTTTTACGCAAAGAAAATTGGAATGAATTTGAACCGACAAATCCCAATTTCAAAAAAGTGCCGGCCGATATTCCGTGGTATGGCTGGGCCGAACAAATTAGTCTGCCGTGTATTATAAAAAAAGAAAAAGTTGATTTGATGCACTTCCCCCACTGGAATGTTCCGTTGTTTTATCGCGCGCCATACATTGTTACGATTCACGACTTAACCATGTTTCATTTTCCCCGTCCCGAGGCCACCACTAGAAGTAAAATTGTTTTTTGGCTGAAGGACGCGGCACACCGTCTGGTGATTAAGAACGCTGTTAGTGTAGCCAAAAAAATTATTGTGGCTAGCGAATTTACGAGAGAAGATATTCATCAGACGCTGGGGGTGACGAGGGAGAAGATGTTCGTCACCTATCAAGCTCCTTTTGAAAAATTTTCAATTTCCAATTCTCAATTTTCAATCAATTTTCAATTTAAAAATGATCAAAATATTTTAAAAAAATACAGCATTTCAAAACCGTATGTTCTTTATGTTGGCGCGGCGTATCCGCATAAAAATTTGGAACGGCTGGTTGAAGCTTGGAAAATTTTAATGGACAAGAGTGGAAACACGCATCAGCTTGTTTTGGTTGGCAAGGAAAATTATTTTTATAATGTTCTGCGCGAAAAGATTGCTTCGTCGCCCCATCCCGATGGGGCGCCTCGCAATGACATTGTCTTTGCGGGTTTTGTTCCAGATTCTGAATTGACCGCTATTTATAATTTGGCGTCGCTTTACGCATTCCCCAGCCTTTACGAAGGATTTGGTTTGCCACCGCTGGAAGCCATGGCACACGGCATTCCGATCGCATCATCCGATCGCAGTTGTTTGCCGGAAATTTTGCAAAACGCGGCAATATATTTTAATCCGGTAAACCCGGCTGACATGGCTGAAAAAATTTGGGCAGCTCTCACGAACCAAAATTTGCGAGAAAAACTATTAAATGAAGCAAAAAATCTTCTTCCAAAGTATTCTTGGAGCGCTTTAAGCGCCCAAACCCTGCGCATCTACGAAAGTGTGGATAAATCACGCTAAATATTGATGCGCCCGAGCCCAAAAAGGTGTATAATAATATAGTAAACATTATACGCCTTTTTTGTATATGCGAAGAGGAAGAAAAAGACCTCAACTTAGACGTTGCGTTTTTTGCAGCAAAGTCGGGCACAACCGCGCCACTTGCCCGGATTTTTTGGCGCATACTTTGTTATTGTCGCAACAGCCGACAGAGCCGGAAATGGAACTGCCTGAAGCGGAAACTTTTAACACGAGCCTTTCCGAAGCTCCTCCCGCGCCCCCGGCACCTGTTCATGTTCTTCCGGTTTTCAAACAGCCAGTTAGTTTTTTCGTGCACCATGTCACGAATAAAAATCCCTCTCATTCGCCTCATGTCATAAATTTAAAAGAAAAAAAATCCGATGTTTGGGATAAAGTAAACAGCGTTGCCCCGGGTGAAACCGATAATTATATTTTTCACCACTATCATGAGCTGAAGAAAGGCGTGGAGGATCTGCCCGCAAAAACTGAGTCTGTTCGGCGGGATGACAAAAGGATAGAGATCCTGAAACAAGTTCGGGATGAAAACGATGGCAATCGCGAACAAGACGCTAGTATTGCAAAAATTCTGCCAAACCTAATAAAAAAGCAAAAAACAAATTCCGGTTTTCATCCTATTCAAACTTTGCGAAAAAAAATTCACAACACCGCCTGTGCCATTGAAGACGGTATGGCGCGTTTTTTCAGCGTGAAACGTGTGGTAAAAGTGACAACAGTCGCGGCTCTTCTGCTCATCATTCCCACCCAAACCAATTCGTATTATCACAACTTTAAAAATACCACCAATAAAATCGCATCCGACAGTACACAAGGCTTTGCTTCTCTACAAGATTCCACCGCCGCCATGATGGGCGCAGATTTGCCTGCTGCGCAAAGCTCTCTCACCGATGCTTTGCAAAAATTTGAAACAGCGGCCGAAACTTTAGACACAAAATACAAATGGCTAAAAAATGTAGCGTCCGCCATTCCTTTCGTGAAAGACGAAGTGCAGAGTCGGCAACGCCTGCTGTTGGCCGGACAAAAAATCGCTCTGGGCAACACCTACCTCCTCAAGGGTATTGGTGAAAGCCAGGCAGACAATGACATGGCCCTCACCGAACGAGTGGCCATCATCACCATTCATCTCAAAGCGGCTCTGCCCAACTACCAAGAAGCCATGGAAAATATAAACGGCGTGAAACCGGAAACCTTGCCCCTGGAATACCAAACTTCTTTCGTGGATTTCAGCCAACTGTTCGGCGCCATTGTAAATGATATGGAAAACATGGTGGATCTGGGACAAGCCGTGCAAGAAATTTTTGGCGCCGAAGGTTTGCGCCGTTACTTATTAGTGTTTCAAAATCCCGCTGAAATCCGTCCAACCGGCGGTTTTGCCGGAAGCTTTGCTGTGATGGATGTGAAAGATGGCAAAATAGTGAATATGACCGTGCCGGCGGGAGGAAGCTATGATCTGCAAGGCCAATTGAGCGAGTCTGTGGTTCCTCCATCTCCGCTCTTGCTGGCCAACAAGCGTTGGGAATTCCAAGACGCCAACTGGTTTCCGGATTTTTCCGCAAGCGCGGAGAAATTACTTTGGTTCTACCGCAAAAGCCGAGGTTCCACCTGCGACGGCGTAATCGCCATCAATGCCAGTGTTTTGGAGAGACTGCTTTCCATCGTCGGCCCTGTAATCGATGAAAAACGCGGACTAACTTTAACCAGCGCCAACGCCTTACCCATCATTCAAAATGTGGTGGAAACAGGCGAAGAAAAAAAAGAAAACAAACCCAAACAAATCCTGACTGATTTGGCTCCCAAATTTTTGGAATATTTCAGCAACATCAAACCGGCCAATCTGCTTCCACTTTTAACAAACCTGGAGGAATCCTTGGAGCAAAAAGAAATCCAAACGTATTTCACGGATGAAAAAACGCAAAATACCATGAAATCTTTTGGATGGGCGGGAAAAATTTTACCCATCAACCATACTCAAGATTACTTAATGGCCGTGAACACCAACATCCAAGGACAAAAGAGTGACGCAAAAATCAAACAGCATATAAGCCATCAAGCCGTGGTGCAAGACGATGGCACAATCATTGACAGCGTGGTCATCACCCGCGAGCACACAGGAAATAACGAAGAAAAGTTGTACGGAGAAACGAACATTGATTATATCCGGCTCTATGTTCCGGAAGGATCAGAATTGCTTTCGGCCGGCGGTTTCACTTGGCCGGATGAAAATAAATTCAAAGTGCCGGATGCCTGGTCCAAAAAAGATAAAACATTAAATAATTTGGAAAAAGAAATCAAATACGATGAAAAATCCGGAACAAGAATCACCAATGAATTTGGAAAGACCGCCTTTGGCAACTGGGTCATCACAGAGCCTGGCCAAAAAACCGAAATTCAATTTGTATATCGTCTGCCGTTTAAAGCTTTCATGCCGAATCAGCAAAATGTTGACGAATCTTGGAAAAAAATGTTTTATAACAATAAACAAACCGGAGGCTATCAACTCATTTTACAAAGGCAATCCGGATCAGAAAGCACATTTGAAAGCCAAGCTGTATTTCCTTTGGATTGGTCGCCGTTCTGGAAAGATGGAACAAACATGCAATTGGCCTCTAATGGCTTCAAAGTGCCTTCCACTCCTCTCAATAAGGATACTGCATGGAGCCTGATGATGATTAAATAAATAACTATACATTCTTATGCCTGAGCAGATTAGAAAATTTTCATCAAAACCGATTGACGATGACAAACCGAAAAAGAAAAGAATCTACCGTCGCAAGCACATCTCCGCCCTACCCGCCAAAAGCATAAACAAACGACAGTTATCAAAAAATTTAGCATCCATATATTCCGACGACGGACAAATGCCCGATATGCGCAAAATTAAAGTTAAAAAAAGCCACCCGCTCATGCGCGGGCTTTTCACAGTTATTATCATCGGCGGACTTCTTGCGATTGCGGCTTGGTCGGGTTTCTTTGTTTTACCCGGACAAAACAGACCGGCGGAAGATGGAGTTGGTCTGGTTGTTGAAGGTCCGGAGAACAATACTGTCGGTTTGGAATATACATACAATATAGTATATGAAAATAAACAAAATATTAAGCTAAACAATGCCATTTTGTCCATAAAATATCCGGAGAGTTTCGCCTTTTTGAGCAGTTCCATGGCCTCCGACAACACAGGCCACACGGAATGGAATCTTGGCACTCTGATGCCGCACCAAAAGGGCAACATAACGATAATAGGCAAAACATACGGCGCGCTCGATCAAGAAGGGTCTTGGAGAATTTTCTTGAACTACGAGCCGGAAAATTTCAATTCTGAATTACAAAAGGTAATCACTTTCAAAACCGTTGTAAACGAATCGCCTTTCAGCGTCACCCTGTCCGGTCCGGAAAAAGCCACCGTGGGTCAAGACGTAAAATATACGGTGACCGTTCGAAACACAGGCACATGGTGGCCGGAAAGACTGGAAGTTGTTCCGGCATGGCCCCCATATTTCTATCCCGTTTCTTCCGATCCGATAATGGAAAAAAATAAATGGGCCATACTTGGTTCATCCATGCCCTCCTCCACCGTTTCAACGGAGCCGCTTGTGTTCAACGTGATTGGAAAATTTTCCGACAACCAAGAGGCCGAGGATATTCCTGCGAAGATTGCTTTGGTTTTGCCATACAGCGGAGAATTCTATCAAGTTGCCGAAGCCAGTCTTGGCACCGAGCTTGCTAAAAATAACATCAATTTAAGCTTGGCCATTAACGGATCATTAAGAGACATCACCAGCCAACCCGGAGACTTCCTCAATATCACCGTGGGTCTAAAAAATACCAGCCCGGAAGATTTGAACAAAGCCGTGGTAAAACTGACGCTAACAGCCCCATCGGTGAAAAGACAAAGTGTGTTGGATTGGGCGGAAATTACCGATCAAAATAACGGAGATGTGCGAGGCGAACAAGTTGGAGACACTTTGCGCAAAGGCATCATCACTTGGAGTAGCGCAAAAATTCCCGACCTCGCCAAATTCAAAACCGGCCAAGAACTCAACATTGACTTGCGCCTGCCAATTAAAGACGGCAAGAAAATTGATTTAACCACGCTTAAAGAATTCAAAATCAGCGCCTTTGCCGAAATAGAATTCATTAATGCGTCCGGATTGAAACAATCTATGGGAAGCAACCCTGTCACCATCACCTTGGATTCCGATCTTAATTTTGACAGACGAGATGAGGTTTCACCGATTGGCTTAGACAAAGAAAAACACGACATCACATGGGTTTTGACAAACAATTTTCACCCGGTAAAAGACATAAAACTCACGGCCAATCTATACGGAGATGTGACGGTGGAAAACCCCACGGAACTACCGGCCGGGGAATTCAAATATGATCCGACTGAGAAAAAAATCACCTGGACGGTGGCGACAATGCCTGAAAGCGTGGACGTGCTGGCACTGCCATTTACCGTTATACTAAACTCAAAAAATCCCACACAAAATATCTTGGTCTCCAAAGTTCACATCCAGGCGGAAGACGCGGTCAGTGGAGAAATGTTGGATTTTATGGGAGATGAGATTATGCTTGGAGTGAAAGCTGATGCGGACTAAGGAAATGATGAAAAAAATCAGACAAAAAAACGCCGCTTCGTAAAAAGCGGCGTTTTCAATTTACAATAAACCAATTTACAATTTTCAATTATTTATTTTTGAAAATTGAAACATTAAAAATTCATTGAAAATTAAAAATTGTAAATTGAAAATTATTCCACAAAATCCTGTAAAATTTTTTCCGCCTTTTCATAATCACTCTTCTCAATCCACTTAATCCTCCCATCTCTCTTAAACCACGTCATCTGCCTCTTTGCGTATTGCCGAGTGTCTTTTTTAATTTCTTCAATCGCCTCATCCAGACTCATTTCTCCGCGCAAAAAATATCCGATTTGTTTGTAGCCGATTCCACTCATGCTGGACAGAGACCAACTGTATTTTTTCGCCAACCCCCTCACCTCTTCCACCAACCCGTCTTCAATTTGCTTGTCCACTCGCCTGTTTATTCTCTCAACCAATTCTTCGCGAGGCCATTTAAGGCCTATTTGCAATACATCGTACAGCGGTTTGGCTTTTCTTCTTTGTTCAAAAAACGACCCGCCACTTCCCAAACACACTTCCAAAGCGCGCAACACACGGCGCGGATTTTTTAAATCAATCTTTGCGGCCGTGGTCGGATCAATTTTCTCCAAGTCTGCCACCAGTTCTTCCAGACTTTTTTTCTCCAATTCCGCACGCAACTTGTAATCCGGTGCTACCGCCGGCATATCCAAATTATCGACAATCGCCCAAAAATACAAACCGGTGCCGCCAACAATAATCGGCAACTTGCCACGCTTCAAAATGTCATTAATTTTATCCTGCGCCATTTTTTTAAAATCCGATAAAGTAAATTCTTCGTCCGGTTCCACTACATCAATTAAATGGTGTGTAATCCCCTGCATTTCACCGAGAGACGGCTTGGCCGTGCCGATATTCATTCCCTTATACACCGTCCGAGAATCAGCGGACACAACCTCACTATTGAATCGTTTGGCCAAAGCTACGCCCAGGCTTGTTTTGCCCGAAGCGGTGGGTCCCAAAATCGTGATAATTTTTGGTAAATTCATAAAATTATTTTTTAATCTTTCCTTTTAATATCCAAGTTTGCGCTTGCGCGATTTCAACATCAACAATTTCGCCAACCAAATCCGGCGTTCCCAAAAACTGCGTCAGTTTCATTTCATTTGAATTTCCCACGCACACACCTTCTTCGCAATTGTCAGCTAAAACAGAAACAACTCGCCTGGCATATCTTTGATTTTTTTCAAATGTCATTTTTTCCATCAAATCTTGCAAACTTTGCCAACGTTGTTTTTTTTCATTCCGAGCGACATCGTCTTTAAAAGCTTTGGCCGCCGCCGTGCCGGAACGTTCGCTATACTTTGCCAAAAAAGCGATATCAAATTCACATTGTTTGTATAACTCAACGGTATTTTGAAATTGACCTTCCGTTTCTCCGCAAAAACCCACTATAATATCCGTTCCAATGGCAACATCCGGACGAACAGCGCGAATTTTTTTAACCAAATCAATGTATTGTTCACGCGTGTAATGCCGATTCATTTTTTTTAAAATTTCATTATCACCGCTTTGCACGGGCAAATGCAGATAATTCATCTGCTTTGACAATTTCAATGCTTCAACTTGATAATCATTAAAATATTGCGGATCCGGAGCGGTCCAATTTATCCGCTAACGCCATCAAGCTGATTTATTTCCCAAAGAAGAGCCGAGAAATCATCTTTTGCTTTGAATATATTTTTTTTCGAAAAATTTTCCGGATCCGGAGCAATATAATGATTGACAACCTGACCCAACAAAACAACTTCTTTAGCGCCTTCCGAAACAGCCTTTCTTGTTTCGTTCAATATTTCCGCCACCCGCCTGTTTTTCTCTCTTCCCCGCGAATATGGCACTACACAATAAGTACAAAAATTATCGCACCCGGTTTGGATGGTGACAAAAGCCTTGTGTTGGCAAAAGCGGGCTGGGGATAACTCGGTATAGCCTCCCCCGCCTTCAAAACCCAATTCTCCAAGCCAGTTTGGCAACAATGGCAATTCTTCAATGGCAAAAAACAAATCCACGCCGGCAATTTTTTTCCGCACAGAGCCATTTTTGTCCCGCCCGGGCATGCAGCCGGTTATGGCAATAAGCAAATTTGGCCTGTTTTTGCGTAATTCTTGCCAATTTTTGATCATTCCAAACACCCTATCTTCCGCGCTCTGGCGCACACTGCAGGTGTTAATAATCAAAAGATCGGCCATTTCCGGCTTGTCTACAGCCTTCATCCCAAGCGAATTCAAGAGGCCGGCAATCCTTTCGGAGTCGTTTTTATTCATCTGACAGCCATAAGTTAATATGTAATATTGCCTATTCATAATATTTGCCGATTTGTGGTATAATACTAGAAGTAATTAACAATATATAATATATCATATATAGCCAAAAATCAAGCATAAAAGCGAAAGAAACTGCTTTAGCTTTTTGTATTTTTTGGATAATATAAAATAATATGCCAGATAGATTCCCAACTCCACCGCCGGAAGGCGAAGCGCCGACACCAGGATCGGAAGAATACACAGATGATCGCACAAAAACAATACCTCTAAGCCGAGGCGTTCGAAAGACCGATCTTTCTCCAGACGACGATCCTCCGACTCGCACGCCGACAGGTTTTTTATTTGGCAGAAGCGTTCCCCAAATAGCAAGTGTGGACGTCTCCGGCGTATCAAAAGAAGAATTGCAAAAAGAACTAGATGAAATAGGCGAAATGAAACTCAGTGATCTGATTGAAAAACTTGGTGATAAGAAAAACATGACATTAAACCTGGCCGCGGCTGGCGAGCTTATAAGGAGAGCCAGTGAAAGTGAAGATACAAAAAAATGGATGACCGACAGAGCAGATTCATTAATTAGCACACTGGGAAGGCTGGCAAAAAAACACAAGGAACAAAAGGGAATGAAAAAAGAAGATAAGTTAGAATGGAAAACAATAGAAGACGAAGATTTTCAAAAACTTTTTAGCATTTGGCTGGCATTGAGAGACTTGAATCAACGTGTCGATGTCAGACGAGACGTAAGACCCCAGGGAACACCGCTTCCAAGCCCGCGATCCATTACACCGCCAGAGGAAACATTTGAACACGAAAGCGTGATTCAGATCCTAAGATTTGCCGTTACTATTTTTGAAGATCTGCGAAATGAATTTGGTGACGACACCACAATGTGGGATCCAAATTCCAGCACCTTTAAGGAATGGAAAGGGATGACCAACTTTTTGCTGAAAAAAATAAGGGATGCTGAAAAAAAATTAGAAACTTCAACGCTCGAAGACTTGGAATTACCATCGGCTATTGAAATCGACGAATATCTTCTTGATATAGAACCATACCTCACAAAACTTCCCGGAATGCAAAAACAGTTGCGAGAGATGGAAAAGGTTAGAATAATTTTGAAAAAAATAAACATCAAAGAGGGTGTGTCTTTGGCGACAGAAACGGAAAGAAAAATCACTGAAGAAATAACTGTAAAACCGGAAGAAAAAGTGGAATTAACGCGCGAAGAGGATTTTGTACCAGAACCCACAAACCTGCCGGAAAAAAAGCATCCAACGCCTTTTGAAAAACCAAACAAAATTGACATCATCAGAAAAACAATGCAAAAAAGTTGGGAAAAACTGGCAAAAATGAGGGGAGATCTTGATGGCAAAACTGTCGGAGGACTCTTCGGATCCAAACTATTCGGCAAAAAAATTAAATTTGTTGGAATATTGCCCCCAGATTTTAACGCCGGTAGCCCACTTGAGGGATTGGAATTATCTACTGATGTGGCAAATGCTGTTGATGCCGGAAAGTATAACAACACAGAAATGGGAATTAAATTGGAGGAATATTCTCAAGCATTGGCAATCTATTCCTTACGCCTTGCCGATCCGGAGAATATATCGGGTGATGAGGGTGCGACTTCCTTATCAGAAGGAGAAGAAGACGCATTGGAAGAAAAATTCTACAGAGAAGGAGATGGCCTTGCTGTTTCCGTACTAAAAGAACAGCTCAATGCGGAATTGTACGTGATTGGTGTTGACATCGACGACTTAAAAGCCAAGGGTAAAAATGCCGCTAAATTGGAAATGAGAAAAGCGGAAATAATGGAGAAGTTGGAGAAACTTGAAGAAGCGCAAGAAATCGGCAAAGCCAAGACAAAGGGGCCTGGGTTGCTCGCGATGCTAAGAGAAAGGAAAAATAACATAACGGAAGCTTGGAATAAAACAACCGCGGATATTAGTCGAGAGAATATTAAACGAGATTTGCGAGTAGCAAAGGAGGAGGCGCGAGCAAAAGCCACAGAATATAAACGACCGCTCAAAAAAGCGGCTGCGATAGCTGTAGCGACAGCTGGATTGATTGGGGCCGTCCATGGTATAGAAGTTAGAAAACACCAGGATGAAGATGGCCCAACAAGCGGAACAGGGATTGAAACGACACCAGAGGAGGGCATTACTTTTGAACCACTTGTTACCGGTCGCGTAGAAATTCCATCGGCCCAAGGCAAGGTTACAAAAAAACCAACAACTCCAGAAATCAAAACTCCAGCACCCGCTATAGAAAGCAAGCCGGAAGCTATATACCAGCACACAGTTAATCCGGAAAAAGAAATGGGAACCGGCCTGTTCTTTGCGATTGACAATATAATTGAAGAAAATAATTTGATGAATCCTCTTTTGGAAAAATTGAATTCCGTATATGGAAATAAATTTAAAGGCTGGGGGCAAGATGAAAAAAACCAAGCCTTGATGCGCATTCTCAAGATGGACGCCTACAAGATATGGAAGAAAGAAAATAAGGGGCAATTTTTTCCTGGAGCGGAGGTGACAATCGATATGACCACCTTACCTCCAATGGCGAAAGTTGTGGACGTTGGCAAAAGAATAAGGCTAAAAGCCGGTGCAAGAGTAAAAAAAGCTGAATTGGAAGCGCCGAATGTAGAAATGGAAAAATTAGCAGACCGAACGCCTGAACAACAACTCAAGATGCTGGAAGAAATTTCTTTACCTCGAAAAATAGAAGACCTAAATAAAAAATTGCATGTAAGCCAAGGAAAAATAGAAATCGTCAAAAATCCAGCTACCAACAGATACGTCATTAAAGACTTCGACGTATTCAAACAGCCGAAAGCGGAGTTATTTTTCTCATTGGTAGACAGCGGAATGCCAGAAGCAAAAGAAGTATTGCGGGTAATTAGAAGCATACATAGTTTGCAAGATAAAATAAATACAACGCCATCACGTCGATTGATATGGGCTGAAAGAGCAAGGCGGGGAATGCCAAAAGCTGGAAATTAAAAATTTCTTGTTCTAAAAATAGAGAAGCTCGGATCATCCAGATCCGAGCTTTTTACAGGTTCCAGCTTGTGCCGTTCTGGAACCTGAGTTTCAAAATTTGGGGGCTCCTAATCTCTGGCGAGATCGTGAGCGCACCCTCTTTGCCCTGGTGCACTGTGTGGCGCGCCCTGAAGCGCACCAACAGGCTACCGCACCAGTCATCCTCCTCCAATCGGAGAATGCATGGCTGGGGGAAGATTTCAACCACCGAGTCCGCCACGATTTCCCACCTTTCGGTGATAGATATGGCCGAACCGGCTTCAATTCCCGTGACCTGGGTCATAATGCTGACCCAGACAAAGTCTTCCTCCTCCTTGTTGCCGTGAGCGTCCTCCTGGACACTCACGACGATCGGATGGTCGCAACGAAGCCAGAGGGACAGGGTCCCTTCCTCCCCCTCCGGCTCCCAAAGAACTTCTCTGGAGGTGCGGCTCGACCGCACCTGATACGCGCGGTTCATGTCACCTCCTTGTAAAACATGAAACGATAACATGTTTCACATGGGATGTCAATGGTTAATTGTGGATATTTCTTGCTCCACGACACAAAAAAGCCACCGATGATTGACGGTGGCTTTCAGCTTTTTCTTGTATTTTTATATTCTTTCCCTTATTTCAGCCAAAACTTTGGCAACAAACTCTTCCTTGCTTATTTTCAGCTGCTCTTCCTGCCCGCGCACACGCACTGTCCAAGGCTCGGCTCCGGAGAGTTCTTTATCCCCCACCACCACAATGTATGGGATCTTCTTTTTGGCTCCATTACGCACTTTTTTGCCTATTGATTCATTGGAGCCGTCCACTTCCACCCTGATTCCAACATCAAACATCTCTTTGGCCAGTGCTTTAGATCCCTCCGCGTGCTTTTCCCCCACCTGCGCCAACATCACCTGCACCGGAGACAACCAAACAGGCCAAATACCCGCATAGTGTTCAATCAGAAAGGCGGTAAAGCGTTCGTGGGTGGAAAGAGGCGCGCGATGTATGACAAATACTTCCCCGTTCTCTTGGCCGGTTTCGTCCGTATATTTTAATTCAAACCTTTCCTTGGCCGCAAAATCCAACTGGATGGTGGACATTGTTTCTTCTCGGCCAACTATTGATTTAAACTGCACGTCCACTTTTGGGCCGTAAAATGCCGCTTCATCATCCGCTTCAACAAAATTTACCTTCATTTCTTGAAGCACTTCACGGATAACATTTTCTGAATAACTCCAGTTTTCCGGCTGATTAACATATTTTTCCAGATGTTCCGGGCTCCATTTGGAAAGTCTGAACCAATAATTTTCCAAATTAAAAATTTTGAAATAATTCATGGTAAGCTCCATCACTCCTTTAAACTCTTCTTTAATTTGATCTTTTCGGCAATAAATATGCGCGTCATTCATGGCAAGGCAACGCACGCGCAAAAGGCCGGCCAAAGTGCCGGACAATTCATTGCGGTAGCATTCGCCGTATTCGGCAATACGCAAAGGAAGCTCGCGGTAGCTATGCGGAATATGATTATATATAGTATGGTGATGCGGGCAATTCATGGCCTTCAAATAATAGGTGCCGTCATCCATTATCATAGGCGGATACATGCTCGCTTTGTAATATGGCAAATGTCCCGAGCGCAAATACATTTCTTCTTTGGCCATATGTGGCGTGCGCACGCGAACATAGCCGGCTTCCCTTTCTTTTTCCAAAGCCAATTTTTCAATTTCATTGCGGATAATTGTGCCGTTTGGCAACCACATTACAAGCCCCTTACCCACGGCATCATCAATGAAAAACAACTCTTGTTCTGCTCCGATTTTTCTGTGGTCTCTTTTTTCCGCTTCTTCCATCATTTTCAAATACGCATCCAATTCGGCTTGGGTTTCAAAACATACGCCATAAATTCTTTGCAGTTGCGGATTCTCGCTTTTTCCGCGCCAATAGGCGCCAGCGAGTTTTGTTAATTTAAATGCGCCGATTTCTTTGGCCGAATCCAAATGCGGACCACGGCACAAATCCACAAACTTGCCGGTTGTGTAGAGTGTAACGATGGAATTGTCCGCCCCAACAATTTCTTTCATGCTCTCAATCTCTTTCATTTTTGTCGTTCCCTTTTCTTTCAGGTCTTTCAATAACTCAACCTTATACACTTGCCCCATTTTTTCAAATAAATTTATCCGCAATTACTAC
>JAHJCN010000021.1 GCA_018812905.1 Patescibacteria group bacterium
TCCCCAAGCGTTGCAGAGAGTCCAACGATTCGGGGTTGAACTGAGCAAACCTGCATGAGCCTGGAGATAAGACTCTTGAGATGAGCTCCACGCTCTGTACCCATGAATGAGTGCATTTCGTCGATCACGACGCCCCTCGCGGTAATTCCCCGGGCAGACTCGGCATTTTGACCGATGGCCACAAGATAAAGCCGGCTGCCGTTCCTGAAGATTTTCAAAAAAATATTATTAACAGTACCCGGGCCGAGATAACGGCGCTGGAGCTCGGGATTCAGGATAAACTGTCGATTTATTTTCAGGTTGGAAAAATCCCGGACTTGTTGAGCATAGGCGGTGGCATAGGTAGCTGAATCGTAACTGCGAACGTGCAGATTATAGCATATTATGTTACCTAAATATGTCGATTTTTCAGCCTGCCGGGAAGCGACGATCACAAGATTGTGGTGCCGGATATTATAAATTGGCAGCAAATAACGCCGCCCGGGTCCGATCCCGAAGCGCTGGCCGTTACCCAGGGAATAGTGACGTTCACAAAATTCAACCGGTGTTATTGGAAGGCTTGGAGTTTCCGACGGAAGAGTTCGGAAAAAATCGGGTTGTACAATCATTTTTTCTCTTCAACAATGTCTGGAAAATCCTCAAAGGTCTGGTAAATCGGATGAACTGAATCAATCACAGAATTCCGTTGATTAATTGGTGAAATGGCAAGAGCTCTGAGGGAGTGGGTAAACGGTACAAAAATATCCTTAATGTACGTCGCTAGGGATTCAGAGGAGCCTGTTTTTAGTAGGGGATACATTCTTGCAGTGATAATGGTGAAATATTTTTGCAATAAACTTTCAAGATCCAGGAATTGAGGCGGAACAATTCCAATGGAGAGTGCATAAGTAAACAGATCCAAATGACCATCTAAAATATTTAGAATTTTAACAAATGATGCCATCGGTTCCGTCTGTCCAAACTCGAGCCATGGCCGAAACTGCTGCTTATCATCTGACTCAAAGAAAGGAGTAGCCACCCAATATTGGGAATGTTTGTCTTCCGTTGTCAGATCATTGTTCCAGTCATTTTCGAATTTTTTTTGTAAAGTTTTTATGATGTTGAAATCAGCTGTTTTTCCAACAGCTTTCAACTGCTCGATATGCTGCAAGAAATTTTTCCCGCCAAGTATATCCGAGCGTATTTTTTTAAGTTTGTTTTGGAGAGCTGCCTGTCCCTCGGCGGTGTCCATGAGGTCGCCGATATCCCAGAAGAAGTACCGAAATTTCATAATTGCTTCGGTCGTAAAATTCAATCCGGGAAATGCCTTCGAAATTACTGTGGCAATTTCAGATGGCTTGTATCCATAAATCAAGAGTTCCCGAATGGTTTCCCGGACTTTTGAGGTGGCCGGGATTATAAAAAACTCCTCCGGAAGTGCAAGGAAATCCAGTCTAATTTCCATAGGTCACCATTCGTTTCAGGTAATCCCAGATCAAGATCCTGTCGTCGGGTGGCAGGGTCATTGTGCGCTCAGACAAAAACATTTGTAACGCCTTCCCGTGGGAAATAGAATTCAAGGCCTTTTCAATAGTCGATTGGTTAATATAGACAGGTGTTTCGTTCTGGTGAAAGACTTTATTTTTGGAAACAGTTTTAATATATTCCAAAGTCTGGAATTCCACCCATTTTTTCAAGGGGAAATGTTCGTAATAAATATCCTCAAGGCTTAATTTTTTTAATGGTTTAGACGGTCTCGGGGTAATCCTTTTCGGACGGGATTTTTTCCCCGTTTTGGCGATAGGGTTGGCATTTGGTTTTTTATTAATGGTCGGCCGTTTTGTAGAGGGCGTATTTTGAATCGGTGATTTCGCTTTCAAATTTGGTCGATTGATAACATTTCCGGCTTTTGGACTGACTATACCGGCAGCCGTCTTTGCTAATTTGTGCGAAATTTTTTGCTTTTTTAGGCTTGAGTTGCTCATTTCGATCCTCCTTAAATTTCTCTGAAAAAATAAAAAAATAAAA
>JAHJCN010000022.1 GCA_018812905.1 Patescibacteria group bacterium
GAAAGATCGAGGTCCATCTTCCCAACAAGACCTGTCTCCACTTTAAAATGACCTCCGGTATGCTCAAAGTAGAAAATAACAAGGCCGAGGTCTTTTCCCCCGATATTAAAGCGGCTTGATCCCCAGATCGGTCGGGGCGCGTCGGTTTGTCAAAAACCATTAGCTTCAAGTCTTATTGTTAACTTTCACAAAAACATAAACCTTTGGACTTTCCTTGGAACCATTTATTTTTTCAATCGTCACTTCTTCAATAGAATTATTATTAATCCATTCATTAAATGCTTGAATCTGCACCCTATTAATATATCCTAAGCGCTTGTTATTAAACATAATTTTTACGGCAAGTGAATCGAATTGATTGTTGGGTTCTTTTGCTAAAAAAACAGCTTGTCCAATCTCTAGCTCATCGACGTTTTTAACCCCTTCATTGTGCCGAAAGCCACATATTTCAGTTAAAACTTCACATCGCCCTTGCACATTCTCAAAAGGGTGCACAATTGTATAATCGTCATCCGGCAATCTTGCCCCAGAATATCCTAATAAAGCAAAAT
Source organism: Patescibacteria group bacterium (assembly GCA_018812905.1). GTDB lineage: Bacteria > Patescibacteriota > Patescibacteriia > Magasanikbacterales > GWA2-37-8 > JAHJCN01. The sequence continues at coordinate 552 of JAHJCN010000022.1, forward strand.
CTGATATTTGCTTGTCAATAGGGATACGAATGGCTTCCATATATTTATTAAAATCGCTACGATTTCGCGGCGGCAACCGCTTCATAAATACATCTAAAACATTATCGTATGTTGTCGAGTCAAGAGAAAAAGAAGCAAACCCATTAAATCCTAATTTTTTTGCCTCTTCATAATCTTTTGTGCCAATCAAATAATTCATTTTCACTTTTTCTCCGTCATTAATTAATTCTCCAATTATCCTTCGTAAGCGATTTTTTGTGTCAGACGGTTGCCAAGTTAATAACAATCGATGGGGTTCAATTATATTTTCAATCCACTTCATTTGTTTTCCAATATTTCCCTTAGTTTTGCTTGTCTTGCTTGAATTAATTGTACCATAAACTCTGCGCGTTTCTCCGACAACCTACATTTTACATCAAACTTTGTTAACTCATATATTAGTTCCCTAACATTATCGATAGAAAACGAGATGCATTTCAACATTAATTCCCTTTGCTCTGGTTTATTTAAGCAAAACATCCGAATAAAATCAAACATTAGAGGTCTTTTTTCATCGGTCATTTTCCATTTCATATGATTTGGGCCACGATTAATGTAATCACTAACCTTATTTGTGTTAAATTTATACAAATTTTCTTCATTAATTTCATGCCCCAAGCTTGTCCCATTATCAAAAGCAGGCGAAAGCACAAATTTCCCGTGAGTTGCGTCCCTAAGCTTTCCAATTAATCCCCAATTGTCTTGATGCCGATCAGTATTGCCAATTAATGCATCAAAAGTAAATATTTTTGCCCATTCTTCGTACCAATTATCACACAACACCCGAAGTCGTTCTACTGTTTCAAAATTATGCTGTGTTCCTTTTTTTAAATCGTAATCAGGAATTAATTTTTTCATGAACATTCCACCATCAACATAGTATTGTTCGTCCCCATAAGGATAATCCTTAAAGAAAAACTCTATTAATGCACCACAATTGTGATCCTTATCATTAATAGCAACAAAAGCAGGTGGAACCTTCACCCCGATAAGACAACCGAATCTATACGCAACAATTTCCGCCCAAAACTGTGAAGGATAAGCTGACCTAGATAGTTTGTATAAATATCTATGTCTATATTTACTGTCTCTATTCAGAATTAAAAATTCGTACCCCTCTTTTGGGCAAAAACAAGCAATTTTCTCTCTTGCTCCTTTTGGATACATGCCTGAATAAACATCATCAATAGGCCAATTTGAGATGTCAACTATTTGATTATATGCCTGTAGTTTTTTCTTACTCACAAGGGAAATTATACCATTTATCAAGGGGGATATTATTTTTATAATTAGAGGTCATTTCTTTTAATCTAAAAGATTAAATCCCCAAATCAGTCGGCGCCCGACCTAGTGATTGCAAAAGGTCCAAGGTTTCTTTGATCTGCGCGCCAATCTCTTCCTCAACATGCGCCCGATCGGGATAAATGCTGTAGAGTTTCCGATATTTCATCGGAGTAACGTTCAACATAACCGAATTACATCCCGCCAACAAACCAAAACGCCGCGCCTCTTGGTCGAGCGTTTCAAAGCCGGTC
>JAHJCN010000023.1 GCA_018812905.1 Patescibacteria group bacterium
CGCCACTGGAATGAATGAGTGTAATGAATTTTTTGGGGTACGTCGGCATCATCATACTCAACTTTTGTAATGAGCATAATATGGTTTCGGTCGTGTTTCACTCCGGTTTTAATAAAGACAATCATATCGCCTGGCAAAACATTTTCCAGAGAGATTCTATCGCAATTTTCATCGGCGCTGATTGTTCGCACGCCCGCGTGTTCGGCCGGACGCAACCAGCTCAAAAATTTTCTCCAAGGAGTCTTTATAAAAGCGAATTTAATATGTTTTTTTATTCCGCCCAAACCGCGCGCTTTTAGTTCGCTGTCCAAAACATGATAAACAAAGCCGGAACAATCTATTCCGATTCCATTTTCTACCAGGAATTTTTTTAGATCTCCATCCGTTAATTTGTTGTAATCAATTTTTTCACGCAAACCCATAAGAACAATTTCTTCTGCAATGTCTTCTACACTTCCTTTTCCGATCATCACTCGCAGACCTCCGCGCACATTGGCGCGACGATTATTAAAATAGGGGCAATTGATATTGTGTCCGTAAATGGGCAAATTCACATATCCGTTAACGGTATTTTGCGCTTGTTTAGATAATGTTTTTGAGATCATAGATTATTTTTTTCATTTGCTTGGGTAATAAATTTATTTTTTTTTAGATCGGATAATTTTATCCATTTTAATTCATAGCTGTTGTCCGGGTGCGTGTGTTCAATTTCCGGACCGCCCAATTTGGATTCGCCTCGGACATTTTTGCCGATAAAATAATATTCGTCTCGGCCGTTGCTAACAACATGAATTGGTTCGGCTGACACAGGTTCAAATTTTAAACCCGTTTCTTCCAAAATTTCTCTTTTCGCCAAAGCCAGCATGTTTTTATCGTTATCCAGTGTTCCGCCCGGAATGGCAAAATATTTTTTTCCGAATTTGTAGCGTTTGATTAAAAGAATTTTATTATCGCGAATTAAAATCGTACCCGCGCGCGGAGCGTTCCACGGATTTCCATGTTTCGCGCAGACAATGAAGTCAATAATTTTGCCTCCCTCCGAATTGAACTTATTATGCTCCGCCATTACGCCTACATTTGTTTGAATACGCAGTAAATCGGAATTAAGGGCGGTGTTGTTGTAATAAACATAGCGCAAGTTGTCCGGTTTCATTATTCTTGGTTCGGAAACGACAGTCGTGTTTGTTGTTACGCGTTGGATAATTTGCGCGCCCGTGGATATTTTTGTAAGAGATTCTTTATTCGCGGGTATGCCGATCAGGGAAGCAAGGTGGGCTTCAAATGTTGTGTGGGATTGCTTCGTCGCTTCGCTCCTCGCAATGACACTATTTTGCAACTGCGATTCATAGGTCGCGCTGGCGGGCTGGCGGGCGTTGATTTCAATCAAATATATTTTTTTTGTTTTTGCGTCCATCACCGCGTCAATGCCGTACAATCCTTTCCATCCGAATTTTTTTAAGCGTTTTCCCGCGGCCAAGGCAATCTTGTCATATTCCGCGATTTTCTTTTTGTTCAAAATTTTGTGTGGCAGTTCCCAGTCATTGCCAATGGTGGCAAATGGATTGTCTGTAAAAGGTTTGAGGCCGGTAATTTGGTAATTTATGTTTCCAGTTAAAATTCTATCTCCCCAAACAATGTTGTTGTTGGTGAAAAAAGGCCCCTTAATGTATTTTGTGATCCGAGCCTCGCGTTTAGGAAATTTTTTCCTAACTCCGTCAAGTTCCTTTTTGGAAGAAATTAAAAAGGTGCCGGAGCCGGTATGCGCGCGGTTGAATTGTAAAATGAATTTCTTTTTTTTCCATTTTAATTTTTCACAAATTTCGATTTGAAACGTAGGTAAATATTTTGTGAGCGGTCCGAGCCGTTCTATTTGGGAAATTTTTTCTTCTATTTTTGATGATAGCTCGGCTTTTGGATTCAAAAGATGCCAGTCATTTCGCGCGCAGGTTGTTTCAATTTGTTTGGTATTTTTAAAAACTAGAATATATTCTCCGGGTTTTATGCTTCGGCGCGCGCGCGGAGTTTGCAAAATTTGCCAAGTATCCAGCGTTTTTTTGTCATCCGCAATGATGATATTTTTGTGCTCGTTGGCGAGAATCTTGGCGCGAGGCGAGTTGTTTGTTATAATCCAAAAATTGGAAATACCCAAAAGAAGCCCGGCTTCGGCCCTCTCGATATCGCGAGTCGCGTAAAAAAGCCTCTTTTGACCCAATTTTTGTTGAATTTGCATGCTTGTATTTGTCATAAAATCGTATATAATATAGCTTATTGAGGAGTTTGTGGCAAGGCCGGGCGATTGATGTAATTTTCAATTTTTAATTTTCATTGAATTTTCAATCACCAATTTTCAGTGCAACAATTTGTATTTTGGCATTGGAAATTGGTAATTGATATTTGTCTCCCTACGGGAGATCTCCCGTAGGGAGACAAATTGATTGAAAATTTATTGTCGTATATTATGTTGTATTTAAACAAAGAGCTTAAAAAATTTGGTCGTGTGCGAACCAATGTATTGCTGAGCAAATACGCTACTTTTAAAATTGGCGGTCCGGCGCAATTTTTAGTGGAAGTTGACAACAATGATAGTTTGGTTGGATTGTTAAATTTTTTAAGCGGAGAAGGAATCAAATTTTTGATTTTGGGAGGCGGTTCAAACCTTTTATTTCCCGATAGCGGATTTGAAGGCGTGGTGATTAAAATTAAAACATCCAACATTAAGGTTTTGGACGAGACGATTGAGTGCGACGCCGGAGCTTCTCTTGGAACAGTCATAAATTTGGCCGCGCAAAATAGTTTGGGTGGAATGGAATGGGCGGCAGGAATTCCGGGCACAGTTGGAGGGGCCGTGCGCGGAAATGCCGGTGCCATGGGCAAAGACGCGGAGGAAAATATTGACAAAGTTGAAATTTGGCGGAATGGAGCAACAATCATCCTTTCAAACAATGAATGCGGTTTTATGTACCGAGGAAGCGCTTTTAAGGCAAATCGCCAAGATGTCATATTGCGTGTTTGGTTTAAATTAAAAAAAGTCGATCAAAAACAAATTATGCTGAAAATGCAAGAATATCTTTTGTTGCGCCAAGGCAAGTTTCCGGCTTTTCCTTCGGCTGGCAGTTTTTTCAAAAATATAAAATTGGCCGACTGGCAGGGAGATAAAAAAATATTGCCGGAAATATTTTTGCAAAGAGGCTCGGTGCCGGTTGGATATCTGGTGGATCAAGTTGGAATGAGGGGCTTCGCGGTTGGTGGAGCGAAAGTGGCGGAGGAGCACGGAAATTTCATTATAAATTACGATAAGGCGGAGCAAAATGATGTTTTA
>JAHJCN010000136.1 GCA_018812905.1 Patescibacteria group bacterium
ATGTTTTTAAGAAAAGAGGACCTGCTGATGAATGGGATCAACATGCCAAAATTATTATTCCTGACGGCAGTGATAGAGTACGTTTTGGAAGTTCAGTAGCTATTAAAGGTAGATATTTGATTGCAGGTGCCCCACATACTGGTAGTGGCTCAGGTGAACTAAATCCTCCTGGCGCAGCTTATGTATTTAAACGAGTCAGCCCCGCAGCTGCTGGTATTATGGGTATAGGAGGTGGTAGGCCAGAAGATGTGTGGATTTTAGATACAACTCTTGAACCACCAACTGGCACAAGATATTTTGGTCACTCTGTAGATATTGATGGCATGGCTATTGTCGGTCAAGACAAATACAATAGAGGACCTGGCTCAGTATCTATATATTAGCTAGAAAAAACATTAGTTGTTTTTAACCCGTGAAAATCTAGTTGGTTTTCACGGGTTTTTTTCTAGCGCTTGATCTTCTGAAATAAATCATGGTAGGCATATCAAGCTGCTTTACGCTACATCTTCAAATAAAGGAGACTCTAATGGATCAAATTGTTTTTACCCAACCCATAGGCATTCTTGCTGTTATTTTTATGATTCCAGTGTTTTTTCTTTGGCTGGAACGCAAGACCAAGTGGAAAATATTTGATTACTTACCAGCAATTATTTGGATATTTCTTACTCCCATTATTTTAAGTAATCTTAATATTATACCCAAAAGCTCGCCTGTTTATAATACTTTTAAATCATTTGCAGTGCCAATATTCATAGTTTTAATGCTTTTGGATATTAATATTCGGGAATCAATCAAAGTTGCTTGGCGCAGTGCAGGTGTTTTGATTGTTGGATCAATTGGCATTGTAGTTGGTTTAGTCATATCCTTTGCTTTGCTAAAAAATGGTTTACCTCCAGATGCCTGGTCAGGTTTTGGCGCTTTAGCTGGCAGTTGGATTGGTGGAACTGGTAATTTAGCTGCAGTAGCCGAAGGGTTGCGTACGCCACCAGAGGATGTGGGTATGGTTGTATTGGTGGATAATTTTGTTTATATTATTTATTTCCCTATAATTCTTACCTGCAAGAGATGGGCAAAATGGTTCAATAAGTTCAGCAGGGTTTCTCAAAAAGACATTGATCATTTTAATCAAGAAGTTGCTGATATTGAAAAAAAGACCCATGAAGTTCATTTTACAGACGTAATTACTTTGGTTGGTTTTGGTTTTCTGGTTATTCTTGTTTCCAAGTGGTTGGCAAATTACTTTCCTGAATTCCCGCCAGTTTTTACAGATAAAACTTGGTTTATTTTATTAGTTACAACATTTGGTATTCTTCTCTCTGCTACACCACTTAAAAAACTACCAGGTACAGAGCCTATTTCTATGACTTTTGTTTATATCTATATGACAATGATGGGTGCTCAAGCAGATTTATCTCAAATTGGTGCATCTGTTTGGTTTTTAGTAGCTGGTTTTATTTGTATTGCAGTGCATTTTGTTTTTGTTATTTTGTCATCAAGATTGTTTAAGATAGATGTTAGTATGGCTGCTGTGGCTAGTGTGGCTGCTGTTGGTGGTGCTGCTTCAGGTCCTGTTGCTGCTGGTTATCACCGGGAAGAATTAGTGCCCATATCAATTATGCTAGCTTTAATTGGTTATGCTATAGGTAATTATTTAGGAGTTGCTACTGCATATTTATGTCACTTGTTTGTATAACGAATTTTGATTGTCATTCTTGTTTTACTGTTGTCATTCCCGCGAAAGCGGGAATCCAAAGAGAACCGGGGGATCCCCGCCTCCGCGGGGATGACAAACAATGCGGGGATGACAAACAATGCGGGAATGACAAAGAGGTTTTGTGAAAAAACGTTATTTTATCACGATAGGTTTTGCCTTGTTTGCCATGTTCTTTGGAGCAGGCAACTTAATTTTTCCGCCAACTTTGGGTAAATTAGCTGGCGATCAGTTTTTACTTTCTACAATTGGTTTTTTAATAACTGGCGTGGGTCTGCCTTTTTTGGGAATTTTAGCAGTGGCCAAAGCTGGCGGTGGTGTTGAATTTTTTGCCGCCAGAGTTAATGGAAACTTTGCCAAG
>JAHJCN010000024.1 GCA_018812905.1 Patescibacteria group bacterium
AGCCGGTTGCTATATTTTTGGACGGCGAAGCCATTAGCACTCCGCGCGTGAACGAGCCGATTCTTTCGGGCAACGCGGTTATCACCGGCGGTTTCAATTTATCCGAAGCCAAACAATTGGCACAAAGATTGAATACCGGCGCCCTGCCCGTGCCTGTGGAGCTTATCGCACAGCAAAAAGTGGACGCCACTTTGGGTGTTGATTCCCTAAACAAAAGCGTTAAGGCCGGTTTGGTCGGTTTCTTAGCGGTGGTAATCTTTATGATAATATATTATCGCTTGCCTGGTATTTTGGCTGTGTTTGCTTTGTGTTTGTACGCCGCGCTAAGTTTGGCCATCTTCAAATCCATCGGCGTTACCCTGACCCTTTCGGGCATTGCCGGTTTCATATTGTCTCTGGGCATGGCCGTAGACGCGAACGTGCTAATTTTTGAGCGTCTTAAAGAAGAACTGCGCACCAAGAGAAGCCTAAAAACCGCGATGGAAGAATCGTTCGTGCGCGCTTGGCCGTCAATCAGAGATGGCAACATCACCACCTTAATAAGTTGTGTTTTCTTGATTTGGCTGGGTGGAGGCTTTGTGAAAGGCTTTGCCGTTACGTTGGCCATTGGTGTGTTGGTTTCCATGTTTACTGCCGTTATCATCACACGTAATATAATGCGCTTTGTGGTGCCGGCGTTTACGGAAAAGGGGAATTGGATGTTTTGGGGTTTCACCAAATCCGAACCCGTTAGTGATGCCGAAAAAAAGTAGAATGGATAGCGAGAGAAACGAACACGAAAATTTTGCATTTTGCTAATCAATTGAGCGAGGCAATATACCGTTTACGGGATATTACCGAGCGAAAGAAGATTATACCTTAGTATATTTTCATTTTTAATTTCCTATGACAATTCCATTCATTAAATATTCCAGAGTATTGCTGACAGCCAGCGCTTTGCTGATGGTGGTCGCTTTTTTCTTTCTCTTCAAATGGGGTTTGAAGCCGGGGATTGATTTCACGGGCGGTAGTTTGCTTGAGACCACATATTCGGAAACCAGACCGGATTTGGAAGAAATGCAGAAAATTTTTGCCGACGCCGGTTTAACCGAAACGGTAGTTCAAAAAACAGATGCGAACAGCTACATTGTCCGCTCTAATTTCATCGACGAAGATTTGCATCAAAGCATTTTGAAAGACATTCGCGACAAGTTCCAAACAAAAGAAAACGTGGTGCGAGAAAGCCGGTTTGAAACGATTGGGCCATCTGTGAGCGCGGCTCTGAAACAGCGTGCCTGGTGGGCAGTAATTTTCGTCTGTCTGGGTATTATTGCGTATGTGGCCTATGCTTTTCGTGCTGTCTCGCGTCCGGTGGCAAGTTGGAAATATGGCTTGCTGGCTATCGTTGCGTTGGCACACGATGTAATGTTTGTTGTTGGCGTGTTTGCCGTATTGGGACATTTTCTCAACATTGAAGTGGACGTCGGTTTTGTGGTTGCTTTGCTCACCGTGCTTGGTTATTCGGTAAATGACACCATCGTTGTGTACGACCGCATTCGCGAAAATTTATTGCGTCACAGCGCCGACAATTTTGGCGAGGTTGTGAATAATGGTTTGAACCAGACCTTAATGCGTTCCGTCAACACCACTATAAAAACGCTTTTGCCTCTTGTGGCTCTGTTTTTCTGGGGAGGAGCAACTATTCATACTTTTGTTTTGGCCTTGCTCATCGGCATCGCCTCCGGCGCATATTCCTCGATCTTCATCGCCGCGCCTTTGTTGGTGGTAGTGGAAAAATGGCAAAGGAGATAGTGTTGTTTTCTTATCAAAGCCCCTCAAAAAGAGGGGTTTTTGTTTTGAGGGAAAATGTGATATACTACTCGTGTAACGTGAAACGCGAAACGCGCAACCTGAAAGAATATTATTTATCATTCGCGTTTCACATCAAGCGTTACACGTTGCGCATTACACGATACGCGAAATATATGAGTGACAATTTTATTCGCCATATGGTAGCCATCATCGCCACCATTATTTGCCTTTTGGCTTATTACAGCGGTTATGTTTCCGGTCAAAACGGGTGGTGGTGGACGAGTATTGCGGTTGTAATAATTTATGGCGGGGTGTACAAGGTTATTGATAAATAGAGGGGTATGAATCCATTGCTTGTAGAAACGCCATTTGGATTTAGTTTGGATCTGTCTTTTTGGGCGGACATTTTTTCGCGTCCGGCCGACGAGGCGGTATCTGCGATTTTTGCTATTGTGGGTTGGGCCATTGTGGTGGCGATTCTGTTTTCTATGGGTGCTACTTTTTGGGCCATGTACCGTGGAAATAAATATGCATCCAATTGGAAATGGGTTTTGCTTGCCGTGGATATTCCACCATTATTCATTCAGACTCCGAAAGCGGTGGAGCAGATATTCGCCCATTTAACCGGTGCCGCGATTACGCCCAATATCGGCCAGAAATATTGGATGGGGAAAAGACGAAAATTTTTTAGTTTTGAAATCATTAGCATTGAGGGGTACATCCAGTTTTTAATTCGCACCGAGATTGAGTTTAGAGATTTGGTGGAAGCATCCGTTTACGCGCAATATCCGGAAGCGGAAATCACCGAGGTGGAAGACTATGTGGTCAATATTCCTACAGCCTATCCGAACAAAGAATATGACATGTTTGGCGTTGAGTTTAAATTAGAACAGCAGGAAGCATACCCGATCCGCACTTACCCTAGTTTTGAATATAGTTTGAGCAAAGATGTGGTATTCAGCGATCCGATGGCAGCCATTTTGGAAAATTTCAGCCGCATCGGGCACGGGGAAAATTTTTGGTTTCAAATAATTGTCGAACCGATCGGAAGCAGTTGGAAGAAGTCCGGTATTGATTTGGTAAAAAAGATTATTGCCAATAAGCCGGAAAACAAGAACGCATCAATTATTCAATTTCTTGGCGGCATTCCCGATTGGCTTTGGAAAGAATTACTAAGCGCATGGCACGGCAGTTGGGAGACTGTCGAGAAAAAAGCAGAAGCTCCGCCAGGTAAGATGGTGGATTTGTCTCCGGGTATGAAAAGCACGGTTGAAGCCATTGAAGATAAAATTTCCAAAGTGGGGTATAGGACAAAAATCAGAGCTTTATATTCAGCCAAAAAAGAAGTGTATAATCCCGCGCGTTGCATGGATGGAGTTGTTGGTTCAATGAGCCAGTTCCATATTTTGAGTCGCAATTCAATCGTGCCTCATAAGGTCACTTTGGCGCATTATGCGTTTAAAACCATGCTTCAGAATTGGAAAAAAACCACTTTCACATCTGTGTTTAAGAAAAGAAAGATCAAGCCTGGAGCCACCCCTTATGTTTTAAATATTGAAGAGCTTGCCACCATCTGGCACTTCCCATTGCCATTCGTGAAGACGCCGTTGGTGCAAAAAGCTGCGGTGAAGAGAGCCGAACCGCCAATGGGATTGCCTGTGGAAACGACCGAAAGTCCTCTCAAAAAGGTTGGTGTGACAGTAGTGGAGGAAAAAGCGGAAGAGCCACCGCCACCGGAAGAGATTCTTTATGGATAAAAATACCTCGCACGGGCGAGGTATTTTTTATTTCTTTCATTAAAAGGTAGCAAGACCAGCCTATTTCTTTCTTACTTCTGTCTGAGTTCCATTGTTTTTTTCGTTCGATTCTCTGATTTTATTTTCGGGATCAACCTGAAAGGAATAATTTTTGTTCATTTCCGAGGGGTCAAGTTCAATCTTGATCATTTCGGATTTTCCGGCGTTGATACCTGCTCTAAGATTTTTGCGTATCCATGTATCATTTTCATTATTTTTATATTGATATTCAATAGGACCATAAGCAAAGGCATTGCCGTTATTTTTGACTGTCAAATAAACAATGTATTTTTTCTTAAACCAACTCCACCAAGACCAGCTAAATCGCACATAGCGAATTTTTTGCACCTCTAAACTAAGATCCGGAAGCATTTCTGAGTCTTCTTCGATATCTTCTTCAATATATCCCGTGGAATTGTTCTCATCGGATTCTTCCAAAATAACTTGAGCGTCCGAAGCGTCTTGCGAGGGGGCGGGCGAGGTTTGGGTGGGTATTGCCACCGAAGCCGGTATTTTTTGAACGGGCTTAATTTCAAATGTTCCGCTGTTGTTAAGGGCGGATTGCAACAGCTTTAAAAGCTCTTGATTACCCGCCAGCGACCCGTCGGCAACAGCCACCACTTTAAGTTGAATTTTTGTTCCTCCGGTTTCCGGTTTGAGTATGTAATCCCTGTAGCTTCTGTATGTGGACATTGAATTTTGAAAAGAAGGCGAGCCTGCGCGAGATTTTACATGAAGCTCTGCGGTGTATTGTCCCGGAGCGGTGGCTTTTGCTTCGGACAAGCTCATCACGAGCGGCCTGAAAGACGTGATATCTGATATGACATTGACGCTCGCTACGCCGGGAACGCTGTTGGCGTTAAGGGCAAACATTGTAGCCCCGGAAAGTATTTCCAGACTGGCTGGTACGGCAAACGCTTCTGTTTTGTCAAAAATATGATGTAAAAAATCCACTTCATATTCATCGTCGGCAACTGTTCCTTGAACAGCCGTAACGATGGAAATAATCGCGTTGGCGCCGCTTTCATCCGCTTTGAGAGTGAAAACGCTGGATTCGGCTTGGGACGTGGTGTTTTCATCCAATCTGATGTTGTCGCCGGAAACATAGAGATCAACCGCATATTCTCCCGGCGCCGTCATGCGAAGATCGCCATACTGCATGGCGAATTTTTTTGTAGTTATTATTTGCGAATGCGCCCTTACCCGCACGAAT
>JAHJCN010000025.1 GCA_018812905.1 Patescibacteria group bacterium
CCTTCTGCCCGGCTCCCCCGCCACCCACCCACCGCGAGGTCATCCCTCGCGGTACCCAGCTCCACCTCTTCCGCCAGCCCCGCGTCTGCGCCTGGCAGACCCCCTCGCTCTTTCCCACCCGCGGCGACCTCTGGTTGCCGCACCCTTCCCCCATTGCATATGCTTGTTAAATGAGGAAAGGGTAAAAGAAAAAACCGTCCCGACTAAGTCGTGACGGTTTTTTGATATCCGCTCGCAAAATCTCCCTGTTTCAGGCAGAAATTTGCAACGAACTTGTTGATTCCGGTTCAAATATCTGTTCCGAAGAACTTGCAACAATTTCATCCTGTGGCTCAATCAATTGATTTTCCACAGGCACAACAGGCGCTTCGGGCAAAGCAATCAAATCCAACCAATTGCTCGGTTGCCAAGGATAATCAATGTTTATAAAATTTTCTTCGGGCATGTTGTTGATCGTCAACTCAGGAAAATTATCATCTACGGATCCGCCATCCACCCCAATATTCAAATTTGTAAACAAAACATTATCCAAATCAATCTCCCCTCCTTTGGCATATATTCCAACGGTATTAACATTAGGGTTGGAATTTTTTACATCTGCTCCGATAGAGCTGTTTTTCACTGTTAAAATGGAATTCAAAGAATTGATGTTTTTGCCCGGCTTGCGACTGTTCCAAATTGATACATGGTTCAGTGTAATTGTGGATGATACCGCGTATAGCGCTCCATCATTTTGCACGACTTGCTCCATATTTCCGCGCCAAAATTTAGTATGCGCAAAAGTGGCGGTGGTATTATTAAAAACAATGTTGGCCCACATGGTTGTGGAAGGAACGGGCGAAAAAACAACCGGCTCCGCTTCCGTTCCTTCTGAAATCAAATTGCCGTTTACGTAAAAATATCCGTAGGCTGGAAAATATATTTCCGTTCCTGAATCCAAACGCAAAATACTGTTCGCAGGAAGCGTATAATTATCCAGAAAATATGGTCCATCGTTTTTGTCTAAAATTAATTCATTTTCAATTTGCGTTCCACTTAAAATTTTCATTTCTTTGTTAAATTCACGCGGAGATCCGAAAATCAATCGTCCATTGGTATAGACCATAGCCGTTAGCCAGGGTCCCCGGCTGGTGCGCCAATTGTTTTTGTCATTCCCCGGCGCGAGAGAATTGACGCGCGCCATTGTCGGATATGATTCCGAGCTGGTGGTGTTGCCGGCGAACCAACCTTCAGAACAATCGATTTCATCAATAATTTCTCCTTCAGGATTTACCAACTGCAATAACTCCCCGCTGTTTTTTAGACCACTTGCAAGCGTGAAAATATAGTCGGCGGAAATATTCTGAACAGCGGAGTCATCTGTTCTTTCCATTAAATAATATCCACGAGCCGAGATATATGTATTTGTGGCAAATGTTATGCTTCTGTCGCTAACAATAATCTTCCAATCCTTTAAATTTATCTCTTGATCGGTATTATTGTATAGCTCAAGCCATTCATCGTATTTGCCGACATTATCCGCGAATGTTCCGGCCCAGGCGATTTCGTTTATCACAACTTCTTTGCTCCAATCTATATTTATAGGCGTTGAGGAATTTAACTCATCACTCCATGGCGAAGTATTATTTAGAATATCCCAAGCGCGCGAACGAAACAGATACGACTGCCCGCGCGTTGTGGATAAGTTGAAGGTCGCGGTTGTGGTATTGGCGGCCAATGGTTGCCAGATATATGTTGTGCTGGGAGAGGAAGTGGGTACAAATGAGGTAAAATACAAATCAAAAAATATGAACGGTGAAAAATCATCCGAGCTTGCCAAAATGATTTGAAGATTGGTTGAGGTTGGAGATGTTTGATCTTGGATATTTATTGACGGAATTGCCGGTGGTTTGTTGTCGCGAACAATATGCGCGACGCTAGACGAAGTGGAAGTAGCGCTTTCCGCATCCATGGAAATGAATGAAAAATAATTATGACCGGGCAAAAGTGGAGCAAAATAATTCCAGATTGTGCCGGAAGGAGCGGTATGTTCTTCGGCAATTTGCGGATCGGAAATAATTTTTGTTGTTTGCGCGGAACAAGTGCCGTAGATATTGAATTCGGTGGTTGTAGTGAAAATAATTCCATTAAAAAATTGATCAAGATTTGGAGGCGGAGGAGGGGTGTGTTGAGATGTGGACGAAACAGTATCTATGGCTGACGAAGGCGATATGGAAGATGAGCCTCCGCCGGAATATGTTGATGAAAATTGAGAAACATTGTCATCCTGAACTTGTTTCAGGATCTCTGTCGGTTGTCTGTCGTCCTGATCCTCCACCGCGCGAGGACGAACTTCGTCGACAGATCTCTCCCGAATGTCATTGCGAGGCGCCACGCCGGTGCGGGGCAACGAAGCAATCCCATCCGCCGTATTGTCATTTTCAGCTTCTTTTTCCGCCTCAAATATCACCTCATTCAAATTCTCCTGTGTTGCCGATACCACCGTCTGCGTCGCCGGATTAAATTTCGATTTTAAATAATCCAACATTTCTCCTCCCGCGGATATCACAAAACCAAAGACGCTATCACCGTAGCCACGCAGGCCGATTCTTGCAGATGGCAATTTGGCGACTTCTTCATTTTGTGCTTCTTGTAAAAATAATTTGATTAGTCCGGCGCTATATCCAATGGCTTTGGGGATGAGGTGGGTGGAGTAGTCGGTGAGGACGCGGTCGTCTCTAACTCGCAATTTTTTTTCATTAAAATTATTAACCCAACTTAGCTCTCCATCTTCGACAAATATTTTGTAACACTCTGCGGTATTATTTTGACAAGCATAGCTATATAAATATTTATTACCATCCGAGCCAATTTCAAACATTTGTTTCTGAGCCTTAACAATATCAAAAGATTTAATTTCAATCGTATCGTCG
>JAHJCN010000026.1 GCA_018812905.1 Patescibacteria group bacterium
CGTGTGCTCTTCCGATCTTAATTTTTCCAGATATAAATGAATATCGTGACCCGGAATGATGGTGAGACCGGAGGGCTTCTTCCATTTGGACGCTGTTTTAGCCAATACTTTGGTGGGCGCGAGCCCCACGGAAAAAGTCATGCCTAGTTCGGAATCCAGAGTTTCTTTAATTTTTTTGGCCATTGTTTCGTAGGACATGTTCATGGGCCTTTGCAAACCCGTTAGATCAGCAAAACATTCATCTATGCTGTATTCTTCCACCGCAGGCGTGAAACGGCGCACAATGTCAAACATACGCACGGAATACAGGCTGTATGTTTCATAATCCGAAGGCATCAAAACAACATCGGGGCAAACTTTTTTTACTTCATACAAACTCATACCTCGTACAACGCCTCGCGCTTTGGCTTCGTAGGTCAAAGACGAGACAATCCCCCTTTCCATGCCGGTTACCACGGGCCTGCCTTGGAGCAAGGGGTTGCGAGCCACTTCGCAGGATGCAAAAAAACAATCCCCGTCGATGTGGACGATGGCGCGAGGAAAAGAAAATAAATTAAGAGGACTCATATTAACTTTCTATTACTTATTCACCACCTGTCATCCCGACCCGAGCGGAGGGATCCCTCGGCTTCGCCAAGGCTTCGGCTGGCACAAAGTCGGCTTCGCACCGCCTACGCGGCACATGCGGGATGACAGTGAAGGGACAAGGATGTTAATATTTTCTCACCACCGCCTTCACAATGGCGGCGATTTTTAATTCTTCTGTTGGCACAATATCTTTGTATTTTTCATTGGCCGCTTGCAGATATATCATTCCGCTTTTTTTGCGAAAATATTTCATGGTCCAATTTTTGTCCACCTCGGCAATGACAATGTCGCCTTCGGCCGGCTCGCGCCCACGCTCCACCAAAACCAGGTCTCCTGGCATAATGCCGGCATCTTTCATGGAATCACCGCTTACTTTGAGCATAAAAGTGGCTTCCCTATTTTCAATTAAATATTCATCCATGGTCATGGTGTCGGACAATTCTTCCTCGGCCGGAGACGGAAAACCGGCTTCAACTGTGCCTAGCACGCGCACGTCGCCATATAGTTTGCTCGGCAAGAGCCTTCCACTTTTGTCTTTGAGCAAAAAACCGTCTTCCACCAGCTTTTTCACCAATTTAAACACCGCATTTTTGGATTTAAAACCAACCAAATGCATAATTTCGCTGTATGATGGCATTCTTTTGTGATCGTAATAGAATTTTATAATTTTTTTCTTATAGCTTATTATCATATGTTTTCAACTGTCATTCCGGACCAGGATCCGGAATCCATCACCAGTGACCGTAGATTCCCCCGTACTTTGCTGGGGAATAACAAGAGGTATAATAGTGAACTATCGTTCACCTGTCAAGAAAAACTGTGGAAAAAAAGACCGCCCCGAGAGGAACGGTCTATAACTTAGTGAAATCAAGGACTTGGTATTGGTACTGTCGAGGTGTTTTTGATTTCCCCCGTTGTCTGCAAAAACTGAAGAGCTTTTTGAATATCCTGATCATCCAGACCTTTACTGGGTTCATTTTGTGGCCACACTGACATCTCAAGCCTAAAAGTCCCCACGCGCTTGTTGTAAAAACACAAATCGTTGTTTTGCATAAAAAAGTCCATGTCCTGCTTGGGCTCAAAAACATTTTCAGCGGAAAATTTAATCATTTGAATACGCAAATTTCTATCTTCTCTATCGTTGAACCTGTCGTTGATGTAGGCAACTTTTACAATCCCTCCCTTAGGAACCGCAACGTCAAACGGAAAATATTCTTGAGAATTTATTTCAACCTGGGCAAAAGCATTTCCATTTTGGGAAAATTCCAATATCGGAAACACTCCGTCCAAACTTGTGCCTTTGGCTATCAATCGGAAAACTCCCGGTCCGGGCGCGCGAACTGTAAAATACATATTTGTCCAAATTCCCATTTCGGTCGGTTTGTTAGCTTCTAAAGACCCCAAAATGTTGAAACTTTTTTCCTCACCCATTTCTGTAACAAAACCGGCGGGTAAAATTATGCTTTGCGAAATTTGTTCCAGGTCTGATATTTTTTTAATTTTTATAAACTCAATCGGTTCGAACTTATTATTTACCGCGGTTGTGATCGTGGCACCGGGGTCTTTTACCATAAACAGATTATCAACCTGCACGGAGGCGTTTTTATTCCCCAATTGAAAACAAAATTGTTTGTATTTATCAGTTTTGGCGACATTAGTAAAAATCGTCGCCTTATTGTCTTGGATCATTACATAATCCTTACCAATTAACAGTTCGTTGTTGCTTGAGCTGATTTTATTTGGATTGCTTTCATATGTTTCAATATAGGCAGGTTCAGTCGGTTTGTTGTATAACATCTCAAGATATTGGCCATCCATATCTTCGGCGATTGGATAGCCGAGGGAATGAAGAATATTCGGAGCAAAATCAATGAAACGCATATTGTTTATCACATTCCCCTTGCGGATATTCGGACCGGACCAGACGAAAAAGCCGGGCGGTGGTTCTGGATTGGCGTAATGCGCTCCGGATTCAATAGACAAAGTCATGAACAGTTTTGCCGGATATTCTTTGCCGTTAATAACAAGTGTTTTATCCACCACCGATCTCTTGATGTCATACATAACATCTCCACTAGCAGAAAAGGTTCGGCCAATAGTATTAAACAACCCTTCTCCATCCGTGGTTTTTAAAGCCTGCAATTTGCTAATAACTTGGTTGACAGTCCTGTCGTAATCTTGCTGGCGCACCATCCCCTTATCCTGTCGCCCCTCCAAATTTATACACAGACGCCTGTTCCAATCAAAATTGTTATTTCCACATTCATAAGCTGTGGTCTTGGAAAAATCAATTTCACCGGACGCGTCTTTTCTCATCAATCCAAGTATTTCCAAAATTATATTTAACCGGTCAAACCGCCAACCGGAAACAGGGTCGACAAAAAAACCGGAATCGGCAAAAACGATAATGTGGGTGTTGGGGCCGGCAGTTTTCATGAATTCGCCCAGCAATTTATCTTTTGAGCGATAAACTTCATCCACAAAATTGCCGTATTTTTCTTGCAACGCAGGATCAATCGGCTCTTTGAATTCTTGCGGGCGTTTGAATTTTAGGAAAATATGTTGGGTGCCGTCCAACACATCGTCCTCCTGAAACAAAATATTCGGTTTTTCTTTATTAAATGCGTATATACTATTACTGTTGAACAAATCATTAAAAAGCCTAAATTTTTTGTTAGACGCCTCAAAATATTTGGCGTCATTAATATCTTGAGCGTCCGGAACATCCAAAGGTACACCCTGGGCAAATGTTGTGAAACCGAGAGCCTTGGCGGTATTGGCAATGATGCCGTTGCGCAAAGATGTGGGCTCAATGCCTTTGTTTGGATTGACAATCGCGATATCCGAAACAGTATAGCCGTTTTTTAATTCAATCGGATAAGTCGCGGTCCATCCAAAAAGCCCCACTTTCAAACCTTTTTCCTCAAAAATATTCCACAAAGCCTTTACATGCCGATCGTTTGAGCCGGCCAGAGTGTACGCGCTAAAACCATTGGCTGAAGAATAAAAATTGGTGATGCCGTGCTTGGCCGGAAGTTTTCCAGTGGCAACTGAAGTCCACTGCGGAGGAGAGACGGGTGGGTTAAACGATTTGACCATGCCCATTGTGCTGTTCTCAAGAAGTTTTTTAAAATTTGGCATTTCCCCCTTATTGATTAGCTCTACAACATACGACCAATTGGCGCCATCAAAGCCCAGGAAGAGAAGCTTCGGCTCTTTGTCGGAGGCGCTTCTGTTGAATAAATTTGGAGATAGAATCAGGACAATGCCAATGTTTACGATGAATACACACAAACAAATAATGAGCGAAGTAAAAGTAAACCAAGAATTTTTTACGTAAGTTTCCTTGCGAAAAATATTTAGAAATATTTCTTTTATATTTTGCATAAATCTGTTTACTGTTTTTTCTATCTTAAACACACAACAAGCTAACTCAATCTCTGTTATTCCCCTAGCAAAGTACGTGAGAATCCGTGGCTGGTGATTAGATTCCCGCTTTCGCGGGAATGACGCTCATTAAATCCAAAAGTAAATTCAATTTTTATTCATTATACCATTTTTCAATTAAACAGCCAAATTTAAAACACCGCCGGATGGCGATGTTTAGCATTTTCTTGTATTTTACTTTACCAGATTGATTACTTTGGCAACCAGCTGACTGTCTTTGTCATATGTGCCTAGCGCAACAATGTCGGCACCCGCTTTAAGAACGGAAATTCCAACTTCGCCTTCGGTGGAAAGTATGACAGTGGTTGCTTGAGACAAAATCACCTGCTCTTGCGCGGAATTATCTTTTACTGTGATTACGTTGCCTTCCACTTTTACTATTGTGCCGAACAGTCTCACGGTGCTCGTTTTTTCTTTTCGGTCGCCCCATTCGCTATCTTGCTGGGCCGATTTATTGTATGCCAGTTTGTTGCCCAGCATATTTTTGCTACAATCTTCTCTGCCGGACATTTTGCAAATTACAAATAATGACAAGCACAACACAAACAGCACGATAACCAATCCCAAAAACATTTTGATCAAAAAACTCCCCCAAGAACTATCGCAACCGCAAAGAAGTGCGCAGTTGTGACCTTTCTTTTTTTTATTATTCTCCATAAATTTTTTGAGTTAATATAAAAACAATGACCTTTAATGCATTATACACTTTTTGAGAGATTGTGAAAAGGGGGGTGTGGAAAGATTGTGGTGGCCGCCCTATCGCTTGGATAGAGCGGCCACCTGCAACGCAGTGTTGCGACTACTTTTTTCCGTTCATCAAATGCAAAGCCTTTTCCGCCGTCGCGGCGATCACCTCTTTTATCGCGGCACGCACACAATATTTGTCGAGTACCCTGATTCCCTCCACAGTGGTGCCTCCGGTCGAAGAAATGTCATCACGCAACTGCGCGAGATGCTCATTTGGACGCTGTTCCGCCGACACCACAGCTCCCCGCACCATCTGCACCATCAGTTCACGCAAACGGTTCTTGGGAAAACCGATCAACATGCCACCCTCTACCATGGCCTCCATGAAGTAGTAGACGAAGGCCGGACCGCTGCCGAACAGAGCCGTAGCAAAATCGACGTCCTTTTCCTTGTCCGCGCGGAACTCCTTGCCCAGCTGGCTCAAGAACGCGACAATCTGATCCATTCGATCGCCAATTTCGTCATGGCCATACCAAACGGTGACCGATTCTCCGAATTCAGATGCCAGATTGGGCATGGCGCGCACCACCTGCTGAAAATCCAGACCGGTGGCGAGAGCGGATACCGACGCGCCCGCCACCACCGAGATCACCAAGCAGTTCTGGGACATCTTGCCACCCAAATCGGCATAGATTTCCGGCAGGTTCACGGGCTTCACTGCCAAGATCGTGATCGACGCGTCCTTGGCAGCCTCATTGCCAACCTCAATGTTGGTGGAAACCAGAGTCGGGTGCGCGAGCAGGCGTTCCCGAGCCATCTCGGAACGCACGGTCAGAGTGACGTTTGCTCCGCACGTCACCAGCCGGACAGCCAATGCTTGGCCGATATTTCCGGCTCCGACAATAGCAACATCGTGTTCCTTCTGCATAGTTCACCTCCATTTTCTCCGTTGCGAAGAAAAGAACGAGCGGCCGACATTGGCCGCTCTCTAATCTTTATTAAAAATAAAAATCACACAGCGACCAATGGAGGCGACTGCGGAGGTTGTGGCTGAAGATTTTTTTGAAAAATTGTTATAGACATAAATAAATTAAAAAAACCGGCCAATTATTGCCGGTTGCACACAAAAAAACTCGCGGTTATGCAACCGGGTGTTTGGGCGGGAAAGAATTGAAAGTTTGATTAGTTTTCATAATATTTATAGCGTATCACAATTTATATTGCCTGTCAAATTATCTTATCCAACATCTAAACGACATCATCACTTTTTAATAATTTCATTTTTTCCACTCTTGTCATCTTTTTTATTTTTGCCTCCGCCTTGGAAGCCAAAGACCGATTACGAAACTTTTTGGAGTAAACAAGTTTAACCGGCCTACGGGCGCGGGTGTATTTCGCGCCGAGGGTGGAAGTATTATGCTCCCCCACTCTCCGCGCCAAATCCACGGTGATGCCGGTGTAGAGCGTGTTGTCCGCGCATTTTAGGATATATAGATGATATATTTTCTGTTTCATACCAACAGTATAACAAAAATCGCCTTGTTTGGCGATTTTTGTTTTGCACCACTTTCAATATTCTTCTTTTGCAAAAAATACTCAAGGTGATGGCGCGAAGCGCGCCGGAGAAAGAGCGGGGGGGGAAGATCCAAGGAGCTTAGGCCACATTCTCTTTACGGAGGAGAAAATGGCAACCCGGAGTGTAGGTCGTGCGCAAGGAACCAAAAATTACGAATCGTCCATCATTATTCCAGCCATAAGCAGGAAAACGATGGCCGTCAAAACTTGGAATTGCCGCGCCAATACCAAGGAGAAGGTGGTGCTCTTGAGTACGAGAAAACGCTTCGACATAGCGCCTTTGTGCCCAGAGAGACGCCGGCTTGCGATTAATCAACCCAAACTCATAAAGTGCGTCAAGTCCGGAGATGTATTTACCAAATCCGTACTCTTCAACTTCGTCTCCCTCGTCCGTTGCAAGAGCGAAGAATTCTGACAACGGATTATCATCACCCACTCGCACGGCATCGAAGAAATCCTTCCAGCCAGCGAGAACCTGCTCATATCCACTCTGGCCTTTTGCACGAGCAACCAGCGCTCCAGTGCGAAGGCCGGCGATCTTTCTCCAGTTATCCCGTTCAAGGAGCCATCGGAGATCCGCTTCGGACTCATCGCCAAATTGCCCCCGGCTCTCTTTTAGCACCATTTCCGCCAGCTGATCAATTCTAATCTTACTCATCGCTCACCTCCCCCTGCAGGTAATCCACTTCAGCAAAAGACGCGATTCGCGCCTTCTCCTGCGATGGTATGCCCGACAGGCGAAATAGCCGAGAGAAATTCTCAGCCTTCTTTCTGCCTTCTGTCCAAAACAAAAAGAAAGCCAAGAAATTATACAAAAAAGAACAGTGCAAAACTGTTCTTTAAATAATACCAACTTAGGCAAAAAAGTCAACCATTGAGAAGAAAAAATTACCTCCGTCTAAAACCCCTACTCCTCCCGCGAAACGGCCTGTGACCGCCTCGATCTTGATCACCGGCATGAATTACTTTAAAGCCAGTACTAACAATTCGACGCGGAGGCAGAACCGGAAGCGCGGAAACGGGAATAGTTTTTTTAATGAGTTTTTCAATTTGTCTGATAGCCGCTCTTTCGTCCGGACCGGCAAAGGAAACGGCTTTGCCTGTGCTCCCCGCGCGGGCGGTACGTCCGATGCGGTGCACATAGTCATCCGGATTATTCGGCATATCATAATTGACCACCAAAGAAATATCTTCCACATCAATGCCTCGAGCGGCAATGTCGGTGGCCACAAGCACGCGATATTTACCGGTTTTGAAACCGGCCATGGCGGACTGTCTTTGGGAAAGCGATCTATTAGAATGAATTTCGATCGCGGTATGTCCCATGTCGCGCACGCTGGTGGCGATTTTTTTGGCGCCACGCTTGGTGCGGGAAAAAATTAAGACAGTGCCGGCATTATCGGCCAACAATTTTTCTAAAAGCTGGATGCGAACTTCTTTGGACGCAATAAATATTTCTTGCTCCACTTTGGTGGCAGTGGTGCCGGCTGGAGCAACTTCAATGCGCCATGGCATTTTCATAAAACGCGCGGCCATCTCGGCGATTGCTTTCGGCATAGTGGCCGAAAACATGAGGGTCTGGCGCGCTTGGGGAGCAAAACTCAAAATTTGGCGAATCTGCGGAGCAAAACCGATATCAAACATTCTATCGGCTTCGTCCAGAACAACTATATTAACTCTTTCCAAAGAAAGATTTTTTTGTTTTAAATGGTCAATCAAGCGTCCCGGGGTAGACACAATGACATGCGGACGGCGACGAATGGCTTGAACCTGTTGATGGGAAGAAGCTCCGCCAATGAGCACAGCAGTGCGCAAGCCGAATTTTTGGCCGATTTTATTGAACACTTCATTCACCTGCAAAGCCAATTCGCGGGTGGGAAGCAAAATCAAGCCCTGACCCTTGTTTTGACCAAGCAATTGAATCATGGGAACGCCAAAGGCCAAGGTTTTACCCGTGCCGGTT
The DNA here is from genome assembly GCA_018812905.1 of Patescibacteria group bacterium. GTDB lineage: Bacteria > Patescibacteriota > Patescibacteriia > Magasanikbacterales > GWA2-37-8 > JAHJCN01. The sequence goes on from JAHJCN010000026.1 coordinate 8,261, forward strand.
TGGGCGATACCCACGATGTCTTTGCCCTCCAGAGCCGCGGGAATGCACTGATGCTGGATGGGTGTTGGGGAAGTGAATTTCAGGCGGGTTAAGACCTCAAGCACTTCGGGAGCAATACCTAATTCGCTAAAACTAGGCACAATTTGGTTGTTTTGTGTCATAAAAAAATATGTGACCCGAGTTTCAACTGGGTCACATAATGACACAAAGGATTCGAGTCGTAGGCCGCTTAATACGGCCAAAATTCATTAGAATATACAAGTATAGCACAAAACGGGGGTTTTGTCAATACCCAGCAGAAAAAGCAGTAGTCTAATCTAAATGCACCACCCTTATGCTAAAATATGGCTTTATCCATAAAAGTGGCAGGTATGTCAAATTGTTTAACGTTTTACGACCGGCAAATGCTGGAATATTGGCTTAGAACCAAGCAAAGTTTGCGGGCGGTAGCCCGCTTACTCGGTCGGGATCACGCGGTGTTGGTACGGGAACTGGCTCGCAATGGCAGTGGAGACCGGCGAAAATACCGGGCGGATATTGCCCAAAGTTTGTTTGAAAGAAGGAGGCATAAACAGCATAAAGGTAAGTTAGATAAGCATCCGGAGTTAAAGGAGTATGTGGTGGAGGGGCTCAAAAAAGAATGGAGTCCGGATGTCATTGCTGGCAAGCTCAAAGGTGCTGGGTTAGGAGAGACCATTAGCCATGAGAGTATTTACCACTACATCTACAACAAGGAAGGACGGTATGAAGGGCTATTCAAATACCTGCGGCAAGGCCAGAGTAAGAGACATAAATTACATAGTAGAAAAAAGTGCAAATTACCAATACCAGAGCGGGTTTCCATACATTTGAGGCCAAAAGAGATTGGCGAACGAAAACGGTACGGAGATTGGGAAAGCGACAGCATGATCTTTAGCAACCAACGACAGATCTTGTCGGTGCAATCGGAGAGAAAGTCTAAACTAATCCGAGTGCACAAGGCCGTGAACAAGACAGCGGATGAGACTAGGAATGCTTTGGTTAAAACAGCGGAGTCGGTGCCGAAAGAGTTGTTTCTGACTATTACCTTTGACAACGGCACCGAAGGCTTTAAACACACGGAGATTAAAAAAGAATACGGTGTAGCTACTTACTTCTGCGATCCTTTTGCCTCGTGGCAAAAAGGTGGAGTGGAGAATGCTAACAAACTAATTAGGTATTATTTGCCGAGGAATACCGACCTTTCCAAATTGACCGACAGAGATATTTATGAGTTACAGGAGAAACTCAATAACCGGCCAAGGAAGTGCTTAAATTACCTTAGTCCTAATGAAATTATTCAACAGGTGGTGCATTGAAAACTTGACTATTTATTGAACAACACCAAGCAGATATTGACTTTTGACTTGTTTTTAATTAAAATACCGTATGTAAAAAAACAATTCGCGGGTATCATATACTAAGGTATATGACACTCCTCGCTCGGAAAACCGAGAACAAATTCTCGTTTTCACTCACTGCGGGTATCATATACTAAGGTATATGACACTCCTCGCTCGGAAAACCGAGAACAAATTCTCGTTTTCACTCACTGCGGGTATCATATAACGGCTATTATCCCAGTTTTCCAAACTGGTGACAGGGGTTC
>JAHJCN010000027.1 GCA_018812905.1 Patescibacteria group bacterium
CACAAAACCGGCCCCAGTTCAGATTGAAGGCTGCAACTCGCCTTCATGAAGTCGGAATCGCTAGTAAACGCGTATCAGCCACGGCGCGTTGAATACGTTCTCGGGTCTTGTACTCACCGCCCGTCACACCACGAAAGTCGGTAATATACGAAGCTCTCTTTGGGAGTTACTGTAGGACCGATGATCAGGGTGAAGTCGTAACAAGGCATCCGTAGCGGAAGCTGTGGATGGATCACCTCCTTTCTGGAGATAACTTTCTGCGAAAGCAGAATGATCTTCGTCGAACCGGGGATTTGTTGCCGAAAGGCAAGACAATCCTTAGGTATGTGTCAAACTTAGGTTAGACACAGAAGGTTAGGCATTGTTTCTTGTCACGTTTGTGAAGTCATAAAGAAAGACCGTTTGAAAAAGGCGGTTTTTTGTTTTCCCACTTGCAAAAAATTTGTCTTTTGATATACTGTACATTACGTAATGGGCGGCTAGCTCAGCTGGTTAGAGCGCAGCATTGACATTGCTGAGGTCACAGGTTCGAGCCCTGTGTCGCCCACGAGTCTTGATTTTTTTGCATTTTTGGTACAATTTTTTTATTCGGGCGACTAGCTCAGATGGTTAGAGCGCGTCACTGATAATGACGAGGTCATAGGTTCGATTCCTATGTCGCCCACATATAAGCGCCAGTTTGGCGCTTTTATTTTCGACGCAGGCGAGCATAGAGCAAGCGCTAGCTTGTTCTACCGAGACGAGGAAGAAAATATAGGAACTTATATTGTCAAAAATTTATTTTTAGTGTATACTGTCTTTACCAAATAGGGATTATTTTTACCCCAAATTTTTAATATGTCCATGGAAAATTTCAAAACAAATCTCGGGTTATACGCCAGCGCCGCGGGTCTTTTTGTGCTGGAGCTCATAAAGTTGGCCGTGGTAGCCGGCGCCACCATCTTGTTTGTGCGATATTTTCTGTTCAAACCTTTTTATGTGAAAGGCGCCAGCATGGAACCGAATTTTCATGAGCATGAATATCTAATAATTGACGAGGTCACTTATCGTTTTAAAGAGCCGGAAAGGGGGCAGGTGATTGTTTTTAAATATCCGCAAAATCCTAAGGAATATTTTTTGAAAAGAATAATCGGTATTCCGGGCGAGACTGTAAAAATTTCCGAAGGTAAAGTGACAGTGTACAACAAAGAACATCCGGAGGGCGTGGTGATCGATGAGGCGTATCTGCCTCCTGAATTAAAAACAGTGGGCGAACGCGTTACGGTCTTGGGAGACTCGCAATATTTTGTTTTGGGCGACAATCGTTTTAACAGCCACGATTCTCGAGGGTTTGGTCCGGTGGATAAAAATTTGATTGTCGGCCGTACTTGGTTTCGCGGTTGGCCTCCAAGCAAGATGCAACTTTTTTCAACACCGGCGTTTAATTTCTAATATGTGACGAAATACAAAAGGTACGAAATTACGAAAACGAATTGGTTATATTCGTAATTTCGTACCTTTTGTATTTCGTACCTTGAATGTTGTTCAATTATTTAGAATCTTATGGTAAAAATAAAAAAATTCGTTAAGGATAAAAATATCGGAAAAGAAAAAAAACCGGTCGCTGGCGCACTGCCGGCATCGGCGGTGAAAAGTAAAAAAGCATACAATTCTTTGCGCGGAATGCATGATATTCTTCCCAGGGAAGAAAAATACTGGAAAACGTGCTTTCATTCCGCGGAAAATTTAGCCGAGCATTTTCAGTTTGGTCGCATTGAAACGCCGATTTTGGAGGAAGCCGGATTATTTGTGCGATCCATCGGTCGTGGCACGGATGTGGTGGACAAAGAAATGTATATTTTTGAAGATAATGACGGAGACAAGGTCTGTCTACGTCCGGAAGCCACCGCTTCTGTGGTGCGCGCGTTCATCAATCATGGCATGTTCAATTATCCACAGCCCGTGAAGGTGTGGTATTGGGGTCAAATGTTCCGTCATGATCGCCCGCAAGCCGGCCGTTATCGCCAATTTCATCAAGTGGGTTTTGAAAATTTTGGCGACAAAGATCCGGCCGCGGACGCGGAACTCATACTTATCGCGTATAATATCTACAAAGATTTGGGAGTCCCGGTGGAAATCCACATCAACAGCATCGGCAATTTGGAAGAGCGCGGTCGTTATCGCGCCGAATTGTTGAATTATTATCGTGGTCGTCGCGCCTATCTTTGCGATGATTGCAAAGCGCGTTTGTCTAAAAATCCATTGCGTTTGTTGGATTGTAAAGAAACACAGTGTCAGCCTATCAAGGAGGAAGCTCCGCAGATAATAGATTGGCTGGGTGAAGAATCAAAAAAACATTTTATGAGAGTGCTGGAATATTTGGACGAACTAGCTATTCCATACATTTTGCGATCTTCACTGGTGCGCGGCTTGGATTATTACACCAACACTGTTTTTGAAGTTTATCCGATTACCGGCGAAGGCACGGCGCAAAGCGCTTTGGGCGGAGGCGGACGTTATGATTTGTTGGTGGAAGAAATGGGTGGTCGGCCAACACCGGCCGTTGGTATGGCGCTGGGCATTGAACGTTCAATTTCTGTCTGGAAACAATACAATGATACCAATAAGATTGAGATGCCGGTGAAGAGAGCCGAGGTGTTTTTCGCGCAATTGGGTGAACAGGCTCGAAGCCGTACCATGAAAATCATCAATGATATGCGCAAGAGTGGTCTGAAAGTCGGCTTTAATTTTTTCAAGAATTCGCTAAAAAGTCAGCTGGAATTAGCCAACAATCACAAAATTCCCTTTGCCGTTATCTTGGGTCAGAAAGAAGTGCAGGACGGCACCGCGATTATCCGCGACATGGAATCCGGCGTGCAGGAAATTGTGGATCAAAAAAAGGTGGAAAGCGTGATAAAAAAGAAGCTTAACAAAGCTTAAAGAAAGATATCCCCATAGTTTGACTTTGTTAGGGTTTTTGTGTACTATATAGTAGTAATTAAGTTAATTAATTCACTTGACGGAGGTGAATATTTGTGTCCGAGATTAAACGTCGTAAGGTTGAGTCTTTTGAGGCTTTTATACGCCGCGTGAAAAAGCGCTGGCAGCAATCGGGAAAAGTGTTGCAGGTCAAAAAAATTCGTTTTCATAAACGAAAATTGAACAAGAGTATGCGCAAGAAAAGCGCTCTGCATCGCTTGACCGTGGCCGAAAAGATGGAATACCTAAAGAAAATAGGTCGTCTGCCGGAAGAACCCCGATTCAAAAAAAGGTTTTAGGATTGGGTAGGAGGTAGTTTTTTGTATTTTTTTATCCATTGTTCCATGCTTCAATGGATTAGCAAAAATCAAAGACTGTTTTTAAAAACCGCCACAAGGTTGTCTATTTTAGTTGTGGCGGTTTTTGCTTTTATTTTCTTATATGCCAACTTGGTTTTGTCGCAATCGGCCGAGCCAATCAGTATAGCCGATCCGAATAGTGAGTTTGCACAGGGCTTGCAAGTGATTGAAGAACCGCTCGGATTGCCCACGACAGATATTCGTCTGATAGTCGCTAATGTTATCCGCGCGGCTTTGGGTTTGGTAGGCATCGTCATGGTTGTTTTGATCATCTATGCGGGTTTTCTGTGGATGACAGCCGGAGGAAATGAAGAGCAAATTACACGCGCGAAAAAAATGATCATAAACGCGGTCATCGGCTTGGCCATTATTTTATCCGCCTACAGCATTGTTTTGTTTGCGATGCGTCTGCTCGGAATTGGAACCGGCGCGGGAGGTCCTCCCACCGGTCCTTATGCCGTTGGCACAAATGTCGCAAATTTTCGCGGTAGCGGCGCATTGGGTATAGCCATTAAAGATCATTATCCGGAGCGAGACCAAACCGGCGTGGCGCGTAATACCAAAATCATTATTTCTTTTAGTCGTCCAATTTTGGCCAGCAGTTTAATCACCGACACAAATGGAAATGGTATTTTGGGCGATTGCACGGAACCGGCTAGAGGACAAAGTTTGGACTGGAAAGTAAATTGTGACGCGTTGATTTTAAACGACGATCACATCAACATCAGCCGTGAGCTTGTTCAAGACGGCCAAACAGTTTTTCAACCCATTAGCGGGGCTGCTATTCTGGCGAGCTACACCACGGACGCGGAAAATAATCCCAAGTTGGGCACAATTGTCATCCGGCCATATGATTATTTAGGCAGTGATGTTGAAGAAACAAAATATCTGGTGCGGGTGGGAAACCAAATTCGATTGGATGATTCGGCGCGCGACAATCCATTTATTTTTGATGCCATGAGAGTGGGACGAGCGAATGAAAAATATTATGATTGGAAATTCGCTTGCAGTACGGAGTTGGATGAAAAACCTCCGCATGTGGTTGGCGTGTATCCGAAAAATAACACCGAATCGCCAAAAAATACTGCTATTCAAATTCAATTCAGCGAAGCCATGAATCCCGTTGGTATGCAAGGGGTTTTTAAGGATGGAAGCGAAACCTATTATGTGAACAGCGAAAATGAAGGAAAAAGCTATATTTATTTAAGAAAATCAGAGAGCGCGATGCCGCAGGGGAGCTTCAAATTATTGAACGGATACAAGACTTTGGAATTTGCCTCCACTTTTGCTTGTGGCGTGAATGATTGTGGGAACAATATTTATTGCTTGCCCGTTTGCGACAGCGTCGGGGCAAACTGCAATTCGGATTTATATGAAATTATTTTGAAAGCAGGCGTAACCATTGATGATGTTAGGTGGGAAGCTCTTCCTTTTTCCGGCATAACCGATGTTTCTGGCAATGCTTTGGACGGAAACAACAATTCAACGATTGATCACGCGGCTCCTGGAATTGCCAATCAAAATTTTGATAACTATTTTTGGAATTTTACTTTGAAAAACGAGGTTGCCAAAGCCCCGTTGTTTTTGGTTGATGTAGTGCCGGGTTTGGACGCGGAAAATATCCAGCCCGATCAGCCGTGGCAAATGACATTCAGCAACAGATTGCTGGTCGATTCAGCATACAGTGGAGTGTCTATTGAAGAAAAACCGCCCCAAGACGTGCCGTTGTGGAAAGTTCCTCGCGTGGAATACAGTGAAAGCTCCAATACATCAACAATAGGTATGAGGCATGGAAAATTTTTAGATGGTCTTCGTCAGTATTATTTTCCGATCGTAACATCAGACATTGTTGATGTGAATTTTAATTGTTTTTATCCGGGAAAAGGGCCAAAAGTGAAAGCTGTTTCTCCCAGCGTTGTTTCTCCGCAATGTTCTGCCGATGACACAAATTGTTGCGATGTTAATGCCGGAAGTGCGTTTTGCTGTAACGGAGCGGTGGGCGCTGGAACCAACAGTTCGTCAACATGTTTGGATAGTTTTTTAGAATGAGAATAAAAAAAGATTATAGCTAGAAGCCAATATTATAAAATGAAAAAAAATATTTATAAAAAAATAGTTATCGGATTTGTTACGCTGTCTTTGATTGCCTGCGGTGTTTTGTGTTTTTCCGGCATGGCGCGAGCCGCCACCGACACTCTGGATTTGGGTATAAGCTATGGCGCTCAAATTGGTTTGGGCAGTGCCGACATTCGCGTGACAGTGGCAAATATTATTCGCGTGGCGCTTGGTCTGTTGGGCATAGTTGCGGTCGTGCTGATGATTTACGCGGGGTTTGTTTGGATGACCGCGGGTGGCAATGATGAAAACATCACCAAAGCCAAAAAAATATTGATAAACGCCACAATTGGTTTAGCCATCATTTTGTCGTCATATGCCATTGTGAGTTTTGTGATGAACAAACTGATAGAAGCCACCACCGGTTTTCCCGCGCATTGTTCCAATGATGTTTTGGACGGCGACGAGACTAATGTTGATTGCGGAGGGTCTTGCCGATCGTGTTATGTTTCGCCAAATCAGCCGTATTTACCCACTGACATTCTATATGTCACCAGCCTGCCGGCCAGCGGAGCGTCGTGCGTACAAAATTTACACCCGACCATTTCCTTTAATATTGGCGTTGATGTCGCGTCCGTGCCGGGAAATATTATTTTTGAAAAAGAAAACGGAGAGACGGCGGAAGGCAATTGGGCTCACGATGGCAATAGAAAAAATATTATTGTTTTCAATCCGATAGGCGTGTGTTCGGAAGGTGGAGGGAATGATTGTTTGGAAGCTAGCGCCACCTATACAATAAGATTTGCCAATTTTGACAATGTTAAAGCCTTAAATGCAAAGCCGGACGGAACCTTTCCGACTCTTCTTGGTTGTCGCAAAGCCGGCACAACGAACAGGGCAAATTGCGAAGGGGTGCAAATTATAACTGGAAACAAAGTGGATTTGACCGCTCCGAATATTGATTTTCGCTCTCCTTCCGCCGGCGCTTCCTTGCAACTCGGCGATGTTATAAATATTTTAACCAGGTACACCGATGATCTGGGGGCGCAAGATGTTTTGTTATATGAAGGCGATAATTTGATTGACACAAAAACTTTTGCAGGCTGTCAGGCAACAGGCGATGCGGATTTTGAATGGAGCACAGCCTCTTTGCTTAAAGGAGCGCATTTGCTCACTGCTGTCGTTCATGATTGGTCTGCTAAATCCGGTCAAAAAGACAGAGTTTTTGTTTTGCGTCCGGCACATTGTTTTAACGATTTGAAAGACAGTGATGAAGGGGGCGTTGATTGCGGTGGTGAAGATTGCGGAGTGTGCGAAAATGGAGCCTGCACCAAAAATGAGGATTGCGCCAGCGGATGGTGCCAAGATAATGTGTGCGTCGCTCGCATGTTTATTTCCGATTTCACGCCAAAATCCGGAGCCGGAGGAACTTATGTCACCATTGCCGGACGATATTTTGGCAGTACATCCGGCACGGTTTTGTTCTCCGCCGGGACAATTTTAAAGGGAACGAATTTGTATAGAAATCCGAATTTGGATGATTGGGATAACAATACCCCCGCCGAGTGGAATGTTGATAGAGGAGGCAACCAAACGGCTTTTGGAAATTTATACGACTATACGGATGCGCTATCCATGGTCAAAGGAACAAGCGCAGTTACGAATAATGATTATGTAGTCGCTTCTCAATATGTATTTAATGTTATTGAAGGCAATACCAACATCGGCTATGAAGGCTCGGTTGACGCGAAACTTGGGCATTACAACAACCCTGAGGCCGGTTTATTTCTGACAATTGTATCTGATATCCCTCCGCCATTTGAAGGCAATGGCGCGTATTTATGGAATTTTGAGACCGAAACATGGGTGTTGATGGATGAATCAAATAACACTGTGCGGTTGCGTTTTAACACTTCATTCACAAAAGTTTTTGATGGCATAGGAGCAGAATACAAAAAATTCTTATATGCAATTCCGAACAACAAAGGCCTTTCTATCAATTATATTTGGGGTTTTAAACCTAAATTTTCCAGTAGCGACATAGTTATAGATAATTTTGAACTTAAACCTACTTCAGATGTCAATCAAACTGTCGGCTATGAAGCCCGTTTGGCTCCGTGCGCTGGCAGTTGGACGGACAGTCAAATTATAGTGGAAGCTCCGGGTGGAATTCCAAGCGGTCCCATTGCAGTGAAAACAAGCGGGGACAATTCTTGGACGGATTTTACAAATGATGATTACGGACCATTCTTGCCGGATTTTACATTTAATAATGTTGTTCATCCCGGAATTTGCTCTATTAATCCATCAAGCGGATTTCCCAACACTTCGGTTGTAATTTCGGGAAAGAATTTTGGTAATTCCATCAACAATGCCGAAGATAAAGTGATGTTTGGTGATTTGTTGTCAACAGTTGTGAGCAATGACTGGAATAATTCGGATATTACCGCCAAAGTGCCGTTTTCCGAAAGCAAATCGGTTGGTGTGAAGGTTCTGAATGATGGTGTAGAAAGCAACAGTGTTCGTTTTAATATTTTGGGAGCGGCTACGGCGGCAAATGCTCCGCTTATTACAGAAGTAAGCCCGGCAAGCGGACCTCGCGGAGCATACATAACCCTTAAGGGGCAAAATTTTGGCAATATTACAGGTTATGTTTGGTTTAAAAAAATCGGCCAAACGGCCGATGCCATTATGGGCGACTTGGCGCATTTTCCCGCGGAGTGCGACGCGGTGTTATGGAAAGACGATGAGGTCGTTTTGAAATTTGATAGAAATCTTGGGGATATTGGATCAGACTATACCGTGCAAATTGTGAATTTAGAAAATCCGGCACAGGCTGTTGTTTCCAATTTGGATAATAGTATAAAGTTTTCATTGGTGGGGGGTTTGCCAAAGCCGGGAATTTGTAAAATTGATCCTGTTTCCGGTCCTGTTCCCATGGCTGAAGGCGCTGTGAGTGTGGTGGGAGAATATTTTGGAGATAATCCGGAGGTATATTTTTGGAAATCGGGTGCGTCACCAATTGATATTACAGGCAGGGTAAAGGCAGACAAAGTTGGTGTGGTTGATGTTGCTGGTGGAAAGAAAATTGACGTACGTCCGAATATCGGTACGGAAACCGGTCCGGTTGTGTTGCAAAGACTCGAAGCATTAGGCGAAGAGAATTTAGTCGGCGTGCTAGGTTATTGGAGGCTGGATGGAAATTTGAATAATCAAATTTCCGATTTGGCGTCTGCCAATGTTGCCGGGACTTCTTGGTCGTCGGAAGGCAGATATGAATCCGGATTATTGTTTAGTAGAGGGAGTGACCGTTTGGATCTAAGCGTTTTAAATGGAGACGCGATATCTTTTGGGTTTGGTGTTGAATTTTGGGCAAAGTTAAACAGCCAGCAAATGTATGTTATTGATACGCCTTCCGCATTAATTCCGGAAAGAGAAGGCGCAATTCGTCTTCATCGATATTGGGCTGATGGTTTTTCTTTGCAATATGAAAAAAACCACATGACGTATGGGGGTGGAAAGATAACTGTTCCGGCAGGCACCGATCTCACACAATGGAATCATTTTGTTATAAATTTAGAAAACAGAAATTTAGTGTTATATATCAACGGAAACGGATCGGATTCTGGAGCCGGAATCCCCGTTGACGGCCTTGGTATAAAGAAAATTTCGTTTAAGCTCGCGGATGGAGCGTTGGACGAGGTTGCGCTCTACAATAGGCAGTTGGATTTAAACGCTGATATTTTGTCACACTATCAGAGGCGAATTACTTTTAATCAAGCGGTTGGATCGGCAATTAGCAACCCCTTGAATTTCACAGTGTATAATTGCAAGGCGAATAATAATCAATGCCAAGAGGGTTATCATTGTTGTGGAAACGGTGAGTGTACGGAAGGTGTTTGCGAAGGGGAGACATTATCCACCGGATACTTGTGGCGTTTTTGTACCAAGGATATTCTTCAACCTCCACATGTTGTGGAAAGATGTGTAAACGAGGATCCCGCGCCGGAGGCTTGGCCGTTGCCCACGCCTTCGCCCAGCTTTTTCAATTCAGGTCCCGATGCTTCCAGCACTTGCCTCACCGCGCTTGGCATCGTGGAATTTTCCCAAACAATGGTTCAGGACACTGTAAATGACGCCACGGTAATAGTTAATAGTTGTGATAGTGTTGATGGTAATAGTTGTAATGGTCCGGTGAAACAGACTTTGGCCGATTATGAGTTAAGACCTGGAGGATCAGACACGCAATTGCTAAAATTGAAATTGGTCGGCGGGAATAAATGGGCACCGAATACTTGGTATCAAGTGGTTTTGTCCGCGGATATTCAATCCAATGCCGGTGGCGAACGAATGCCTTTGGAAAAAACAAAGCCTTGCTCGGTGCCTAATTCCGCCTATTGTTTTGTGTTCCGTACAGGCACTGAAGACTGCAAGCTCCGAGCGGTGTTGATTACGCCGTATCAATATCTTACAAGAATTTTGGAACAGCCGATGATGTATCCCGGCGAACCGCGAAGACCGGTGGTGTATGAAGGTTTGGGAATGAGTACGCAAAAATGTATTGCCATGAATCCGAACGGATATGCTTGGGATTGGAATGTCGCCAATAGAGGAGGAGAATATGCCGCCATCAATGGCGCGAATGGAAACACGGCAAGAGTTGACGCGAATGCCAATACGTTTGGGGAAGCTCGTTTGCGCGAATCGCCCGAGAACGCCGTGAATATTGAAGCCACAGCGATTCCTCCGGATTCGCCGGATTTCGCCGGGGAAGAACGCAAGACCGGGCATAGTCCGCTCACCATTGATCTTCAACATCCGGAAATCATTGGTTTTTGGCCAAATTGTTTGGAGGCCTGCACCAATGCCGAAGTGGGAGCGAAGTTTAATACCACTATGTCCAGCCGGGAAAAAAAGGGTGATGTTTTTGGAGTTGTCAGCAGTGATACCCAGAATTCTTCGGTGCGATTATATAAGTGTGCGACAGAAAATTGTTTAGACCCAACACTGCTTTCACCCGCACCAGCCGCGCGTTTTGATGAAGATAGACAAACACTGATTATTGCGCGCCAAAATTTGGATGCGAACACAATTTATCTTGTCAAAATTTCCGCCCCCAGCACCACGCTTGGAGTGGCGCAATTGGGCAGTGGCGTCAGTGTTGATGCCCCCGCCGCATTTGGGTCTCCCTATGACAAAGAATTCTTTTGGAGATTTAAAACAAAAAGCACGCCTTGTTTAATTAACAGCGTTGAGGTTGTGCCGAATCTCTTCATTGCCTCATGGGTTGGGGAAAGAGCTGTTTTCAAGGCACAACCCAGATCGTCTCCGGATGCATGCGACGCGAAAGGACAAAAACTTAATCCCTATTCTGTGGGCTGGGATTGGACATCAACCTTTCCAAATGTGGCGTCTATAATTAAGTTTTCAACCGTCGGTAGCAACCGCTATTGCACAACAGGTTGCGTACGCAAAGGAAGCGATATCCCGGCCGGAGTCGCTGTTATCCCGGTCTGTGGCAATGAAAGGTTGGAAGCCGGTGAAGATTGCGATCCTCCAAACACGGTTGCTCCGGGATGCTCGTTGAATTGTTTACAAGCCGGATTGTACACGGGCTCCATTCCTCAAATTGAGGGACAACCGGCGCAAGCAAGCGTTTGTGGCAATGGGGGAAAAGGCGAGGGAGAGGCTTGCGACCGCGGTATTGTCGCGGAACCGCTCAATTCGGATTCCGCGTATAATTGCACGGCAAGATGCTTGCATACCGGCACCTCTTTGTCTTCCAAGTGGTGTAATGATAATTCTGTGAATTTTGGCGGATTTTCTCAAAAAGATTTTGTGTCGGCTTGTAATATATCTTTAAGCCAATGCGGAGATGGTGTGGTTGATCCGGATGAAGATCCCTCTTGCGAGGCGAACAGAGATGATTGCACCGCATATTGTATTTTAAAAAATGGCGACGCGCCGTCTGATATTGTTGGAAACTCTTGCGTTGTTGCCGATGGTGAATCGGCCAATGCGGGCTGTGATGCCAATGGCAGACATTTTGGTTCATCGTTAAGATATTCCTCTCCATCGTTTTGCGGTGATGGGGTTGTTGGTGTTGGAGAAGATGCCTATTGCGAACAAATTCTTTTTTTCACAACCACAAACACTTTGCGAACCGTAAACACGTGGGATCCTTGGGTGTTGGCCACCGCTGTTGGTTTGGGAGATGTGGTCGCCGAATTGAATCCGCCGGCCCAGCGATCAAATATTGAAGCAAGAACAAGTAATAACACAGCCGGTGGAGTAACAAAAACAGGAACAGGAGAATTCCGCATCAATTGCGGTTTCACATCAGATGATCAATGTCCGGCCGGCCAAGGTTTGGCTAAAAATTCTTGCTGTTATAGTCGGCCGAAAATTTTAAGCATATATCCGGGTAATACAAGCACCGTGGAATCAGGTGTGTGTCCAAACACCGCGATTGATGTTGAGTTTTCCGAGTTTATGGATTCGGCGACTTTGTCCGGCAATCTTTTGATTGCGAAAGGCCAGGAGGGTGCTGTTTGCCCAAGCGGAACCGTAAAGATTGATTTGGTTATTGCGGATTCCGGCCAAGGCGGATCATGGATCACCAAAATTTTTAGAAAAATTTACACGATTATCAAATCAATATTTTCCAGCGATGTTTCCGCTAACCCAGAAGGTATTAACGCGTGGTGCGCGGGCGCCGATTTGGGTATGCCGGAAATTATGTACAGGGGCGCTGTCACGGGCACTTCGCGCGTTTCCATCAAACTCTCCAAACCGCTTTCGTTTGATGCCCATTACGCGATTGTTTTGAGAGAAGGAATCAAGGATATGAAAGGAATCAGTATTGGCGGTGGTGCGTTGGGAGTCGGAGTCAATTGGGTTTTCCAAACAGCCGGCGATATTTGCCGGGTGCAGAGCGCGATAATTGAACCCGACGAAGTTAGGTTTACAGAGCCAAACAAAGGCGCCGATTTGGAAGCCAGAGCAATGGGGGAGGGCGATAGACTGATTCAGCCGATTGCGGGCGCGTATAACTGGGAATTTTTGTGGAACCCAAGAAATAATCCGTATGTGACAATACAAGATTCAACTTCCGGGCGCATAACCGTCTCTTCAACCAATCTTCAGGGAGAATTGGATGTGCTGGCCTCGGTGAATGTCACGGAAAATTTTTATCCGGATTTTTTTAGAGGCATTGTTGCCACCGGCAAGACGCATGTTGTTTCTTTTTTCTGCGAAAATCCTTGGCCGCCGAGTTTGCGCTATGAAGATAAAACCGGCAATGATGATGGATATGATTTGTCCACGCAAGCCTTTAATAGCGCCATGTCTATCCCGGCGGCAGATCGCGGTGGATACTTCAATTTCAGCACCTATTATTGCGCCGATGCCGGAGTTTCGGGAAACGACCTTGATGATTTGCCATATTTGCGCCCGGCCGTACAAACAACTGCGGGTGTTTTGGGTGATCCGGTTGTGACGAGCACCCCGATGAAGCGCTTTCTCTTAACCAACACCAAAAATTCCGATGCAATCGGCGTGCAAATTTTCCCCAATCCGGAACATTTGACCGTGCAGGATTGGTTTGAAAAGGACAAATCTGCCGGAGGCGCGGGATTTGTTGGTAATTTGCAAAGCGTGAAAATTGCCGGATATGACGCGGGCACCAATGGCAATAATTATTATGTTGATGCTTTGAATTTGGCGGTTGGCGTTGATTCAACGCGAAATTTATACAACAATATATATCTTTTCAGTATAAATGCTAATGCTAAAGAAGAAACCAAAAAGGTCTTTGACCAGATGGTGAAAAATTTGCAGTTTAATATTAATTTGGACAATGTCGGTTATTGCGGTTCAAACTCGGCCAATCCGGATTTTACGACTACTTGCCAAAATGATTTGGATTGCCCGGCCGGAAAGGTTTGTTCCGTCACAATCAACAAATTAAAAAATAATTATCAAAGATTAAAATCATTGAGTTCGTTGGAAGCTTTGCTGGATGATTATGCTGTCGGACATGGAAATAAGTTACCGGCTCTAACGGAAGGCACCTATTTGGCGGGTCAAACCATCAGCACTTGGCCGTCATGGAGTGTTTTGGGTACGGCCTTGCAGGTGGCCGCGCCTGTGGATCCAATCAACAAACTGGGAACGGCCGGCACCTGCGCGTCTTCCACCAATATTTTTTGCCTAAGCGACGCAGAGTGTCCCACCGAACCGGCTCCGGGAGAAAAATGCGTTTTGCATAACAATGTCACCGGATGGAGCGATGCGGATCGCCGATTTAGCTTTGCCTGTTCTCCGGCTTCCTATGCGTACAGATATATTTTTTCCACCACAACCGGATTTACGGTGCGGGCAAAGTTTGAACGACCGTTTGATATGGCGAATAATGAGGCTATAAATAATTGGCAGAATGGTTTTGTGAATTCTTTCATTGAAAACCCCAACCGTTTTAAATTGGACGAGGATTCCGGTATTTGCCAACAGGATCAAGAAATTACTTCTTTGCAAAGCGGATATTGCGGTGATGGGGTGATAAATTTTGATAGGAATGCGAATAGGATGGAGACCTGCGATCCGGCCGGAAGTGAGAAGTATGGAGGTTGTGGTTCGGCCTTCATGGGAAGTGTTGGCGGCGGTGTAATAGATGCCATCAAAGTGGAAGTGTGTAATGCGAATTGCCGGTGGACGGCTTCAACAACACCCGCCGTATCTTGTTCATATTTCAGCAAATGCGGGAACGGAATTATTGAATCAGGAGAAGCATGCGATAATGGAGCTTTGAATGGAAGAGCTGGAAATGATTGCGGTGCTGATTGCAGTTTGGCAATCGCCGAATGTGGAAACGGTGTTGTTAATGGCCCGCAGGAGGTTTGTGATTGGAGAACGACCACACCGTCTGGCGAGGTAATTCCACCCGAAGGAGGTTTTGTGAGAAATTCTGGCAAATGCAACAATGTGGCGGGGCAAATAAAATCTTGCACGGATGATTCAAGCTGTAGAGTATGCGCGAGCGATACTGCCAAATTCTGTTCATCAGATCCAGACTGTTCGGCGACTGTTGGTGTATGCGAAGGTGGCGACGCGCAGTGTTCTTCGGATAATGACTGTAGTAGGCATTGCGAAAACAACCTCATAATATCATGCGGGACTGATAGTGATTGCGGAGCGCAGTTTGTAGATTTTGGCACTGGCGCAGTGATATATTATCCGTGCGTTGCCACCAGATGCAAAAAAACATGCAATGCAACAGCGCCAAATGGATCATGCTCTCTGTCTTCTTTATATTCTTTGGCTAATCCGTTCACAATAATAAATTTGAATAGTAAAATTCGTTATGGTGGGGCATCAAAGGACAATTCCTGTAATTGGGATTGTAAGTCTTTTGGGCCATATTGCGGAGATGGTATCACGCAAAAGGAATTTGGCGAGGAGTGCGACGGTAATCAGTCTTGTCAGATTGGCTCAACTGCCGGCGAAAGAGTTTGTGGAGCTGATTGTAAATTGACAAGCCCGGCTATTGGCTGGTGGAGGTTTGAAAAAGCGAACATTGGATTTGATAGTGGGGGAAGATATAATCTTTCGGCAAATTGTGGCAATCATTGTCCGACATGGGTTGTTGGTCGAATCGGCTCTGCGGCCGAGTTTGATGGAAGTAGTGATTATTTGAGCGTTCCCGATAATAGCGTAATAAATTCCAATGAATTTTCACTGGAAGCTTGGGTAAAGCCGAGCTCTGCATCGGGAGATTTTAGTGGTGTTTTTGAAAAAGGTAGCTATAATAGCCAAAATGGCTACGCTCTGTTTGTGAATAAATTTGAAGAAGATGGTTGGCGTCCTTATTTTAGAACCATTTTATCCGGTTCTTCAGGGCCAAATGAGGTGTACTCTTCTTTTAAGGGGCGATTTAATGAGTGGGCGCATTTAGTAGCTATATATAGCGGTGGCAGGATGGCTGTTTATGTTAATGGCGAAGAAAGCGGTACTGCCCAAAATGTGGATATGACTGCGTCTAACTCCACTCTTTTATTAGGGCGCGCGAGTTATGGTGGAGCACAAAATGATTATTTTAAAGGGCAACTTGATGAATTAGCCTACTATGATCGAGCGTTGACTCTGCTGGAAATAAAAGACCATTATCAAAATCAAAGCGGTTGGTTCTGCTCCAGTTCAGTACGCTATGCGGGCATTGTGCAAGTCGCGCCCACCGGATGTGGCGATGGCACACAAGATGCCGACGAAGCCTGTGATCGTGGAGCGGAAAATGGTGTTGCCTGTGTGCCCGGATACGGCCAGTCCTGCCGTTATTGTTCGGCGGACTGCAAAAATGTGGTGGATGTTCAACCTGCAAGATTCTGTGGAGACGGAAAAATTGACGAAATCGCGCCCGGTATTAAAGAAAGTTGTGACTTTGCCGGTGGGAATATTTGGGTATCTACACAAAGCTCGGCAACAGAAAATTCACTTGAGAACGGCGGTTACAGAGTTAAATCCTGCGCGGATAGCAGTACCAATATTGTATACTATAAAGGCGCTCGCCAGTGCCTGAATAATTGCATGGCGTTTGCGCCCGATTGTATTTTGTGCGGGCGAGATTTGATAAATGGTACAGAAGTCAAAGGTTCAATTATAAATGTTTTACGGCCGGATGTTGGATACGATGCGATTGATAGCGATCTATTTGTACAAGACCAATGCGGTAACCAAAGAATTAAGCTTTTCATGGGTAACGGCGTGACTTGTTTAGGAGAGGAGGGTTTTAACGGTTTATTGTATTCAATTAAAGATATTTCAACCAATCCGGTTTGTTCTCGTTCCGATTTGCCAAACGATCCATCTTATTTATTAAAAGTTTTTGACGAGAATACATTTTCTCACACAACGCAATATCCGCTAGTTGTAACACCCAATCCGTCTCCGTGGCAATATGATATTGTTTTATCACCAAAAATTATCGCACTAAATGATATCCGCATTGTCGTTAGCTGGACAGGTAGCGGAAATGAAGACGAATTTGTGCCCGGTTATTTGATAAGAGCTAGCGACGGAATACTGCCGTATGAAGAAACTATGATGAACGACAATATCACCGTTCCTTCCATGCGTCCCAATGAAGAATATTATAACAATTATACGAACAAGCAAAGATTGGGTATTTGGCATCATGTCGCCTCTTCGTTTTCCGACGACACACATTTTATTAGAACATTTACGATCGAATCACTGGGCTTGTGGAGCAGTGATGATCCAACAAAAACAATCAATGCTCTCCAGACAAATATTTATGCTAATGTTGGTAACCAAGATTTAAGCGGGATGTCTACCGGCACATATGCTTTTTACATTCGCGCTCCCGAAGGATCAATTCAAAATACAAACAATAATTTGCGAGTAGATGTGTACATGCCGGACGCGAATAATTCCGGCGCATATAGCGCGCCCGCGCGTACTTTCTATATGAAGCAAGCCAAAAAATCCGATTATCAGCAAGCGGAATTTTGGCATGTGTTGAATCTGTTAAATAATACTATTGAGCCGAATGTAAATCAGAGAGTGAAACTTGTGAGCGAAACTGCTCTCAATGGCGAAGTGACAACTTTAGAAAACGGCAAAATTGTCACAGGAATTCAGGGCTTTAGAATAAGATAATTTTTATGACTATCAAAAAAGCCATAATCATAATAATATTGTTAGCGCTCGGTGCCGGCGTTGTTATGTATTTTTATGGCAAACGAATGGCTGTTTATGAGGTTTCGCAAACACCAACCGCCGTTGAACAAGCGGTACAACAAGCCAAGCTGAAGGCTGAAGCGGATGCCTGGGACACGGCAATCAAAAAGACCCAAAGCGAAGACAAGGATTTTGACGGTTTGAAAGACGTGGACGAGGCAAAATATGGCACAAATCCGGAAATGTTTGACACAGACAAAGACGGTCTATCGGACGGCGCTGAAGTGAATTTGTTCAAAACTAATCCCATGAAAGCCGATACGGATGGAGATGGAAAAAAAGATGGGCGCGAGATTTTGGATAACACGGATCCGAATAAAAAATAATCATTTTTTGATAATGCCCCAAACTGTCATCTGACAATATTCCCAACTGTCATCTGATAATGCCCTCAACTGTCATACTGAATTTATTTCAGGATCTCTGTCCCAATTGGCCAATAAGCGTCCGGTGAAGATGCTGAAACCGGTTCAGCATTACAACGGTGACGTGTAATACCTGTAAATAGTTAAATAATTAATATTTATCATTCACATATGTTTGAAGATCAAAATAATCCAGCAGGAACGCCACCTACTAATTTACCCATGGAACCGGACGATATGTTCGCGGATTTGGAATCACCGGAAGCTTCGGCCGGATTGCCGGAACAACCCAACGCGCTCGAAGCGGGGATGCTAAAAAAAGCCGCGCCACCAAGGCCGTCCGCGCCAACTCCCACGCCGGCTCCGCGCGTTCAGCCGACAGCTCCGGCGACAACGGAACCGGCACCCATGTCATATACCATGCGCGAACCAATTGTCGGCAAAATTATTTTATTTGTCGTTCTGGCTGTCGTACTCGGAGGTTTGGGTTTTGGCGCTTGGTGGGTATACAATAATATATATAAAGGAGGGGGCTTGCAGAATTTGCTTCCGAATGGCACGCAACAGTCTGTGCCAACCCCGCCCACAACCACCGAACCAGAGCCATCAACAGAAATTTCACCCACGACCACCGAAACTTCCACAACAACCAACGTCACCACGGACATGACCAACGACAGTATCCTTTTTGGCGAACAGCTTGATACGGATAGGGATGGTCTTGATGACATCCGAGAAAAAGAACTGGGAACCGATCCTGAAAATGTTGATACGGATAAAGACGAATTAAAGGACGGCGATGAAGTAATCATCTGGCATACAAATCCTCTCAACAAAGACACCGATGGTGATAGTTTTTTGGATGGAGAGGAAGTGCGCAACGGATATAACCCGCTGGGCCCGGGCAAGTTGCAGATTTTGCCGCCTCAAACAGGATCCACAAGCACTAATGCAACCGATACGAATGTGAATATATAGCCAATTTCATTTGTCATGCTGAACTTGTTTCAGCATCTCTGTCCAATTCACCGCGAATCGACCGACAGAGATCCTGAAACAAGTTCAGGATGATATGCAAATAACGTATGAACGGAAAAGAACAAACAACAAAAGTTGGAGACGATCCGGGATTGGTGGTGAACACCATGCCGGCTGATTTTTATGGTGGCGCGAATCCGGTGATTAGATTCAAAAATGTTGAAAAGGAAATAGAGTTGAACAAAGGGGGCGCCAAACCGTCGGAAAAGGCAATGCTTGATAAAGAAACCGCCGTTGGTGGAAACATTTTAACCAGCAGTAAGTCTATGGCGCTGGTCTCCGTTATTTTGTTTGTCTTTTTTGTGTTTGGAGCAGGCTTATATTATTGGTGGCAATCGCGAACGCCGCAACCTGCGCCAACATCGGCGCCGAACATTCAGCAAACACCACAACAGCCCCAAGCTCCGACAACAACTGAAACTCCCGTCGTTCCGGAGGAAATACCCACAACCACCGAACCCCCGACCGTAATCATGTCCAAAGAAGTGTCAATGGAATTTCCGTCAATATTGTTGGGAGACGCTGAAGATATGGATAACGATGATATTATGGATATAGCCGAGGAAACATTTGGAACCGACCCGGGCAATCCGGACACGGACGAAGACGGATACAATGATGGTCACGAAGCGTACAATCTTTACAATCCAACCGGAAAAGAGCCGATGAAGTTGATTGAGTCCGGCTATATTGATGAGTTTTCCAATCCGACTTTTGGCTATAAAATATATTTTCCCAAGAGCTGGGCCATGGGAAATGTGGATAAAGAGTATCGCGACATTCTTTTCAGCGCGATGAATGGCGAGAATATTGAATTGCGCGTGTTTGACTTGGGGTTCGGTCAAAATTTTGCCGATTGGTTGGGCGTTAACGCTCCAAGCGAAAACTTCGCGGACTTGGTGGAATTTACCGGCGTGTTCGCGGAAAAAGGATATCGGAGAAACGACTATTTGATATATTATTTTACAGATGGAATGCGTGTCTATGTTTTGGCCTATCACGGTCTTGAATCAACCGCCGTCGGTTATCGCTCTGTGATTAAAATGATGGCCAGAAGTTTTAGAATGAATGGAAATGCCGTTATTCAGCCCATGCCTATAATTGAAAGTTCCGGCGCGGAAATTTCGGAAACGATTATGCCGGAAACCACCAGCACGGCCACAACCACAATGTAATTTTTACAGCTATGATAAATGTAAATTTCACTCCTAAAGCCGGATGCGCGTTTTCGGAAAAAATGGCAATGAAAACCGTGCGAATAGCGGCAAAATTTGAGAAAAAAATTAAGGGAGAAGTGGAAATAAACATAGTCAGTGATAAAAAAATCCGGGAAATTAATAGAATTTATCGAGGCAAGGATTCTGTAACGGATGTCTTGTCTTTTGCTTGGAAGGAAGAAGAAGGCGTGAATGAAAAAAGTTTGGGTCAGATATTCATTTCGTGCGATAAAATAAAAAGACAGGCAAAAGAATTCGGCGTATCGGCGAATGAAGAGTTTGTTAGAATGCTAGCGCACGGCCTGCTGCATTTGGTAGGTTACGACCATGCGAATAAAAAAGAAGAAAAAAAGATGTTTGATTTACAAGAGAAGATTGTCGCGGAGACAGTGATAAAATAATTTATGCTTTCATTCAAAAGACTAATTCACAGTTTCAAAGACGCTTTGCACGGTCTGGCGCACACTTTTCGACGAGAACAGAATTTTCGAGTTCAAGTTTTGATTGGTATTTTTGTAACGGCTCTGGCGATATATTTTCCTCTACGAGTTTGGGAAGTGATTGTTTTAATATTGCTGATGGGTTGGGTGCTCACCATGGAATTGCTCAATACGGCTTTTGAATATTTTACCGATTTGCTGAAACCCCGACTGCATCATTATGTTCACGCCGTAAAAGATATCATGGCCGCGGCTGTTTTGATTTCATCGCTTGGCGCGGCTACGATAGGCGTGATTATTTTCCTACCGCATTTTTTAAATTTATTGAAATGATTTTTCGTTGCGAGGAGCGCAGTGACAATTAATTAGAATATTTTTGCCATGAGCAGAGGGTACAACAATTTAATCGCCGGTTTAGACATCGGTTCGTCCATGGTTCGCATTGCCGTGGGTCATTTTGTGGCCGAAAGCAATGACGGAGGCATGGAATTGCAAATCATCGGCGCGGCCGAGGTGCCGGCCGAAGGAATGCATAAAGGAATGATCAGCAACATCGAAGATGTGGTTTCATCCATTTCCGCCTGTTTGGAAAAGACGGAAAGAGTAGTGGGTGTTCCGATTGAAAAAGTTTGGCTGGGTGTATCGGGAATGCACATCGTATCGCAAACCAGCAAGGGTGTTGTGGCGGTGTCGAGAGCCGACAATGAAATAACGCGCGACGATGTGATCCGAGCCACTGAAGCGGCCAAAGCCATTTCCGCGCCATTGAATTATGAAGTTTTGCATGTCTTGCCTAAAAGTTTTAATGTTGATGGTCAAGCTGGTATTAAAGATCCGGAGCGCATGACGGGCATTCGTCTTGAAGTTGATACTCAAATTATTTTGGGTTTGTCTTCGCAGATAAAAAATCTTACTAAATCCGTCTATCGCAGCGGTCTTGATATTGAAGATGTCGTGTTGTCCGTTTTAGCCACCTCCGAGGCAGTGCTCACATCCAAACAAAAAGAATTGGGTGTGGCTGTGGTAAATTTGGGCGGTACCACCACCAGTGTAGCGGTTTTTGAAGAAGGCAACTTGATTCATACCGCCATTTTGCCCATCGGCTCCGCGCACGTAACAAATGATGTGGCCATTGGCCTGCGTACCCTTATTGATATCGCGGAAAAAGTGAAAGTGCAATACGGCAGTTGTTTGCCTGAGATAGTGTCAAAAAAAGATGAAATAGATTTGTATGATTTGGGCTCTCCAACCCATGATATCGTCAAGAGGCAATATTTGAGCGAAATTATCCAAGCCCGAGCCGAAGAGATATTGGCCAAAATTGACGATGAGCTGAAAAAAATTCAAAGAAGCGGTTTGTTGCCGGCTGGGGTGGTTTTCACCGGAGGCGGCGCCAAACTACCGGGTCTAATTGAGCTGGCCAAGCGAAATTTGCGATTGCCGGCGGTGCTTGGTTTTTCGTTAGACACAATGAGCGTGACCGAAAAGGTCAATGATCTTGGCTTTAGCACTGCCATTGGCTTGGTTAAGTGGGGGAGCAACAATCTCTATCGCGCCTCTATGAAAAGCACTGTTTCCACAGGTATCAAGGGAG
Organism: Patescibacteria group bacterium; assembly: GCA_018812905.1. GTDB lineage: Bacteria > Patescibacteriota > Patescibacteriia > Magasanikbacterales > GWA2-37-8 > JAHJCN01. The sequence continues at coordinate 21,781 of JAHJCN010000027.1, forward strand.
CCGGCAAGCTCTGGGGGAAGATCAAGAAGAGTTTTGAGAGCTTGATTCCTTAGGCAAGTTATTCACAAAATAAGCATTCAATTGGTTGACAGTTAAGCGTTAAAATTATAAAATACAGGCGGAGGTAGGCTTCGCCTTTTTTAAATATATGAGTCTTGGATACAAAAATTATTCAAGCCATTTTCAGTAATTCTATGCCTCAAGTGAAACCGGACATGGAGACTTTTGCAAAAATTAAGGTTGTTGGAGTTGGTGGGTCGGGCGGGTCGGCGGTAAATCGCATGATGGCTGCCAAAATTCGTGGTGTTGATTTTATCGTGATGAACACCGATGTTCAGGCTTTGCATCATAATTTAGCTCCGCAAAAATTGCATATTGGAAAAAGTGTTACAAGGGGATTGGGCTCTGGCATGGATCCGGAATTGGGCAGAAAGTCTGCCGAAGAATCGCAAAATGAAATTCGTGAAATGCTTCAAGACGCGGACATGGTTTTTGTCACCTGCGGTTTGGGAGGCGGAACGGGAAGCGGCGCCAGTCCGGTTGTGGCAGAAGTGGCCAAAGAATGCGGAGCGCTTGTGGTGGCGGTTGTCACTAAACCCTTTTCGTTTGAAGGTCCGAAGCGATTAGAAATTGCGGATACGGCATGGGAAAAGCTGGCTCGCCATGTAGATACAATTATCACTATTCAGAATGATCGCATCAAGCAAGTGGTAGATAAAAAAGCGTCTTTTTTGGATGCTTTCAGAATCGCCGACGATGTTTTGCGCCAGGGTGTACAAGGCATTTCCGAAATCATCACAATGCATGGTGTTATCAATGTTGATTTTGCCGATGTAAAGACCATCATGAAAGATACTGGTTCGGCTTTGATGGGTATTGGTATTGGATCAGGCGAAAATAGAGCGGTTGAAGCCGCAAGGGCTTCCATTTCCAGTCCGCTTTTGGAAATTTCCATTGACGGCGCGCGCGGAATTCTTTTCACCGTCTCCGGTGGACCGAGTTTGGCCATGAGCGAGGTGGAAGAAGCCGCGAAAATTATTACCAGTTCGGCTTCGGAAGATGTAAAAGTTATTTTCGGCGCCATTATTGACGAAGCCATGGGTGACAATGTTAAGGTTACGGTGATTGCGACCGGCTTTGAAGATCGTCGGGTTAAACCGTTCGTCATCAATAGCGCGGAAGACGACAATTCTTCAAATTTATTTTCTCCCACCAAATTTGTTTCCAGCCCATTTGTACGCCGTGGTCAAAAAGAAGAAGTGGAGGAGGAAAAAAAGTTTAAACAGTTTGTTCAATCACCACCGGCCAGATCATCTGTTTTTTCCAATTTTTCATTAAACCGAAGCGAGCGTTCTTCTTCCGCGCTTCCTCCCTCAGCACCTCCGTCTGTTAACAATAACTCCGACGAAGATTTGGAAATACCTGCTTTTCTTCGAAAAAAAATGGGTTCGTAATAGTTTAATATATGCGTTGTCCCGTATGCAGTAATAAAGAAACACGAGTTTTGGATACCAGGGAAACAGCCGGAAATTTGGCTGTGCGCAGACGGCGTGAATGCGATAAGTGCAAACATAGATTTTCAACCATTGAAGAAATTGAGATACTGGATTTAATGGTGGTCAAAACTGACGGGGCGCGTGAAATGTATGCAAGAGAAAAGGTGAAAAATGGCATTCGCCGATCTTTAACCAAACGTCCATACACGCAAGAAAGTTTTCACAAGCTCATCCATAATATTGAGCGCGATATCCAAAAAAAGAAAAAGAGGGAATTGAACGCCAAGGAAATCGGTGAAATCGTGATGAAACATTTGTGCGGTTTTGATAAAGTGGCCTACATACGTTTTGCCAGCGTATACCGTGATTTTAAGGATACAAAATCATTCGAGAGAGAGGCGAAAAAACTTAAATGATACCACCTGTCATTGCGAGGAATCCCGACTAAGTCGGGACGACGAAGTAATCCCATCAAAGCAAAAGATTACTTACCGCCAAAGGTGGATTGGCGTCGCTCGCTTCTCGCAATGACAATTTATTGATTATGAACCTCAAGGAGTTTTTCAAAAAATTTAAAAATAAGGAATCAAAACCGGCTCCAAAGCCGGAAGTTGTCGTAGAAAAAAAAGAAGTTAAGCCGGAAATTAAGGATCATAGTCCGGCGGCATTACGCGAACTTTTGGAAAAAAATCTAAAATGGTCGCAGATTATCTACGAACAAAACAGGCAAATTAGCCGTAAATTATTTTGGGCGTCTATTGTCGGCTGGGTGCGTTTGGCCGTCATAGTTGTTCCCGTTATCATCGCGATAATTTTTTTACTTCCCGTGGCTCGCGATATCTGGGGAAAATATCAATCTGTGATGGGAAGCGTTTCGCAAACTTCGCAGAATATCAACAACACCACGGATCAGTTAATCAAGCTTCTTCCGGTTGATCAGGACAAGCAACAACAATTAAGAGAATTACTTAAATAGCGGCATTGCCTTGAGGGGCTAATTTGAGTTATCTTTTTATGCGTAAAAAAACAAAAATAATGGTGACGGTTGGCCCGGCTTGTTCTTCTGTGGAGATTTTGACGGACATGATGAAGAGTGGCATGAACATCGCGCGTTTGAATTTTTCGCATGGCACCTACGAGTCTCATAAAGAATCATTACAAAATATTCGGCTGGCGGAAAAGAAAGCGGGAATGACGATTACGGTAATTCAAGATTTACAAGGTCCGAAAATCCGACTTGGAATTTTGCCTGAAGAAGGTTTGAAGGCGGAAGATGGCGACGAAATAGTTTTGAATACAAAAGAAACCAAATACAAGGGTGGGGATATTCCCTTTGTTTTTCCCGGACTGCAGAAGCATTTAAAGGTGCGCGAGAGGCTGTTGATTGATGATGGACGAATGGAAGTTCAAATCCATTCCATTAAGGGATCAAGAGTTTTTTGTAAAGTTATTGAGGGTGGGGTAATCAAATCGCGCAAAGGCGTGAATTTTCCGGATAGCAGTTTGCGCATTCCTCCTTTGAGCGAAAAAGATAAAAAGGATTTAAAATACGGATTGTCTCTCGGTGTTCATTCAGTTGCGCTTTCGTTTGTTCACAAAGCGGAAGACGTTATATTGCTTCTGGAATTAATAAAAAAATATGAAAAGAATCTAAAGATTAAGTCGGAATACCCAGTGCAAATTATTGTAAAAATAGAAAGGCGCGAAGCAATGGAAAACCTAAAAGAAATTTTGGAAGTCTGCGACGGGGTGATGATCGCGAGAGGTGATTTGGGTCTGGAAATGCCCGCGGCAGAAGTGCCCTTGATGCAAAAGAGAATCATTGGACTGTGCAAAGACCTCGCAAAGCCGGTGATCGTGGCCACGCAAATGCTTGATTCCATGCAAGAATGCCGTAGACCAAGTCGCGCGGAAGTGAGCGACGTTGCCAATGCTGTTTTTGACCATGCCGATGTACTGATGCTATCCAATGAAACAGCGTCGGGGAAATATCCTCTTAAAACCGTCAAAGTGATGAACCACATCATCCGTACGACCGAGAGATCGGCCTATTTATCGGATCAAACCATTTTTGATATCGGCAATCATGGCTCGGTTGACATTTCACTGGCGCAAACAGCTTGTGTGGTGGCTGATGATATTGGCGCAAAAATTATTTTAGCGGCATCGCTCACCGGTGAAACAGGCCGGTTGATAAGCAGTTACCGCCCTTTTCTTCCCATAATCGTGGCTACAAGCTCTGAACGTGTGTCCGAACAATTGAATATTTCGTGGGGAATACAACCATTCATCCTTTTGCCTTGTAAAACCATAGAACAATTGATTCAATCTTCAATTAAACATATCTTAAAATACAATATCGCGGAAAAAGGCGACAAAATGGTGGTGGTGGCCGGAGAGCCGGTGGGGCACGCTGGCAATTTGAATTTGATTGAGGTGAGAGATATTTAAGATATAATGAAATGCGAAAGGTACGAAAATACGAAAGCGTCTAGCCTTCGTATTTTTCATATTTTCATACCTTTCGTATTTCGTATGTCTATAATGTGGGATAAAGAGGGAATTTTTTTGTAAGTTCAAGTACTTGCGCGCGGATGTCGTCCAGTTTAGTTTTGTCCTTCCAATTCATGATCGCTTCATCAATCCATTTTGCCACTTGGAGCATTTCGTTTTCCTTGAATCCGCGAGTGGTGAGAGCCGGGGTTCCCAGACGAATGCCTGATGGATCCATTGGGGAGCGCGGGTCGTCCGGTATCATATTTTTATTTGTTGTTATTCCCGCCTTGTCCAAAGCGGTCTCTGCTTCTTTTCCGGAAAGGCCTTTGTTTGATATGTCGATTAAAAGCAAGTGGTTTTCCGTGCCACCGAAACATAGTTTGTAGTCCATTTTTAAAAATTCCGTTTCCAAAATCTTCGCGTTTGCGACAATTTGTTTCGCGTATTCTTTAAATTCAGGTTCCAAGGCTTCTTTAAAAGCCACTGCTTTGGCCGCGATATTGTTTTCGTGCGGTCCGCCCTGTAGGCCTGGGAACACGGCCTTGTCAATTGCTTTCGCCAATTTGGCTTTGCACATAATCATGCCACCGCGCGGTCCGCGCAGGGTTTTGTGTGTGGTTGTTGTTACCACATCAAAAATCGGCACCGGATTATTCATCACTCCGCCAGCAATGAGACCTGCGATATGAGCGATATCGGCCATGGTGATAGCGCCAACTTCATCGGCAATGTTTTTAATTTTTTCATATTCAATTTCGCGCGAATATGCCGAATATCCAACCAAAATTATCTTGGGTTTATGTTCCAGCGCCATGGCGCGCAGATTATCCAGATCTATTTTTCCGTTGGCATCTGTTTTGTAGCGGATAAAATTAAAAATTTTTGCCATACTGGTGACCGGATGGCCATGAGTCAAGTGTCCTCCGTGCGAAAGATCCATGCCAAGCACGATATCACCGGGTTTGAGCAGAGCAAAATACACTGCAATATTGGCCGGTGCCCCGGAAAGAGGTTGGACATTTACATGTTCGGCGCCAAAGATTTTTTTAGCTCGTTCAATGGCCAAGGTTTCCACTTCATCCACGAATTCGCAGCCTCCATAATAGCGTTTCCCCACATAACCCTCTGAATATTTGTTTGTTAAAACAGAACCAAGCGCCTCTAAAACAGCCGGAGAAACAAAGTTTTCCGAAGGAATCATTTCCAACCCTTCTTCTTGGCGTTTTTGCTCTTTTTTTATAATGTTCAAGATGTCTGGGTCAAAGTCCTTGAGAGAATGTTTATACATAAAATATAATTTTATTATCCTGCCTGGGTAGAAATCTGGACAAGTGAAAATTTTTAATTTTTAAGCACGTACGTTTAAAAATTGAACATTAAAAATTGTAAATTGAAAATTTCTTCTCAATTATGTTATCACGGACAAATGCAAATAGCAAACCCCGGTGCGCATGACGCGACCGGGGCGATTGACCTCCTTCTGGTGGTTCATCCCATCCGTTTGATACGGAAGCGTCGAAGAACGTGCGTCCCGTAGTCAAGACCGGAAAAGATGGCAAGGGCGATGGCTATGAGGCCAAGCCCCCAGTTGATGAACCGAAAAACCTCCGGAATTGACGGCAAGAAATCCGCCGTGATATGGCTCACCACAAGCGCGATTTGGACGATGGCGTAGACCACCGTTTTCACCTTACCGCTCAAGCGAGCGGCCAAGGCCACACCGCGCGCGGCTGCCAAATTACGCAATGTGCCCACGGCCAATTCTCGAGCCACGACAATGATGGTTGCCCAAGCGGGAATCCAGCCAATGCCGGCCATTAGGATGAAAACACTGGAATGGCAGATGCTGTCTGCCAAGGGGTCCAGCAGTTTTCCCTCTTCCGAAACCAGGCCAATTCGCCGAGCCACGCGACCGTCCAGGATGTCGGTGATCTCGGAGGCGAGCATGACGATGCTCGCGGTGATGAGGCAGGTCTTGCCACCCGCTCGGATTAGTAGCAGGATGATCGGTAGCATGACGAATCTGGACAGCGTGAGGGCTGTCGCAACATTGATCTTCATGGCTTCCTCCAATCGTGCGTTATACTGCCATGTTTTTGTCGTTCCGAACTTGTTTCAAGATTTCACTTGTCATCCTGAACTTGTTTCAGGATCTCTGTCAATTACAGCACTACCAACACAGATGCTGAAACAAGTTCAGCATGACAATGTTCGCAACTGTCATCCTGACAACATGTCTTCCTCCAAAGAAGTTATATCAA
>JAHJCN010000001.1 GCA_018812905.1 Patescibacteria group bacterium
AGTGTACTGTGCGAAATTGTGGGAAACGGGCAGATGTGATCCATCATACGCAAAGGTTTGCGTTGAGCCGGAACCATGATCCGCGGTTTATGGCTCCGCTATGCGCTGAACATCATGCGGTCGCGCACGGGATTGACGGGATGTTTTGGGAGAAGAGGCGGGAAAACGTGAGAGGCGGGTGGTGAAAGCGCGATGTTAAGATTTGCCAGCGCGGCAGCGGGCGTGAATGTACGGCGGGCAGATTTGCGGCGGGGTAAAATGTTAAGATTTTTTTGGATGTGAGCGACGGGTGGCCGGTTTGCGACGGTGGGAGGTTGCGCGTTTAGGAGTTGCCGGTTTGACGGCCGGTTTGATGGGGGAGGCGCGGTGGGCGGTGGTGGTTTGTGCAACGCGGCCGGCTTTCTTCTCCTGATATGTTACCCAGATTAAGGCGGCGAAGCTGCCCAAAAAGAGTATGAGCGAGATCCAGAAGTAATATATTTGCCACTGGTTTTTGGTGTCAGAACCCGACAAAACGGGAGCCGCGGCTTTGGGCACGGGCGACGGATTTTCGGATACGGTGATTTTTGAGTGAAGTATTACTCTTGTGGCGATTGTGATGTTGGCGTTCTGGCTGTCTTTTTTGGTTTTTTCGATGGCGATGCCGGCGCGGTATTCACCGGGCTCCGCGTCCGCGGGGACGCGAAGGGTGAAATATTCTTTCCTATCTTCGTTTGGGCCGAGTACGACCTGCGAGTGGTCGAAGGTTATCCATTTGCCTTCTTCGTTGCTTTCCGTGTCGCGGGTTTTGTAGGCGGGGGTGCCCTGCGCGGAGACGGTGGGATCGGCTCCGTACAGATAAAAAAGCGTTTCCGTGTCCGACAGGTTTCTTACCATTACGCTGTCTCTTGTTTCTTCTCCGGGTTTGACTTCGAAAATGAATTCGCGGCCGTTTATCGCGTTTGGTTCGGCGGGGACGATTGTGAATCCTTCGTTTTTGATGTTCTCCAGGTTGACCGGAACATCGCCTGCGGGATTGGCGCTGGTGGTTTGCGCGATTGCGAGGACTGCAACTATCAACTGAAGAGTTAAAGCGGAGGAAAGTGCAAGGAGCAGCGCGGATTTTTTTGTCATTTTGAGGTTGATTATTTTTTTGATGATGGAGTGATGGGTGGCACGAACAGAATCCGGCCTTCTTTAAGAGTATATGGTGATTTTAGTTTATTGATTTGCGCAAGTTTCTTCCAGCTGACGTTGTGTTTTTTCGCGATGGAAGCGATGGTTTCGCCGGGCAGGACTTTATGCTCAATGCATCCGGCGCGTATTTTTATCAGAGAAATAGTAACAAAGGAAATCAGCAGTATAACAGCAAGAATTGCGACAAGTATTAAAACAATTATATAGGCCGGAGTCAGGTTTATTGTAATGTCGCGATGTTGGGTTTCGGGGTTTATTCTTTGGTCGTTCGTAATGTCAAATTCGGAGAAATCCACTTTTGCATCGACAAAATAAAAGCCGACGGGAGGCTGATCATCCCAGCGGAGTTCAATGTTGTCGAGCGACGTGCCGGGCTGAAGGGTCATTTCCGACATGGTAAGGGTGGATTCTTTTAAAGGCGGGAATCCGCGAAGCGTGACTTCCGGCTGAACCAGAATGATGGTGTTCCCGTTGTTTTTAAATGAGAAAAAGAAGCGGGGTTTGTTGTTTAAATCCTGATGGTTGAAGCCAAAATCCGTCCACTGGTAGTTGCTGATTTTTTCACCAGGGATTTTTACGAACGTGCGCACGTATATGCGGGCGGCGGTTGAAACAGTTCCCGCTCCAGGGCCGGTTGCTTCTTCCTCAACTTTCAGCTCCGCGGATGAGGCTTCCACGGCCACTCCTCCGCCGTAATTGCCCGGAGTCGCGTTGTCCGGCACGGAAAGTGTGAAAGAGATGGTCATGGCCTGTTTTGGAGGGATTGTTACAGTGGGTTTTTCAAACCGGACCCATGCGCCGATGTGTTTTTGCCCGTGAGATTTTGAAGTGAGGGAAAAGGTTCCCTGGCTGCTGTTTGTTCCGTCGGCGCCGTATACTTCAACCGTTATGGTATCGTTGCCGAGATTATTGACGATTATGCCTGAATCCCGGCTTTGGCCCGCCGGAATGGTGAAATTAAACTGTCTTTCGTTGGGGATGGCGGAAACAACCGAAAATTCGGCAAGAGTGGCGTGGATAGGGGCTGCAAGAAGCGCGAGACTGATTATTGCTGTAAGAAAGCGGAAAACTATGGGGCTTGATTGTGATGTGTTTATGGGCAAACTCCGGTGGTGTTATCGGATAAAGTGTAGGTGAGAGTTGTGTAATATCTGTCCGGCAGGGTCAGTTTTGGCACGAGAAGATAAAAGCTTGTGGAAATGTGCATTTCACCGGTTCTGCCCGCCGGGGCTGAAAGGTCTCCGTCCAAAAGGTCTATTGCGCCGGTGAGGGTGTTGTCGACCGTGTCGAAAGGCGCGTTTGTGAAAAGTGTTGAATCGCTGAAAGTTGTGGCGGCCACGTTCAGGGGCGCGGCGATTGTCTGATCGCCGGCGAAGCCGGAAATGTATTCAACATTGCCGACGACAGTTTCGTTAAGCTGGTCGTTAGTGCTTGAAACAACGCGAATGCCCGCCGGTATTATCTGCGTTGAGGCGGGGGTGAAAGCGGCGGCCTGAATTTGCAGGGTTAATCCCCCGCAGCCGCGGGTATCGCTTATTGTAAGGTGACGTTCCGAGGGCAGGTTGCCGTTTGCGTCGCTTGTGAGGGCCGTGTTTGCAATTGGCACGGTAAGGGTGCCGATTGAAATTGAATCGGGCACATCAGTGAATGAAAGAAACGGCGTGCTGGTAACAACGATTGTCGAGGTGGCGGCGAGGGTGGTGCCGGAGATGAGCGTTGTTGCCAGGAAGAATATACAGAAAACGATAGCAAGTCCTTGTCTTTTCATCTTATGTTATGTAAAGCGTAAATGTTATTGTTCCGGTGTATTCGCTGGGCAAGAATATTGGCTCTATAAGGCCCTTGAATCCGAAGCCCATTGAATAGGCGCCAATTCTCGGGGCAATTGGTTCGGGGCCGTCCATGATTACCTCCTGAATGCTTGTGTTTCCACGGGAAGTAATGCCGGAGCCGATGGCGTGGGTTGCGGGGGCGGTATTCAGGATTCCTCTTATTACGGTAATATAGGCGGAGCCTACCGGTCCGGGTGTAGTGCCTGTGACAAGAGCTTTTTCGCCGTCGCTGAATTCGATGATTTCGTTTATTGAATAATATACTTTCCAAGCATTAACCTCTGGATCTGCGTCGAAATAACTGTCAACATAGATTTTGGTGGTTGTGCTATTTGCCTGCTGCATTGGATCCGCGGCGAAAAATTGGGGAGATTCGGAAAGAAAATTTAAATTAAGATCGGATCCGCAATTTGACTCCAGATTCCCCGTCCAAGAGGTGCACGCGAAGGGCGCGGTTAAATTAGTCATGTTTGCTCCTTGTGAATAAGGGTCAATGCCGGATGGGTCGTCTGCAAGGGTTACGAAAGAAATGTTTGAAAAAGGAATAACGGAGGTGGTACTAACAAGATTACTTATTGTAAGAGTGATATTAAAATCTTGGCCGGTGGTGTTTGCGTCTCCCACAATAAGCAGGTTGTTGGAGATATCCGGTTCAAGACTTTTGAAAATTTCGATAGTTGATGAATTGTTAATGAACGTTGGACTAAAGAAAAAGTTTTCCGGCGTGTCTATTATGTAAATGCTTCCCGACATAATATTTAAGGAGGCTGTCTGGTTTTGTACCTGGGCGTAGACGAATAAAGGCTCAATTAAAACGAAGGATGCAACTGTGGCGTGTAATATAAGCCATGGAAGGTATTTCTTTATATTCATGACTGTTTTTGCTTTTTTTTACTGATGAAATAATAAGCCAGACTTAATATAAAGAGTAATAAAGCGATCCAAAAATATATGGTGATCTGAAACAGTGGAACGGTTTTTTTAATGAACTCTTTTGGATTATCTGTAACATTGATTTCAATTTTTTTAATATCTCTAAATACATTGCTAAAGCCTGAACCGGATGATGGCGGATATGTTTTTTGTATGGCAAAGCCGCCTTTATAGGTGCCAAACGGGGTGCGAGGAGGGATTTCTATTTTAATTGGTATTTTTTTTTGCTCGTTTGGTTTTAGGGTGATTTCTTGTTCTCCCAACGTAATCCATGTGGCCGGCTCTTTCTGTTCCTCATCTTTAAGGGAATATTCCTGTGCTCCTTTTATATTTGTACGGGCGTAAACAGATATTATTTCAATGTTATTTTCTTCATCGGAAAAATTTACTACAAATAGTTCATCTTCAATTGAAGTGCCCGGAGCAATTTCATAATAAAATAATTGTTTATCATCGGATTGTGGATTTACAGGGATAAAATCGGATTTCAATGCTCCCATTTTTGCCATTGTGGAGATCAGTTCTTTTTGTGTTTCTGTAGCTTGTTGAGTAGCGGGAGTGGAAACTGTTGTTTCTGCGGCAATGGCAGCATTAACAAAAGATAAGATTAATAGCACCAAAAGGATGAGATATAGGGATTTGCTACTCTTTCTTTTTTGGAATGAGTATTTCCTGGCGTGGGTAAATGTCATAAGGTGGTTTTATATTATTAATTTTAATTATTGTTTTCCAATCAACGTCATTGCTTTTTGCAAGTTGCGCGATAGTGTCATTTTGCTGTACTGAATATTTACTGCTTGATTTTATTAATCCCGCGAGATGTGCTTTTTTATGTAAAATAGATGTTACAATAATGACGACGAGCACCAGGAAGATAATTATCTGAAGCCAGGGGATTATTATTAAGCGAATATTTTTAGTGGTTTTTTCGAGCAGTGTGTCTTTTTGTGTCAATAGGCTGTGTTCGCTGTATGTTATATCCGTATTAAGGTCGTATACTCCAAATATTGGGAGTACTCCCAGCGGTATTTCTATTTTTGCTTTTTCTCTTGGGAATAGTAGGATTTCTTTTTGATCAAGGATTTTATTATTTTTACCAAATACTGATTTCATTGAAGGATCTACGGTGATTTTTATTGTTGTGTTACCGTTGTTTTGAAAGGGCAAATATAAAGTATAATTACCGCCGGATATTTCTTTATAGAACAGATTGCCTATTTCAAGTTTATTTATACGTTGTCCCTCTATGGTGAAATATAATGGCATAGCTATTCTTGCGGTGGCGCTCATTGATGCGGAAATATTCTTATTGTATTTTTCAACATTTGTTTTTTCTTCAAAAATTCTTGATGCGGCGATTCCTCCCGAATAATCGCCGGGGGTTGCGGTTTCCGGTATATGGATGGTTAGTTTTAGTTTCTTTTTTTCTCCCGCCTCCATCTCAATTATGTTTTCATCAAATTTTGCCCAAACACCGAAGAAATATTGTTTACGGTCAGGCAGTTTAGCAGCGAAACTACCCGTTGATGTTGTGGTTCCGTCCGTCGTGTATATATTAACTTTTGTTGACTTACCATATGACTCCATCAACTCGATATATATTTCGCTTGTGTCGCCAGGTTTTAGTAAAAGCGGCTCTAGTTTATCTGTGTATTTAAGAGATAATTGAGCGTTTGTGGTGTACCCAAAACTTAAGAAAAGAGAGCATAGAATTATAAGTTTTTTAAACATTAAATATTTTTTCATAATTTGAGAATTTATTATAATATAACATAATAAGGATATTGTTTCAAAATTGCATTATTATACAGCATTATGGATCATACGATTTTTCCTTTGAATAAATAATTGGGATAAAATGGGAGGGTATA
>JAHJCN010000028.1 GCA_018812905.1 Patescibacteria group bacterium
CAGACATTAAACACGGTGCCGAAGATAAAATTAACCAAGACATAGCTGGACAGCATAACCACCACGCCCAAAGTCGTCCAAATGAGAATATTTTTGGCAGTGGTAATTTTTTCAGAAGCGCCGGACGCGGTCATCCATAATAGACCGGCCCAGATGTATAAAATCAAGGCAATGGCGCCGATGAAAATTAACAAAGCACGGATTGCACGGCCGATGAGCTCGGCGACGGAGGTGAGTTTTAGGGGGTTGAGGGCTGCGGCGGCTTTGATTTTTAAACTTGCGGTGGTTATGTCGAATGTTGTGGCCGTTGGATTGTAATCAATTTTTTCGACTTCCAAACTTTTGCAATCACCGTTTGCTGGGACTGGCAAGGCAACCGCAGGATTCAATGCAGATCCAACAGCACTGCAAATATTAGGTCCTGATGGTTCACTGATCTTTTGACACTGATTTTTTCTCACCAAAATATCACTCTCAATTTGCTGGCAACAACAACGGTCTACTGTGGGATAAAATATCTTGCACACTGGATCGCTTTGAAGATGAAAAAGGTTGAAATCATTAATCCCTGAATTGACAGCGTTTGCAGTCGCAGCTTCTGTCCAAGCGATCTCTAAACCAGACTCCGAGTGTATTCTTTGGGCGGAAACGATAAGATCACACCTTTTCGTAAGATCAGCTCCTGACGTATCCACTACAAGCTTAAGAGCGCGGTCAACCCTTGTGTTCTGTGACATTCTCTGTGTCCATGATAAAAAAGTCTGCTCGCTGGTAAAGTAATATGTTGGATTTCTAAAACTAGTATTTTGATCCTGTAAGCAAATCATTCCTTCAGCACAAAAGCTGTAGGAAAAAGAGCACATACACGCCCAAGGAACATCCTGTGGTGCGCTTTGACCAGCTGGATCTAATGTCTTAATGTAACTAACATCGGTCGCAGCAAAAACGCCAACCGGCAAAGTTAACGCGATAAAAAAAATGATTGAAAAAAACATCTTCTTCATACACTCCTATTTGTTTAACATAAACTCGCCCCCTAACCCAATCGCTTCACCCAAAAATCGCACCAACAAATACCCCCCAAAAGCAATGATCAAGCCGATCACTGCCGCAGTCATAATACCGGTCCCTTGTTTTACTTTTTCCGGATTTCCTTGCGAAAGAATTAAAACAAATCCGCCATACACAAACATCAGAAGCACTAGGGCTCCAATGATGCCAAATAAAAACGAAGTCGCATTAAGACCGGCAATTATAAAAATACCAACATCATCGCATGTCTGGTTGGGGTTCACTACGCATTCCGGCAAAATTGCGCCAATCAAGCCACCGGTGGTTTTCTCAAGCCCCTCTATTCCCTTAAGACGCGCGGTTTTATCGGCAGTCCATTTCTCGAATGCACTACGACAGACTGTTTGATCGTTAAAAGGCCTACAGTCTCCAGTGTATTTTGTAGTAGCACTTTTTTTCATGTCAGTCTTGGTGCATTTTTCAGATTCCGATAGACGCCGCTCACAAAACAACAGACCAGTAGAGAGTACTTTGTCTGCAATCCCCTTATTTTCCGGAGTAATCACGGAAATATCATCATAGCAGAAACAATAAGTCGGAATGTCATCGCCGGTGAGAACGTCTACATCCGCCCGCGCCTGCCCAACCACACCAAATAAAAAAACAACACCAAGAGCAATGAAGAAAGCGAATTTTTTTGCAATGGACATATTTTGTAATTAGACCCCCACCTCGCCTCCCCTTGTTAAGGGGAGGAAAAACTACATCGTCTGATTTATTTTCTGCACGGCGCGGTTGAGGATTTCTTGTCTGTATTGACCCGCTTTTTCCGGATCGGGCGCGGGTTGGAGCCATTCGTGAATCATGTCGTTGACGGATTTTTTGGCCGAGTCATAGTTGTTTCCTTTATACCAATTGTCAGCAGTGAGCACCTGCGAAACAAACGGAGATAGCTCGGGTTTTTCACTTTGTTCGGCAATGTAGGCGCGCAAGGCCGTGGGTCGGCCGGTGGCGTCCAAATATGCTTTGTTTGCCGAGGAACGCGTCAGATAATCAATCAAATTCCAAGCCGAATCCGGATTTTTGGATTTTTCCGTCACCGTCTGCAACCAATAGGTGGCCGCGTTCGCCGGTGTGTCTTCGGCATTGAGTTGCATCATGGGCAAAATGCCGTAATTCAACTGCGGAGCCCGCGCTTTGATGATGGGATTATGATAGTTATATCCAAAGAAGAAAACAGCCGAACCATTTACAAATTTATCCAAGGCATTGTCCATTGTTTCGTTCCAGCTGTAAGTGTCACGAGTGGAATTGGCAAAATCAGTATAAAAATTCATGATGTTCACGGATGGAGATTCCCCTCCTTTGCCCGGAGTGTTAAACAGCGGAGCGCCGGTCTTGGATACAAAATCTACTCGGCTTTGTTTGAAAAGAATGTATAACAAATCATCCGACCCCGGCACGTTATTTCCCGTGCCAATGGCCGCGCCGGATTGCAAAATTTTGCCTGTTTGCTTGTCATAGCGGGTTAATTTTTTTACGGCTGTCTGGAATTCTTCCCAATTTTTCGGCGGTTCCGGCACTCCCCCGCGATCCATCAGATCTTTGTTGTAATATACCGCCATCACATCCATGGAAAGAGGCAGACCATAAATTTTTCCACCCGCCACAGCATCCTTTTGTATGGCTTGAACAAATTCTTTATCCAATTTGTCCATTGTGACCATGTTTACGGTTTTGGTGTTCACCACTGTCTGCGTGCTCACCTGACCCTTCACCACCTGCACGGTGGTGTCCTTGGCCGTGGCCGGCATGGGCTGAAGCTTGCTCAAAAAACCGCGTAAATTTTTGTTTTGCACGGAAACGATATCCGGACCTTTATCTTCGGCCAAGGCTTCAATCAAACGCGGATATAATTCTTCTTCTCGCAGTTGGCGAAGGTTGACTGTGACCTGTGGCCTGTCGGCTCTATATTTTGCAATTTGTGCCCTCAAAGCATCCACATCATCAAAAACAGTCCAATATTCCAATGTAACAGGCTTGGTTGCGGCCACTTCCTCGGTGGTCATTCCTTTGCAACCAAAACCGGCGATAAGCAATGAGCTGAATAAAAAAGTTAGTAATAAAAGCCTACTGGTCTTATACATAGATAATTTAAAAATTTTCAATTTGTCTCCCTTCTGGAGATCTCCCGTAGGGAGACAATTTTTAATTTTCATTCAATTATCAATTTTACAATTTCCAATGTTTCAAAAAATACAACACGATAGGACTTCGCAAATAGAAGTTTGAAAATTTTTCAATGAAAATTCATTGAAAATTAAAAATTAAAAATTGAAAATTTTGCAGTGCTATTATATCACAGATTTCAAATATTTCCCAAACTCTTCGCCCATTTCTTTGTCGCGCAGGGCAAAATCCACGTTGGCGCGGAGGTAGCCGAATTTGGAGCCGGTGTCATAATATGTGCTGTCAACTTTGCGCGCATAGATGGGGCGTTTTTTGGAAAGCTTAAAAATGGCGTCCACCAACCACAGCTCCCCATCTCGGCCGACCTTGGTGTCTTCCAGCGCCTCAAAAATATCCGGCGTCAAAACGTAACCGCCAATACTACCCAAACGCGATTCGGTTTTTTCCGGCCCTGGTTTTTCCAGAATGGTTTTAACCTGATAGATGTCGTTTTCCACCTCTTGCCCCTCCACTACTCCATATTTTTTTGTGCCTTCGTCATCAATAGGATAGGCGGTGATAACAGGATCCTGATATTTCTCGTAGGCCTCAATAAGCTGTTTCAGGCGCGGTTTCTCCGGAGCATAATGAAATTCATCTCCCCACAACACAGCAAACGGCTCATCCCCGACAACGCTTTTGGAACAAAGCACCGGCGTGCCATTGCCATAGGGACCTTTTTGACGAATGAAGATAAAATTGGCCATGTCCGCGATTTTTTTTACTTCTCCGTCAATTTCATTCTTGCCTTGTTTTTTTAACCAATTAATAAGCTCATAATTTGGGCTGAAGTGGTCTTCCACAGCCCTTTTGCCGGATCCCGTGACCATGATAATATCGGTGATTCCAGAAGCCACGGCCTCTTCCACCACATATTGAATAATGGGTTTGTCCACAACGGGCAACATCTCCTTTGGGCTGGCTTTGGTGGCGGGCAAGAAGCGGGTGCCGAGACCGGCGACCGGGATGACTAGCTTTCGTATTTGTTGAGGCATACAGTATAATTAATTTTCAATTTACAATTTTTAATTTTCATTGAATATTCAATGACATAATTTTTAAACTTTTTTGTCATTGTGACATTGTAAATTGAACATTGATTGAAAATTGCAAAATTGAAAATTGAAAATTCTCAAGCTCGCAATATGCGGTATCATAATATCCAACACACCATCTGTCAATCTATTTCACCAACTCCCAGCTAATCATCTTATATTCCTGCCCCACCGGAAACCCGGGTGGCGGGTTATAGGTGAGGTTGCTGTCATAAACAGAGCTGATGGTTTCATAGCCGGACACTATTGAACCGCCACCGGAAACCCAGCTCCATGTCCAAATGC
>JAHJCN010000029.1 GCA_018812905.1 Patescibacteria group bacterium
CCCGCGACCGGCGTCTGCTCCAACCCGGCCAAGTCCGACGGCACCGGGTGCAGCGACAGCAACGCCTGCACCGGATCGCTGATCGGCACCCCCGACACCTGCCAGGCTGGCACGTGCGTCGGGGGGGAGGCGACCGTTTGTGGCGCCTCGGATCAGTGCCACGACGTGGGGGTTTGCGCCCCCGCGACCGGCGTCTGCTCCAACCCGGCCAAGTCCGACGGCACAGCGTGCAACGACAACAGCGCCTGCACCCAGCAGGACAGCTGCCAGTCGGGCACGTGCGTCGGGGCTGACCCGGTGGCCTGTGTCCCCATGGACCAGCAGTGCCACCAGGTCGGCGAGTGCGACCCCGCAACGGGGGCGTGCTCGAATCCGATCCTGCCCAACGGGCAGGCCTGCAACGACGGCAACGCCTGCACCCAGACCGATGCGTGCCAGGATGGCAACTGCGTCGGCGGGGATACCGTCGTGTGCCTGGCGCAGGATCAGTGCCACGCCGTGGGCATTTGCGCCCCGGCGACCGGCATCTGCACCAATCCGCCCATGGCGGATGGCACGGCCTGCTCCGACGACAACTCCTGCACCCAGCAGGATACTTGTCAGATCGGAGTCTGCATCGGGGCAAACCCGGTGCAGTGCCTGGCTCTCGACGACTGCCACCTGCCCGGGGTTTGCGCCCCGGCCACAGGTGTCTGCAGTCAGCCCGTCAAGGCCGATGGGCAGTCCTGCGATGACCACTCCAACTGCGCCGGGAACGATACCTGCACGGCCGGCGTCTGCGGCGGGCAGGTCCTTTACGAAGCCTGTTGCGACCAGAACACCCAATGTGGTGACATCGGCCTGGTCGGCGGGTACGACGTTCCCTGTGCAGTTAACGGCGACTGCACGGTCGGCTACTACTGCTCCTACGGGCAGTGTGTGCCGACCGGCTGGTACGCCGGATGTACAGTTGACCCGCTGGATTCGCCAGCGGAGTTCGCGGCCGGCGAAACCGGCTATTGCACCACGTGTAGGGACCTGGACTCGTCCGGGTTCTGCGTGGATTCCGAATTAAATTGTACGGGCGGTTTCGATGACGATGGCGACGGGCTCATCGACTGCGATGACCCGGAGTGCGGGCAGGATCCCGCCTGCCTCACCCCGCCGTGCGAAGACGGCGATGGAGATTCCTTCATCGCCTGTGTGGCCCCCGCGTGTCCTGTCGCCCCCGCGGGTCAGTCCTGCGGAGAGTGCGACGACACCAATTCCCTCATCAACCCCATCGCGGTGGAGGTCTGCGCCAACGGCGTGGACGACAATTGCGACGGGCAGATTGATGAGGGGTGCGGTGGCCCGCCACCGCCTCCGGCCCAGTGTGTCGACACCGACGCAGACGGTTATGCTGTCTGCGTGGGTGGGTGCACGCTGGCGGTCGGTGACGCATGCGGGGATTGCAACGACGTCGCCGGTCTCATCCACCCCGGCGTGGTCGAAGTCTGCGACAGCGTGGACAACGACTGCGACGGCCTGGTGGACGAAGGGTGTCCTGGCGGACCTCCTGCCCAGCAGAACTGCTACGGGCTCGAGTATCGCCTCTCGGGTGACTCCGGCGCCGTGAACTGCGTGGGGTACGGTGAGGGTGGGGCTCTTCCCGACCCGATCATTTTCAATACCCCCGCACCGGCGGACGAAAGCTGGCACACCGCGCCGGATGGCGTGTGTGCCGTCGAATGTTACAACGGGGCGGGAGTTCCCACCGGGCTCGCCTGGTGCAGGGGGGAATGGTCCGATGACCAGGTTCTTCCCTGGCTGGCACCAGCCACGGACCTGGTCGGCCCGCCCCCCCGACTCTATTGCACCTGGGACAACCAGTAGCCTCAAACGAAGTGGCTCCCAGGCGTGGTATGCGTTGGCAGAGTTCCAAAAAAACTGCCTCGGATGAGTCAAGCATCCGACAGCTCTTTACCCGGTGGCGCGTCTTGACCGCGCCTGTGCTTGCCCCCGACCTTTGAGTCGAGTGGCCAAGCCGAAATGCGAGAAAAACGTAGCGAGTCGCAAGGCTCGTGAATGATTTCCCGCCGCCGTCGATCTTCGGATCGTCGGCTGCACAATGTTTATCTTTTATATTAGATTCTCCCGACTTAGTCGGGAGAATGACAAAGAGAGGTAGACAGTGAGCAGCCACAAACACTGTCATCCCGAGCGAAGTCGAGGGATCCCTTTGATATCACTTTCATTGGATCGGGCTGACAAAAAGAATATTTCACATGAAGCCGTCGGAATCTCTCTCTTTTCCCGATTCTTTCGGAAAGGGAAAATTGCCAACGGCTTCAGTTGAAAACCATGTACCAAATGGTAAATGGCAAATTAAAAAACCACCGAGTTATTGCTCGGTGGTTTTTTAATTTATTTATTTATCATCCAATGAATATTGCGCGCTCCAAAGACCCCACATTGCCCACATCCACCAAATCATTGGCGTATGGTGCAACATATTGTCGGAAAGATTGAGAATCAGATAAACGCAAATGCTGGCAATGAATACGATATTTTTCCAATCTTTATACACCCCAAATTTAATTTGCCGAAGAAACAATGATAGAAAAATTGTAAGATACAATCCCAAACCGATAAACCCGCTCTCAAATCCCACCTTTAGATAATCGTTGTGCGCTTCTGATGTGGTGTCCCAAAGATTGGCCAATGATTTATTTTCATCCCAAACCTTGGCGAAGGATCCATATCCATAACCAAAAATGGGTTTGCGCCAAAAGAGAGGCATCACTCTTTCAATGAGATTTGTTCGCCATTGAATGGAATCGGCATCTTCACTGCGCGTGGTGAGGCGGGCAATCAGCTGGTATCTTTGCAAGTTGTAATTAAAATTATTGGTTAGAATGCTGTTGATTGGAAAAAAGAGAGCATAAGAAAGAAGGACTGCCACAATGATTTTTCCCAACCATTCGGAGTGATAAATTAGCAAGAATAAAAAAATAAACAGAGCCAGGCCAATCCAGGCAATACGCGTGTAAGTGAGAATAATTGTTAAAAACAGCAATCCACCGCCGGCATAGATGGGATAATTTTCTTTTGAACGCGCGGAAAATTTGTTAATGTTCTCTTTTATCCACTCCACCAAAACCATGAAGAGCAAGAGGGCAAAAGTTGCCAATATATTTGGATGAGCAAAGGTTCCGTAGATGCGATTGCCAATGTAGTCAATGCGCATTCCCGTTCCTGTGAAAAATTGGTAAAAAGCCACGGTTAGAGGAATAATTGCGGAAATAAAAAAAGACACAAATAGTTTTTTTGTAAAGCCTTTTTTATATTTTTGATAAAGGACAAAAGAAATCGCGAAAAGCGCGAATAGATTTGAGGCCTTTAAAGTTTCTTGGATGGTGGAAGGGCGATCAAAACTGTATAAGAAAGTAAACGCGCACCATATTAGAAAAAGAATCCATGGCAGTTTTGTTGGAATTTTGTGCCAATAATCCCGGTTGCGAATGAAAAAAATAACGGCCCACGCAAACAGGATTAAAGAAATCGCCGCGTTTATGTTTATGGAATAATTCTGCCAGGAAAAAATATTGTAATCGCGCCAAAAATCAATGGCCGGTCGCGCGATTAGGAAGGCGAGAATGGCAAAGTCGCCAAAAAAACTTTGCAGAAAAATATATATGCCTAAAAGCAGAAAAAGAATATCCAGTCCGGAGTTTGGATTGATGATTGACGCGACGGCGAGCGCTCCGAGGATAAATAATGTAGTGCTGTGTTTGGAATGATGCATAATTATTTATGCGCTTCTATTATGTAGTGATAATTAAAATATTTCTTAACAAAGGGCAAAAGAGAAATCAGATGATAGACCGTATATGCTATTGGTCCAATTCCGGGATAGGCAACGCTCGGGTGAATTATTATTTTGTTAAAACCGATTTTCTTTAATATTTTTTTTATTTTAAAGACGCTTGTTGGAAATTCATATTCTGCCGGATGGTGCGCGGAATGTTTAATCCGATGGAGGGCGGATCGCAAAAAGCGATATAATGGTTTTGGTAAAAGTAGAGATTTTGGAATTTGAAACAGCGCCCATGCGTTTGGGTCTTCAAGAAACAGAACACCGCCGGGTTTAATTATTTGTGAAAATGATTCGAGAAGTTGCGGTACACGGTTATATTCATGGTGAATCAGATCAATGCATATCGCGATGCCAAATTTTTCTTTTTGAAATGGCAAATGGTTTACATCGCCGGCGATATAGTTGCGTCCGTTGTGGATATTTTTCGATTCCAAAAGCATCTCATACAAAAGATCGAAATTAACAAAGGTATGACCTGATTTTTCAAATGTTTGAGATTGGTCGTCGTATCCACAGCCGATGTTGATGATGTTTTCACTGTCTTTTCTATCTTTAATATTTTTTTTGACGATATGCCAAAATTCTTGCTTGGATTTTTTCCATTGATTTAACGAGAAAGCGTCTTTTTGTGATGATGGCCGGCGTTTCATCATGACCGCCAATTTTGTTTCTTCAGCAATATGTTCCTTGTTCGTTTTGCTGGAATATAACAGAGGAATTCCATTTTTAATTTCAAATGAGTGGCGAGTATGGGCGTTAATTAGCGTTTCTCCAGATAAACTTAAATTCAATCCATTGTCCGGATCGCAGATTAGATTCAATAGTTCTTCTGAAATCGGCATACAATGAAAATGCGTAAATACAGCTTGATTATAGCATAATATTGAGATATAATAAAGAAGTAATTTTTTGTATGCGAATATGAACAAATGCACACTCCCCATTGATTGTGTTTTGGCCGTCACATACCGATGCAATTCGCGTTGTAACATGTGCGATATTTGGAAATTGAAAGATTTTCCGGAAATGTCCTTTGGGGAATTTGCTAAATTGCCTGCAAGTTTGCGAGACATTAATTTGTCAGGCGGTGAACCTTTTTTGCGGATGGATTTGTCGGATATAGCCCGAGAGGTAAAAAAAGCGTGTCCTCGGGCAAGAATTGTGATTTCCTCCAATGGTTTTGCCACCGAATTGATTGTGGCGCAGATGAAAAAGATTTTGCCCATTATGCCCGGCATTGGTGTTGCCATTTCCATTGATGGAGTTGGGGAGATGCACGATGAATTGCGCGGGATTAAGGGTGGATTTGAAATGGCCATGAATACAGTGTGGGAATTGAAAAAAATGGGTTTAAAGAATTTGCGTCTGGCTTTCACTTTGATGGCTAAAAATGTTTCGCATTTGTCGAAGGTCTATGATTTGTCGCGCGAATTGGGGGTTGAATTCACGCATAGTTTTGCCCAGAGTTCGGAATTCTACTTTGGAGGAAAACAAAATGTTGACAATAATCCTCGGCGTGATTTGTTGGATAAGGAGTACGCGTATTTGATTAAGAGCGAGCTTCGAAGTTGGAATTTAAAGCGCTGGGCGCGCGCCTATTTCGCGCATGGAATGTTTGAGTTTGTGACGGGCAATAAACAGGTTTTGTCCAACGCTCCTGGCAGAGATTTTTTCTTTTTGGATCCATCGGGCAATATTTATCCGTCCGTAGTGCATAATGCGGTGATGGGGAATTTGAAATCTGTTGTTATAAACAACCATCATGCACGAAAGTCGGCGAAGAGATCTCTCGGCTTGGCTCGAGATGACAGTGAAGTGGACACGTCTCTTCCTAAGAATGACAAATGCTTTAAGGTTTTTTGGTGTTCGGATGAAATGGTGAAGAAAAGAAAACAAGTGGACGCAATGAAAATACCGGTGTGGATGATCTGCACCGCGCGCACCGCGATAAAAAAACACCCGTGGAGGGTGGCGTGGTGGGTTTTGAGAAATAAGTTTTTCTAAATAAAATTCCGCCCGGTTGGGCGGTTTTTTTATGGTTTTTATGCCGGAACACTAAATGGGCTTGTGGCATTATAGATTGTTTTCTTTTCGGCTTCAGTAATAATTTGTTTTTGTTCCAAAATATTCGCGGTTTTTTCTACCCCAGCATTTACTTGGGTTATTTTGTCGTTAGTTTCGATAAGTTGGCTTTCAACATTACCAAGTCGAAACTCAATTCCAGTCACTCTATTCTCAATTCCAACAACCCTCTCCTTTAGTTCATTAAAATCTTTTTTATGCACTGCACCGTCTTTGATATGGTTCACAATAACAAGTATGTCGTCTATTTTTTCATCAATTGTTTGTTTAACCGCGTTCATAATTATTTTTTTATGAATTGATTTTAGATATTATATCATTCGTCAGAAGCGCTGTCAAAAATCGTTATTTTCCAGTTATTAAACAAACAATTGGTCCGTTAAATTTCCAACCCGCGTTGATGGCGTGGATAAGTCCGGCTATAGATAGCGCGCTGTTGGGGGAGATTTCTATAGCTTCAGTTTGTTTCACCAAGTCCATTGCTTGAGTAATTTCTTCGTCGGTTGCGATCCAGCCAAATCCTTGGCTGTTTTTTATTGTTTCCGCAACTGCATTTTTGCGGTGGGCCACTTTGTCTACGATGGCGGAGGCGATTGATGGTATGTTGTTGGGCTGGACTTGTGATTGTGGTGGGTTAATATTGTGTGATAATGATTGGGATTGCTTCGTCGCTTCGCTCCTCGCAATGACAACCCTTTGGCGGGATTGCTCCCTGCCAAAGGCGAACATGTGTCGCTCGCTTCTCGTAATGATATTGGAGATTGGGTGGCAAGCTGTGGTTTGGATAATATGAATTTGCGGATTTTGTTTTAATTTTTGGAAGCCAAGATAGAGACCTTGGGCGGTGGTACCGCTGGAGGTGGGGATGAAAATCGCGGATATCGGGCCAAGCCTGTTTGTTAGTTGCTTGTTTAATTCTCGCGCCAAATCTTCGTAGCCCGTAAGCGCCGTGTCGTCGGTGGATTGGCGCAGGTTCTTTGCCGAACCGGACTTTTCCATCTGAAATGCTTGTTGTTTGGGGTTAGAAACTTGTTCAACAGTGATTTGATCGTTTTTTAACAGGGATAGAGCGGTATCTTTTTCCTCCGCGATATTTTTACCTACAAAAATTTTTAGATTAATTTTATTGCTATTTATTTTGTTGCGTTCAATAATGTGCAAGGCCGCCGCTAGAGCCGCGTTGCCGGAAGAAGAGATGGCAAAGTTTTTTATTCCCTCATTGGCATATTTTTCGATCATGACAGGAATGGAACGACCTTTGTGCGAGCCGTGTGGATGCAAATCTTCACGCTTAAAAAAGACCGGGAATTTTAGGCCGAGATGTTTTGTTAAGTTTTTGGTTTGAGTGAGGGGGGTGGACATAGTGCGTGTAACGCGCAACATGTAGCGTGTAACGCGTATCGTGGCGGACAGGTTGCACGTTATACGCTACACGTTACACAAATTCATCGCTCTTGATTATTGTTAAAAAATGTCTTATACTGTTCGTAGTAATGTGTTTATTATAACTCTATGAAACTAACCTGCCCGGAATGTAAAAATGACGTTGATTTAACTCGTTATCCCAATCTCGCGCCGGAGGATGTGATTGAGTGCAATGTTTGCGGAATCACATTGATGGTAAATTCCATTGGGGATGAAGGTGTGGTGGCCGAGGTGGTGGATGAGGGGAAATAGAAAATTTAAAATTTGGCATTGACCAAATCGTCAATCATTCCTCTGAATCCATGGCTTCCCAAGAACACGACCGCGTCGCAGGGGCGTGTTTTTTCTTTTATGTAATCCACTAACTTTTTGTCATCTTCAAAATATTTTACGTTATTATGCGTGTGAGAAATGATTTTGGCAAGTTCTTCGCTTTCAATTGGTGTTTCTACCGCTTCCGCATTCGGCATGGAATTCGCTTGGGATGATAATTTTTTTGTTTTTATTTTCGTCAATCGTGGAATAATTACCTCATCAGCATTTGTAAAGGCATTGTCATAATTGGAAATGGCAATTCGTTGTCTGTTGCCGGTGTTTGGTTCGAAGATTGCGAAGATGCGCGGTTTTTCAT
Organism: Patescibacteria group bacterium; assembly: GCA_018812905.1. Taxonomy (GTDB): domain Bacteria; phylum Patescibacteriota; class Patescibacteriia; order Magasanikbacterales; family GWA2-37-8; genus JAHJCN01. Next base: position 7,977 of record JAHJCN010000029.1, read on the forward strand.
TGTGAGCCATTGAAAGAGGTTGGGTGATCTCTTCGACACTGGGATTGCTTCGGCCTTTGGCCTCGCAATGACAATACAAAAGGCGCAATGTTTCCAGAACCGCTTGCGCTTTAAATGGAGAATGCGCGATGTCATCAAATATGTCGGTTCCATTAATTTCTCCTCTTTTTTCCAGGCGTCTTTTTATGCCTTTGAATTTATTGAGCGCTTTTATAATTTTATCCGATTCAATTCCGATTTCATTGGCCATGGCAAATGCTCCGCAAATATTATCGGCCATATATTCTCCGATGATGGGCGCTTCAATATGGTAATTTTTTTGTTTATGAATTATGTCAAATGATAAATATTTTTTTGTTTGCTTGAGGTTTGTGTAATGGTAATCGGATTTTTCGGATTTGCCATAAGTTATCATTTTGTCATTTCCACGAATAGGCGCGAGCGAAGTTGGGGCGGTGTATGATGCTTTTTCGCGACGGTTTGCAACAGAAGAAGGGACGTCTTCCGACGCCACAATCAGCCCGTCTTTTGGAACCATGGCAATGAGTTTTCTGAAAGCTTCAAAATATGATTCTTCCGTGGCGTAAATGTCCGCGTGATCCCATTTGACGGAAGTCAAAAGCAAGTGGGTGGGTTTGTAGGAAAAGAATTTGGCCTTGTTGTCCCAGCGCGCGGTTTTGTATTCATCGCCTTCAAGCACGCTCCACTCGCTTTCCGTCGGATCATCGGCGCTTTCTTCCATGTTTAAGCTCAAACCTCCAAACATGTATGCGGGTTTGAAATCAGCTCGTTGTAAAATCCAACTTAATAGAATCGCGGAAGATGTTTTGCCATAGGTGCCGGCGCAAACAATGGAATTTTCTTTCACCAGATTTTGACTGATTAGCTCAGGATAGGAAACGTAAGGTATTTTTGCCTCTTGCACGAATTTCCATTCGGGATTTTCCGAGCCAGCCACGTTGCCAACAACCACTAAATCAGGCTTGTTGTCATCCTGAAGCGTAGCAGAAAGATCCCTCGCGATTAAATGAGATTGTTCGCTTTGCCCGGGATTATGAATCAATGACTGGCTGGCACCAATGCGTTCCGGATGCCAGCCCGGATAATATTCCACTCCATGTTTTCGCAGATGAGTTGAAATCGGCGGATAAAACCCAACATCGGAGCCGGTTACTTTCCAGCCCTTCTTTTTCCAAAGGATGGCAAGGGCGCTCATTCCCACGCCACAGATTCCGATAAAGTGAATATGTTTCATGGTTCAAATTTATTTCAATTTAAATTTGGATAAATCAGGATTGACTTTAATTTTATGTCTATACAGTTCGATTAGTATCATAATTAAACGGTAAAAAATATAAAGTACATATATTGATGATGCTGTGACGAGTAAATCAAAACATATGTAAAACAAGACAGGAAGAGGATGTGGTTCAAATGGGCCTTTGCTTGGCAAAATATCCAATGAATCGTTGCTTGGTGAATGCATCTGTTTTCTTACTACGCCGAAGGGGTTTGTGGGGGTGCATTCTTCACAGGGGTTCGATAGTAGCGGTATTGTTGAGTCGTTTATCATTGGAGGCGAACCGTAGAAAATCATTACCAAGAGAATAAGTTCGATAATCAGGAATATAAAGGTTGCATGTGTTTTGCTTTTTTTATATTTCCAGCAAAATAAAATGAAAAGCAAAATAAAAAAAATGAAAAGATATTTCCAAAACATAAATTTACTTATTTAGTATATTTTTTAACGCCTCCAAGTTGTTTGACCATTCACTTCCGTCAAACCACTCAAATCCGGCGAATTGCATTTTGTACGTATCAGATGGGCGGGATGCGGATCCGAGATAGACATATTTTTTGCCGTTTTCTTTCGCCCAAACAATCGCGCGTGTCATCATGCCAAGACCCATGTCTTTTGGCGAATTTTTTAGATCATAGAATGGATAGGAATAGTGCAATATTTCATCGGTTGTGTGGCAAATGGCGTAGCCAATGTCATTGCGAGGAGCCCAGCTGGGCGACGAAGCAATCTCTGCGTCTGGGATTGCTTCGTCGTCGCTTTGCTCCTCCTCGCAATGACAATAAGTCAAAACCAAATTAAAATTACTATTCGCGTCATCCGTCATCAGTTCTTTGATTTTATTAGCCGAAAATGTTTTGTCGCCAAATTTTGTGTCATAAAAATCTTTTGCTTGTTTTCCGATTTTCCAATTGTAATCAAGATAGGGGAGAGCGCCGGCGGATAATTTTATTTCATCGGTTTTTTTCAAAATCCTTCGGTTTTCGCTGGACAATTCAAATTTTGACAAATCCACTCGCGCGCTTCTGGTTTGATCCATTTTTCCTTTTCCGAGTCGAGTAAAAACATAGCCCTGGGTGTAGAGGCTATTGATGTGTTCTTCGGAGAAATCAGTAATTGTTATTTCTTTCCATTTTAGATACATTTGGAATTTTCAATTATCAATTTTTAATTTTCAATCAATTAACAATGAACAACTTCCGCCATAGGTGGATCGGCTTCTAGCCGAAACACCTCATATATTAAGTAGATCTGAAATTTGAAAATTGAAACATTGAAAATTCAATGAAAATTAAAAATTGAAAATTTTAATACAACGCTATCCAAATTCCAAGCAATACCATGGCTGCGTGAATCATCCAAAAACGCATTACGGTTTTTTCTTCGCTCCATCCTCGCAGTTCAAAATGATGGTGGATCGGCGCCATTCTAAAAATACGGCGACCCAGCACGTAGCGTCCTGCAATCTGCGCTATCACACTCATCAGTTCGGCGTAAAAAACAAAGCCAAAGAAAGGCAATAGCAACATCTTATTGATGACAATGGCGTTGATGGCCAAAAGCGAGCCCAAACCCAAAGATCCCACATCTCCCATTTGGAACCGCGCCGGTCGGATGTTGAAATATGTGTATGCGATGAGTGCTCCGGCGGTCGTGCCGTTCAAAATGGAAATTTCGTGATAACCCAAAATCCAACTTAAAATGGCGAGCGCCAAAAATGTGATGAGTAAAGAGCCTCCGGCCAATCCGTCCATACCATCCGCGATGTTCACCGCGTTGGCCGTGAACATTACAAAGAAAATTATAATCGGAATAATCCACCAGCCGATATTTATGAGTCCGTCAAACGGTATACCAATTTCTCTCCAGCTTTCGCCCAGTTTAAAATATATCCAATAGGCGGTGATGGCGCCGGCCGTAAATTGCAATAAAAGTTTTTCATGCACGTGCACGCCTTTGCCCGGTTTGGAACCGATGAAAACAGTCAGTCTTTTGAAAAGCGACCATGGCAAAGTGATAATCAGCCAGAGTCTGGTTTTCCAATCGGCATGAACGCGAATGAGTGTGAAAATTTGCTTTAACTTTCGATTGCGCCTGGTTTCTCCGAAAATGTTGAGCACATCATCAACTCCGCCCAATAGAGCGGATAAAAGCATTACCGCGATGGGCACATAGGTGAATTTTCTTTCCCAATTGAACAAAAAAGTGATGGCAGCTACCGTGCCAATCACCAAAAGTCCGCCCATCATGGGAACTCCGACCTTGCCTTTACGGTTTTCCATGGCCATGGTGGGGTCGGAACCCGATCGGCGCGTGATGTTGCATTTGCGCAAAAATTTAATCAAAAAAGGCGCCCACACAAAAGCGACGGCACAAGCAAAAAGCCCATAGCCAATTGAAGTTTTTAGGGGGGCTAATAATTCTGGCGCTATGCAAACCATAGTTGTTTTTTAGTCTGTATATCCTACCAGAAATATGGTGTTTTAGCAAGAATACGTTCGTGTAACGTGTAGCGTGTAACGTGTAACGCAAAACACATGATGCGATTCGCGACAGGTTACACGTTACACGCTGCGCGTTACACGGCACGCGTTACACGACAATCAGGGCGCGGAAGCGCGCGATGAAGCGTTCTTCGGCCAGTTTGGCATGTTCTAAAGTTTCATTTTCAATGCTTGCTTTGCCGTTTTCTTCCCAATTTTGATCCGAAAGATTTTTGGTGGCATCAATGATTTGTATTTTCCCAATTCGGACGCCGTGGCCATATCTGCC
>JAHJCN010000030.1 GCA_018812905.1 Patescibacteria group bacterium
GCGAAAATAGATTCGGTGTGGCCAGCTTTTTACCTTTGAACAAAATCAAAGGCAGGCCGGTATATAATGACATGGAGCAATTGCTTAGGGATCCCAATGTGTTGGGCCTGGCTCAAGATTTTATAAAATTTGATGGCAAGTTTAATGAAATTTTTTCATTCATATTCGGCAACACGGTTGTGGTGAGGGATTTGCGAGCGGCCGAGGCTGTCGGTATCGGACGGGCGCGCATGGTAACTTTATCCGGCGATTTGGCCGAAAGAAACGGTATGATGCGCGGAGGTTTTCGTCAAAAACGAAACAATTTGAGTTTTTCTTCCAAACTTTCCCTGAATGGAGAAGATCGCATGACCGAGTATCAGGCGCAGATAAATTTGGAACAGCATCACTTGAATGAGTTGGATAGAAAAATTGATGAAGCTAAAACCAAAATGATTGAACTGCAGGTGCAATCACAGTCTGCCACGGCACGGTCTGGCATGCTTGCCGAAGAAAACAATAAATCGCAAAATGAATTGATCAATTTGGAAAGGGAATTGGCAATCGCCCAAAGCAGTCCGGAAGAATATGGGGCGGAGTTGCAAAAAATTGCCTCTGAGAAAGAAAATAAAACAAAAGAATTTGAAAAACAAGAAAAAAAGGTTGTAGAAATTGGGCGTGAGGTCTCGGAGTTTAACGAGCGTGAAGAAGTAAAAAAGCGTCGTGTTTTTGCTTTGCAAACCGAAATGCAAGAAAAGCAAGAAGAAGTAAACAAAATTTTAGCTGAAAGAAATGATTTGAAAATTCAATCGGCTAAATTGGAAACCAAGCTAGAGGATTTGGTGCAGGAAGTTTACAATGAAATGAACACAGCTTTGTCCGGCATCATGGAACGCAATCCAATTATTGTAGACGTGGAAATGCTTGAGGGTTTGGTATCTGATATTCAAAAATTAAAATATCAATTGAGCTTGATCGGCGGTATTGATGAGGAAGTGACTGATGAGTATAAAACAACCAAAGAACGTTTTGACTTTTTGACCGGACAATTGGATGATTTGAATAAGGCGACGACTGATTTGGAAAAAACCATTGAGGAATTGGATGAAAGCATGAAAAAGAAAAGAGCCGCGGCATTCAAAAAAATTCGCAAAGAATTTGATCGCTATTTTAAAATATTATTCGGCGGCGGCAGTGTCAGTTTGGAGGAAATTTATGGCGAGGCGCCGGAAGAACATGAACTACTTGGCGAAGTTTTGATTCAATCCGGGTCGGATGGCTCTGGATTGGCAGAGCCCGAAGAAGGAAAGAAAAGGCAAAGACGCGAGAAAATCCTCACAGGCATTGAGATTGTGGTCAATCCTCCCGGCAAGAAGATTAAGCATATTAATGCTCTGTCCGGCGGGGAGCGCACACTCACATCAATTGCCCTTATTTGCGCTATTTTGAATTGCAATCCGTCGCCTTTTGTGGTTTTAGATGAGGTTGAGGCCGCCTTAGACGAGGCCAATACCGCTCGTTTTGTGCGCATTATGAGCGAGCTTTCCACTCAATCGCAATTCATAATCATCACCCACAATCGCGTCACCATGCACGCGGCCGACGCGCTTTATGGGGTTACTATGGGAGGAGACGGCGTTTCCAAGCTTTTGAGCGTAAAAATTCAAGAAGCCGTCAAATACAACGAGGACGACGGCCAAGATATTGACAAAAATGCCTGATTATTGTATATTAGGCACGCTCTCAAGTACCGTTATATTTGAATTTTCAATTTTCAATTTTTAATTTTCATTGAATTTTCAATGATTAAATTTGCAAATTGTAAATTGATTGGAAATTAAAAATTAAAAATTGGAAATTATTATGTTAACTATCCGTTTACAGCGCGTTGGGAAGGCGAAATTTCCCACCTATCGTGTGATCGTTTCTGAAAAGGCGCGCGACACACAGTATAATTATTTAGAAAATTTAGGCACCTACAATCCTCATATTAAAGAAAATCAGTTGGTTGCAAAAGCCGACAGAATTAAATATTGGATTGAAAAAGGCGCTCAAACTTCAGACACTGTGCACAATTTATTGGTTAGCGCCAATATAATTGAAGGTAAGAAAAAAAAGTCAGTGTTTTTGTCCAAGGCTCGTCAAGCCAAAATAGCCGAGAAAAAGAAATCTTCGGCTCCGGCCGTCGCCCTCGCGACAGCTCCTGTTCAGGAATCGGCTCCAGCTTCGGAACCTGCTCCTCAGGCATAATTGTTGCTTTTCTGAAATTATTGTATAATGTTAGTGAACGGGTTGATGGCGGGGTACTGGTGGAAAAAGCCACAATGTCGACAGTCCGCGATTGATTCGCTTATTATTAAGAAAATAATTTAATCTATTTGTACTATGAACAACGCTGATCAACAATTTGTTGAATTACTCGTAAAGGCTATTGTTAACAATCCGGATGAAGTGAAAACCACCCGCACCATTGATGAACGCGGAGTGTTAATCACATTGGATGTCAATCCGGCCGACATGGGATATGTCATCGGTCGACGCGGTCAAACCGCTCATGCCATCCGCACTCTTTTAAAGATTGTTGGCGCCAAGAACAATGCTCGTGTTAATCTGAAAATCAATGAACCGGTCGGAGGCAGACAGTTTGCCGCTCCGTCGGATCAGCCAAATCAGCCGATTGATACAAGCGCCGTGGATAACTTGGATATCTAATTCCAGATAAAGTAATTAGAAATACAATCAACTCCGTCCCGACTAAGTCGGGACGGTTTTATTAAAAGATGTTTCATGGTAAAATTGTTCCATAAGATTTGATAATCTGATAATTTTCAATTTACAATTTTTAATTTTTATTGAATTTTCAATGATGCAATTTTTAAAAATTGGACTTACTCAATTTGTTAGTTGTTAATTGCTCATTGTTAATTGATAATTGATTGAAAATTAAAAATTGTAAATTGAAAATTAAATATATTTTATTGAGAAAAATATGCGTTTTGATATCTTAACATTATTTCCTGACATAATTCACAGCTACTGTGAAGAAAGCATTTTGCGCCGCGGACAAAAAGCCGGCGTAATTGAAATTTCCGCGCACAACTTTCGCGACTGGACGCTAGATAAACAGCGTCATGTTGATGACCGTCCATATGGCGGGGGTGCGGGAATGGTTTTGCAGGTGGAACCGATTTATCGGTGTTTGAAATCGCTTGATGTTCTGCATGGCCGATTGTCATTGCGAGGAGCAAAGCGACGAAGCAATCTCAAGACCGAAGGGATTGCCGCGCTCTCCGCCGCTGGGCGGTTCGCTCGCAATGACAAAAAGATCAAGATAATCATCATGGACCCCGCCGGTAAAAAATTCGACCAGCGCATGGCCGAGAAATTTTCTAAACTGGATAGGCTGGTGATTATCTCCGGACGCTACGAGGGTTTTGACGAGAGGGTGTATAAATTCGTTGATGAAAAAATTTCCGTGGGGGATTATGTTTTAGCCGGTGGAGAATTGCCGGCGTTGACAATAGTAGAAGCAGTATCAAGATTGGTTTCCGGAGTACTAGGCAATGAAGAATCGCTGAAAGAAGAGACCTTCGGAAATTTCAAAATCCAAAATAACAAATCCCAAAAAAACCCAAAATTCAAAGATCAAAAAATGAAAATTAAAAATTGTAAATTGAAAATTGTTCGGGAGTATCCGCAATATACTCGACCGCCGGAATTTATGGGATTGAAAGTTCCTAAAGTTTTGCTATCCGGGGATCACAAAAAGGTTGAAGAGTGGAGAAGGAAACACTGTAAATAGTTCGAAGCCAATAAGCAAAAATTATTGACATAAATTATTTATAATGACACAAAGAACAGTCAACAGGCGCAAGTTTTGACCGGTTCTATTTATCCACAGCCATGGCAGTTTTAAACCCCTTGACAAGTTTCCGGCCTTGTGGTAATTTTCTAATGCTGAATAAAGCTCTAAGCAAGCACCTAATAAAAATCAAATCCTCCGGCAAGTCCCTCACAGGATACTGCTTGTCTCGATTGAATCGGGAAAGAGAAAAGAGTAACTCCATTTTGGGTTCCTCTTTTTTCTTTCTCAAGAGGTTGTTATAGTGGGGAGAGAAAAATGAACTTTGACAATTTACAAAGATGACAGCACAAATGTGACAAGAACATTTGTCTATCCTTTGAAAACAAAACCAAAACAAACCAAAACAATAAATTGGATACTCGTTCACTGAGCCAAGCCATAGCCCTTCGGGGCGAAGGCTGGTATTGGACGAAATCAATACTCTACAAACCCTGTAGCGGTCTTCGGACTTGCTACATGGTTTTTTTGAGAGTTTGATCCTAGCTCAGGATGAACGCTGGCGGCGTGTTTAAGGCATGCAAGTCGAGCGACGTGCTCCCCGCAAGGGGAGTTACGAGCGGCAAACGGGTGAGTAACACATTGGTAACCTACCTCCAAGTCGGGCATAGCTCGCCGAAAGGCGAATTAACTCCCGATGGTAATGCGGGGACGCAAGTCATTCGCATTTAAAGATTTATCGCTTGGAGAGGGGCCTATGTCTGATTAGCTAGTTGGTAGGGTAAAAGCCTACCAAGGCTATGATCAGTAGCAGGCGTGAGAGCGTGACCTGCCTCACTGGGACTGAGACACTGCCCAGACACCTACGGGTGGCTGCAGTCAAGAATCTTCCGCAATGGGGGCAACCCTGACGGAGCGACGCCGCGTGCAGGATGAAGGCC
>JAHJCN010000031.1 GCA_018812905.1 Patescibacteria group bacterium
ATAATCGATTCAAAATGTTGGTTGCTTTTTATGCGATTATTATGGATCTAACGCTCTTTGGCCTATTTTATTGTTTTTGGAAATTTAGCGGTAATTTGCAATATGCCAGAACAATAACTTTTGTAGGATTGGGATTATCTTCTTTTTTCTATATTTATGCTGTTCGTGGCTTGAAAAAATCAATTTTAAAGTTAAATCCGTTTTCAAATAAGTATTTGACCATCTCAACCACCGGCGGTATCCTGCTTACACTTGTAGCGATTTATATTCCATTTTTCAATAAAATTCTACACACAGTTCCGTTAGGAATTATGGAGTGGTTAGTATTATTAAGTTATGCGTTTTTCAGTATTTTAGTGTATGAAACCGGGAAAAAGCTGATTACGCTTAAGAGAATTAATAAAGGTGGGCACCCTGCTTCAACTTGAGACACCAAGAAGGTGGCGTTATATGTTTTGTCGGGCGAGTTATGCCGAAATTTTTTTGAACGTTGCCATTTTCAAGCTCGCTAAGGGTGTGTTTCTAGCCAAAAATAACCGAAAAAGCGCAGTTGTAAAATAATCTGGGAGTGGTATAATTGAAATATAGAAATAAACTCGCTTTTTGGTATTTTAAACGTTGTCATTCCCCCGACTAAGTCTGGGGAATGACAGGTCGAATTTAGAATTGTCGCAATAAACATCTCTTATTTTAATCATTTATCCGCTGCTCATATGATAGACAAGAAATACCTCCACAAAGTCCGCGCCGAACTTTTGGCCTATTCGGAAAAACGTCGCGAAGTAATTAAAACCAGCGGAGACGCGTTGTTCCTTTCTAAAAAAGCAATCTTTGCGTTTCAGCGTGATGATCTCAAAGAAGCCGGCGATCTCCTTCAAAAAGCCTTGGGCATTCTGAAGGTGTTGAGCAAGAGTTTTCAAAAAGATACCCGATTGGCAGGGGAGGGGGCATATCGCGCCGCATTGGAAGAATATGTTGAAGCTTGCTTGTTTGCTTCATTTGTTAGTAAAAAAACAATCGGTAAGATTGAAGGTGTTGGTGTTGAGCCGGATACATACATAGGCGGGCTGGCCGATACTGTGGGGGAAATTTATAGATATGCCTTAAAATCCGCTACAGAGAAAAATTTTGAAGAAGTAATGCGTTGTTTCAAGGTCGCGGCGTCCATTGTTGAAGAGATGCTGGATATGAATTTGACAGGCTACAATCGCCAGAAATTTGATCAGGCCAAACAGGCCATGCAAAAAATGGAGTTCGTAAGATACGAAGTGAGTTTGAGAAAGTAAACTTTATGTTTAAAACGATCTATAAAAAAGCTTATCACTTTTTAATCCCGCTTTTGGCCGACATATATTATGGTTATCCCGGCAAAAAAATGATCGTCATTGGAGTAACCGGAACCAAAGGCAAATCCACCACTTGCCGATTTATCGCTTCCGCGCTTCAAGCGGGCGGACACAAAGTCGGACTTATGTCCACGGTGGAATTTCAGATTGCTGATAAGCGTTGGTTGAATGATAAAAAAATGTCAATGTTGGGTAAAGGACAGATACAAAAAATGATGCGTGAAATGTTGGATGCGGGATGTGAATATGCGGTAATTGAAACTTCATCCGAAGGCATTTTGCAACATAGACACTTGGGTGTGCATTATGATATTGCCGTTTTTATCAATCTTGGCACCGAGCATAGTGAACGCCATGGCGGGTTTGAAAATCTGCGTCGCGACAAAGGCAAATTATTTGCTTCTCTTAAGAGAGAAAGGAATAAGATTGTTAATAGCAAAAAAATTGACAAAATATCTGTTGTGAATGCGGATGATCCAAATTCTGCATTCTTCGATAGTTTTGGCGCGGACAAAAAATCTCACTATAGCATTAAGGGCAAAACCATAACATTCAATGCTCAAGGAACGGATTTCAATGTGGGCGATAAAAAATTTCATTTAAATATTTTGGGGGAATTCAATGTGCCAAACGCGTTAGCGGCCTTTGCGGTAGCCAGATCACAGGGAGTTGGCGATGATAAAATAGCTGTCGGACTGGCTGGTGTAAAAAAACTTGAAGGTCGAATGGAGTTCGTCGATGAAGGTCAAAATTTTAAGGTTATTGTGGATTACGCGCACGAACCTTTGAGCTATACGGAATTGTTTAAATCCTTGCGTAAAATGTTGCCAAGCCCGCGAAATAAAGTTATCAGCGTTATTGGCTCCGACGGCGGTGGGCGGGACATTGGAAAAAGAGAAAAGATGGGATATGTCGCGGGTGAATTATGCGACCTGGTGGTTGTGACGGATGTGAATTGTTTTGACGAAGATCCGAAACAGATTGCGGAAATGCTGGCCGGGGGCGCGCGCAAAGCCGGAAAAAAAGATAATGACAATTTATTTGTGATTGTCGACAGACGAGCGGGAATAAAAAAAGCGCTTCAAATGGCCGAACCTGGCGATGTCGTGGTCATGACAGCCAAAGGCACCGAACAAGTAATCTGCGTAGCCAACGGCCAAAAAATTCCCTGGGATGATCGAACCGTCGCAAGAGAATTGCTCCGTGTCATCTCGAGCGAAGCGAAGCGAAGTCGAGAGATCCCTTAACAAACGCGCAACGTATAACGCGCAACCTGTCCGTTACACGTGTACACGGTACACGTTAGACGCATATGTCATTCGAAAAAAAAATTCATCTCAAAGGCGGTGAAGAAATAAAGCAAATTATCAGGCAGTATCCGCCTACATATTTTTGGCGCTATCTTTCGGGCATCATTTTTTTGTTCGCGATATCTTTTTTCATGTTTTGGCTAATATCGCGCGGTTGGTGGGGGCAGGTCGCATATGGCGTGGGCATGTTTATCGGCCTCTATATTATTGTTCAAACTTGGTTTTTTGCCAATGCCAATGTTTTAATCATAACAAATGAGCGCGTGGTGGACATTAATCGCATGGGTTGGTTTGACGAGGTCATGTCCTCGGCCGGATATTTGGATTTAAAAGATGTTTTTGTGCGTAAAAAGGGGATGATGGGCAATGTTTTCAATTTCGGCACATTAACAGTGGAAACAAAAAGCCAACAAGTGGTTTTAGAATTTGAAAAAATCCACCAGCCTCAAAAATGGCAAAATTTAATTCTCGAATTGCGCGACAGCTATCGTCGTAATCGGCACTTGTCCGGCAAGCGAGAAATCTACGAGAGTTTTATAAAAATTATTCCGCAATTAAGCGAAGAAGATCTTTGCGAAATTTACGATTTGATCTCGGCCAAACTCGCCACAATAAACGCGAATAATAAGTCCGATCAGGCTGTTTAATTCCGCAAGTCAAGGTATATGTATAAATTCCAAATTTAAAACTATCTCTCTTCAAGAGATCTCCCGAAAGGAGACAAATCCTAAATAATATAAAATCTCAAATTTTCAAAACGCATTTGAATATTTGAATTTTAATATTATTTGTAATTTGGTGCTTTAAATTTGGAATTTAAAAATGTATGATGATGGAACATCGAAAAAAAAGCTTTTTAAGATCACGGCTTTTTTTGCTGGTAATTTTTTTGGGTTCTATATTGATTGCATTTGCTTATGGACGCGCCTATTATCAAGACATGGAAGTCCGCAAAGAAATCGCGCGTTTGCAGAATGAAGTTAAAAGTTTAGAAGTTAAAAAAATGGAAACTCTTGATGTTTTGAAATACGTAAAATCACCGGCTTTTGCCGAGGAAAAGGCCAGATTGGAGTTGAATATGGCCAAGCCGGGAGAAAAAATGGCTGTCGTGGCCGGTAAATCCGCGGTGGAAAAGCAGGGTGGACAAGAGGCGGAAAAAGAGCTAGAATTAGACAGCATTCCAAATATCATAAAATGGTGGAATTTTTTTGTAGGAGATGAAAATTATTAATAAATTTATTCATATATAAACGCATATGGAGACAACAAATATGAATCCGGAAAAGAAGGTTGAAGAAACAGCTGTCGCTTCAGCGCCGGCCGTCGCTTCCACCGCATCCGAGCCGAGTAAAAAGTTGGATGAAAAGGCCAAAACGAATTTTAAATTATTTTTGTATGGCATGGGAGGTTTTGTATTGCTTGCTTTTGTTGTAGTATTTTGCATTACACTTTTTCGCGTGTATAGCGGAAATAAAACAGATAAATTTACCGTGACTGTGGCGAAAATTCTGCGTTTGCCCGCGGCCAAGGTGAACGACACAAGAATTTTGTATAGTGATTACGCCGAAGACATGAAAGCGATTCAGCAAATGAGAGATTATGACATGGTTAATGGCGGTCCCAGCGCGGATTTGACAGATGAAAAAATGGGCGAGCAGGTTTTGATAAGATTGGCAAATAACGCGTTAATCGAAAAAGCCGCAAAGAAATACGGCTTAAAAGTAGTTCAAGAAGAAGTGGATGCCATCAAGGAGCAAATTTTGGCGCAATTCAAAGACGAAGAGGAGGCGAATATTGAATTGTTGAATCGTTATGGTTGGGATTTGAACACATACATTAAGAAAGTTGTAAAATCATATATTCTGCAACAGAATCTATCGCAGGCTTTAATCGCGGATCCGGATATCAGAATCGAAGTGTTTAATAGAGCCACGGCAGTGCTGGAGCGTATAAAGGCCGGCGAGGATTTTGCTACACTGGCGAAAGAATTCGGCGAAGATTCTTCAAAAGATAACGGTGGAGATTTAAGTTGGTTTGGAAAAGGGGATATGGTTCCGCAATTTGAGGTAGCGGCGTTTGCTTTGAAAAAAGGAGAGCTGTCGCCTGAATTGGTGGAAACGGAATTTGGTTATCATATTATAAGGCTGGATGATAGAAAGACGGAAAATGGCGTGGAGTTGGTTAAGGTTAGGCACATTATATTTCGTTTTCCGACATTGGAACAATATTTAACTGATATGGCAAAAACGGCGGTTGTACATTTGTATATAAATGTACCAGATCCGTTTGAAAAGATGAGAGAGTCATTGAGTGCCACTTCAACTGTAGAAGAATAGGATCAAAAGGGGTGGGTGAGCCCACCTCTTTTGAATGCGGGATTAGTACAATGGTAGTATGCGTGCTTCCCAAGCATGAGACGCGAGTTCGATTCTCGTATCCCGCTCATTTCGGTAAACGGAGAATTTTCGGCGACAATCACCCACGGTTTCCCCCACAACCACAACACTTTTTGCCCGGCGAGGCGGAAGTCCGAGCCGATTTTTTGCAAGAAGCTTCGCTTCTCTTCCAAATTTTCACCGTTGGCGATGTTTTTGGCTTGGTTGGCCATTAAAATCCACTCGCGAAAGGGTTCGAGCCAATTATTTCTCTTGTCGTTCAGAGCCTCGTTGATCGCAACTTTACGGTTGATGATTTTTTGTTTTACGGCGGTGTATTCCTCGTTTGTGATAGTGTGTTCGAGGTAGGTGTCGAGTAGAGTCATTTGCTTTTCTTCGAGTTGCTTCAGTTCGTTTTTTAGTTTTGTTTGCTCCAGTTTTGGTTGCGACATCATTGTGTTCTCATGAATGTTTTGAGGCGGCATATTTCAGATGATAATATTTTGTTGTTGCTCGGAGATGTTATTGAAAGTTACGGTGCCAAGGGTGTTGGTCTACCACTTGGTAATTTGACATCACAACTTTTTGCCAATGTGTACATGAATATTTTCGATCAGTTTGTGAAGCACAAACTTAAAATAAAACATTATATCCGATATGCCGATGATTTTGTCTTTCTTTCCCACAACAGAGAATATTTGGTCAATCTGTTGCCAGCTGTTAGGTATTTTTTAAATACTGAGCTGAAGTTGGCTTTACATCCCGATAAAGTATTTTTAAAAACATTTGCTTCAGGTGTTGACTATCTTGGCTGGGTAAATTTTCCGACTCATCGTGTGCTCAGGCGAAGTACTGAGAAACGAATATTTTTACGGCTAAAAGAAAATCCCGAGCAAGAAACGGTGCAATCGTATCTGGGGCTTTTGAGGCATGGGGATACTCGTAAGATTCAGGAAAGGTTATTAATGGAATATTGGATTTATCAAGAGGACGGTTGTTTGTTTACCGGCTGAA
>JAHJCN010000032.1 GCA_018812905.1 Patescibacteria group bacterium
CGCGGTCCGGAAATGCTGATGGTGCCGAAATTCACCACGCAAATCATTGAAAAAACTTGCCCGGTGGTGAAACCGACAATCCGATATATCCGCACCGCTCCAATCACAACAGGCGCTATTATTAAAACTACCGGACAAATAACCGCTGAAAAAATTATCACCAAAGAAGCCGGAGCCGGAATGGGCGTTTTAGAGATTTTGGAAATCCGTCGTGTCACCGATCCGCAACAAAACTTGGGTCGTGTAATTGATGTCAGTGGCCGATCGGGTTCGTCGCTAAAAATAAAAGCATATATTTATTAGCCTATGACCACCCTTGATCCGCGCATGCAACCAATGGAAATTGATTTTCAAAGCGATAGCCAAGGGCGCTGGAATTTTCAAATTG
The DNA here is from genome assembly GCA_018812905.1 of Patescibacteria group bacterium. Lineage (GTDB taxonomy): Bacteria > Patescibacteriota > Patescibacteriia > Magasanikbacterales > GWA2-37-8 > JAHJCN01. Next base: position 389 of record JAHJCN010000032.1, read on the forward strand.
ATCAAAAACTCGCGCCCGGCCAACACATTATCACAGTGGTGGACGAAAACAACAACTCGGATACAGCAGTTTTGTATGTGACGGAAGAAGCAAAACAGCCCCAAGTTATCAACACCGTCACCAACATTATCCCGCCGGCATTCTTTTGGGCGCTTTTATTATTATTTATCATCATTGTTTTTTTAACCGTCTACACCATGCGCTTGGCACGCACCGCTGATGAAGACGAACAAACCGAAGAAGCCGACAGGCGATATCACCATACGGTGAATGCCATACTAATTTGCTCCATTCTTTTGCTCATCACTTTTCTTGTGGGGCTCTATGTCAACCGCGAGACAAATTTCTTGAACAGGTTGGTTTCAAGCCAAATGATGAAAACTAGAAAAGAAGCGCGAGTGAGCGGGCAGATCATAGACCCAGTCACTTTGGAAGGTGTGAAAGGGGTGGATTTGGTGGTGGGCGACACAAATGTTCGCACCTCCGAATCCGGGCAGTATGTTTTTGGCGCTGTGAATACGGCCGAAGGCGTTCGCCTCACCTACCCCAATCTCATCCGCGCTCTAGTGCTATTGCCCTCCACCGGAAAAGATGTGCAACAAATGGACCTGCATTTTGACGCGGACATGTTCAACGTGTTGGTGCAAACAGTAGATCTGGAAATGCGCGGCATATACTCAGATATTTATGTTTATCTGGCGCCGGAAATAAAGGCGGAAACAAGCATGGACAAATTTGTGAACAGCCACAATACCATATTTACCCCCGCGAACATCGTAGACCAACAAATATATGTTGTTGGAACCAAAATTATTGATAATTATGTGATTGAAAAGTACGGTTTAAAATTTAACAAAGCCGTTGAAGTTTCGGTGAAAGTAAGCGACAAAATCGACACCTACTATTTCACCTACACAGCCGATGGCTGGAGATTGTTAAAATAAACATCTGTCATCCTGAACTTGTTTCAGGATCTCTGTCCACAAATCAACAAAATACCACGGTCAACTTGACACAGATGCTGAAATAAATTCAGCATAACAAAAATTAAACCCTAATTGTCCCCCTCCGCGTCCAAATTTTTCAAAAGCAAACTAAGGTCAACCGAATTCACCACAATATCCTGATTCAAATTTTCACGCACCAAATTTGTCGTGGGGTCGTCGTCATCAATTCTGCTGAGCAAAAGACTTAGATCAACGGAATTTATCACGTCATCACCCAAGGTCGAAGTGGTTGTCCCCAGATCGTTAATATCGCCCGCAAGCAAAACCACGGTACCGGTAGGAGACGAATTATCCTCTTGCGTATAGTTTAATATATTCAAGGAATACTCATCAAGAAAAACATTGTCCAATTTTCTGGTGAGATGCTGCCACCCCTTAAGATACACATCATACACACCCTCCTCATCAACATTGTTGAAAGTGGTTGTGACCAGATATGTACCGGCATTGGTGGTTGTCGCAAGATACGGCATCGCTCCTAAAAAAGTTTCGCTATCAGGTGTTTTCACAGTGAGAAAAAAATAGTCATCCCAATTGGTTCCGTGCGGACCGACCCTCCCCTCGGGCGCAATCCATTGCACCATCACGGCAGGTGGCCAAACAACTCTTAGGCCAACGGTAAAATTAGCCGTGCTTGCAAGGGCAATATAACTCAAACTACCGCTGATGAGAAACAAGGCGGCGATAATAATTATTGCCTCAATTTTAATCTTTCCCCTCCGCATATATAATTAATTTGCCACAGCCGTCATTGTGATTACTGCTTGGTAGGCGCCTGACGACTGCATATTCTCCGTACCCGATTCGGCCCTAAATTTTATCGTGGTAGTCGTCCCGATTAAGCCATTGCCATAGCTTGTTTGACTTATGGATTTAACGGAATCATCCACCGAATCCCAACATTTATCGGATGCGTCACTGCTCCCCGTGTTGCACGCGTCGCCATCATCCATATATTTTTGTATAATATCAGGTCCTTCCGGAGAAAAACCAAATTCCGAATCAGAATTTAATATCACCCAATCAAAATCAGGATCGGTGCTTGAGACAGTGTAGTTTGCGAAACTGTTCGAGTCTTTTCGCATGGCCGGTGTTCCTGATGCATTTATATACAATGTATACCCGCCCTGATTTGTGGTTCCAACAACCACAGCCGCGCTACCGGTGGCTGTACCGCCGGTAATACCCGGTATAACAGGCGTCATACCCACACTTACCGGCACGCTGATGCTCATCACCCAGTCGGCTTGTTGATAACCGGCGTTCAAAATATAGGAATCACTCTCTCCTCTCCCAGTCCCCACTTCCCCCGCTGTGTCCTCCAAAACATACGAAGCCGATTCCCCTCGCGCGCCGCCAAAATTCACAGAATCCTGCTGTAAACGATAATTACTGCTCTGCATTACATACGCAAACGCTGGCCAAGAAGAAACAATCACGGCCAGCAATGCGGATACTGATATTGTCACCAATAGCAGTTTGTTCATTTGTTTTTCTTTACATCCGGCCTTTGTCATTCCCCCGACTTGGTCGGGGGAATCCACAACACTGTCATTCCGGACTTGATCCGGAATCTAGGCCTATCATTATTTATTCCGGAAATGATAAAAGTGGATAGAGTTTTTGCTAGAATTAACTCTTTGCTATTTTCTCGGCGCCTTTGGTTTCTTTTCGTAAGCCATATCATGCCATTTCTTCACTCCAAGCAAAACAGCAACAACCAAGAATATGCCAATTAGGATTTCTAACACTGTTTTCCAAGGCAATACCCAAAATGTAATAGTCTTTTCGTCAGTCAAATTATTATATCCTCGATTTAACGACAGCTCGGCTTTGTATCGCCCAAACATGAAAGGCCTGTCAATATTCACCGCCCTATCACGAATTGAATCCGGCATTACAAAATACGGCTCCACGGTAATGCCATCAACTTCTGCCCCCAACATATTTTTAACCCTGACAAAACCGAATGGATTCAAGTGAACTGTGCTTCTGTTTTCAAATAACGCAGTCAACTTTATATGTGGTGATGAATAAAACTTTTTATTAGAATAAAAATCAAGCAAACTTCCGTCTTCAACAATCGGACCGTTTACGCGAACAAAGAACAGGTTTGCTAACCGTGAATAAATCGAAACACCCACACCAGCCTTTTCTTCTTCTTCAATAGTCTCGCTTACAACACTTTGTGTCCCCACAATAACAGCTCCAAATAACCCGCCCGGCGTTGCGTCTTTTGGAATTCGTATTAGAATTGGCAAGGTTGCTCTTTCGCCTTGCTTTAACCTAAAAGTCGTTGCCGCAGGAATTAAATAATCTTTTAAAGAATATGGCCCCTTATCTGTGCCAAGCAAAACAATACTCTCCCCCAAATTTCTTGAACCTTTAAAATCTTCGTTTGCCACGACGAATTCCTTTTCTTCCGCAAAACGATTGGTAATGGTGATAAATTTCACCGTTTCTTCACCCGGGTCTAACGCAACCTCCTCTTTTCCCGGCCCCAGAACAAAATCATCGTGCACTAAGGAATTTTCTAACGCCTCCACGCTGATTGTCAAAGCATGCATTTGCTCTGAACTCGTCGCTGCCTGCGCACTTCCTCCTACGCCCAACAAAACTCCTACCCACAATATCACCAAAACCATCTTGAAACCTTTTGACATATTTTCTCTGATTTAAGAATTATTTATTTTTAGTACTATACCATAAACAATTATTATTACAATGCAAGTTATACACAAAAAAACCCGGCATTTTAGGCCGGGTTTTTTAAGGCAATTACACAATATTTTACTGAACTGCCCCTGTAACTGTGACTGGAGCTCGATACCAGCCACTCTTCATATAATTTCCAGCGCGCACAAAGCTATCTTGAATTTGCGCCTTAAAACCAAACACGGTATCTACGCCGGTGGTGTCGGTTTCTGTACTATTTTGGGACACCTTGATTTTGGTTAAGCCAGAGAAACCCTGATATTTGTCGCCATCCATGATAGCCAGCTTGTATGTTCCAGTGGCAGAAAAACCAAATTCTGCGGTGGCTGATGCAGTAGTCCATGTTTCTGGTACGCCTGCAGATGCTTCCGTGTAGTCGGTGAAGAAGTTGGTCGTGTAGTCGGTACCGTGCCATTGCATGGCGGCAGTAGCCGTTGAGTTCACCCACATCTGCCAACCTGTTTCAGAGTTAGTTTTCACATTGCACGTGTTGGCTATTACCGCAGTTCCACCGGTAATACCGGGGATAGCCGCGGTGTCCGACACAGAGTCGTTCACGCAAGATACTATTATTTCGCCTCCGACAGTTAGGCCAACTGTGAAATCAACGCTTGTTGATGGGGTGGCACCGGTACCATACGATGAGGTGCTTTCCACCGGAACTCCACTTGATTGTTGAGTAGCATTAGCCACACCACCCTCCAACAACATAAAGGAGTTGAAGGCCAGCAAGCTAACCATTAAAGTTAACGATATTAATTTTCTCATAATTTATTTATTTGTAACTAATA
>JAHJCN010000002.1 GCA_018812905.1 Patescibacteria group bacterium
ATTTTCAAAAATTCTTTTTCGCCCAAAATATCCACGCCCAACTTTTTCGCCTTATCATATTTGCTCCCCGGCTCGGCGCCGGCTATCACTGCCGTGGTTTTTTTGCTGACAGATTCCGCCACATTGCCTCCCAAAGCGCGGATTTTTTCTTTGGCTTCATCTCGGCTCATCGATTCCAAGCTTCCGGTCAAAACAAAAGTCTGCCCGCTCAATTTCAAATTTTCCACTTTTTTGACTTCTCTTTTTTTAACATGTACTCCATTTTTCAAGAGCTTATCAATAAATGCTTTATTTTCTTTGTCCTTCAAATATCCCACGATCGCCTCGCCAACCTCTTCCCCAACTCCGTCAATATTGTCCAATTCTTCTTTGTCGGTTTCCAAAAATTTTTCCAGCGTTCCGTAGTGTTCGGCCAAATCAATTGCTGTTTGTTCGCCCACGTGCTTGATGCTTAGCGCGTTGATGAAACGATTAAGGGGAATATCTTTTTTATCGCTAATCGCTTTTACCAAATTGGCGGCGGATTTTTCTCCGAACCTTTCCAGCGCCTCCAGGTCTCCTTGAGTGAGAGAAAAAAAGTCCGCCGGATCTTTCACCAAACCTTCGTTCACCAATTGCTCCACAATTTTTTCGCCCAGATGATCAATGTCAAAAGCATGTTTGGAAGCAAAATGAATCATACGGCGCAATTCTTGGGCGAAGCAATTGGAATTTACGCAAAAAATGAGCCCCTCGTTTTCTTTTTTCTTGTTACTGGATTGCACTTTCTTTACGGATGAGTGGCAAATGGGGCATGTTTTGGGCTCATGTACGGATTTTTCTCGCCCCGTGCGCATTTTATCCAAAACACGAATTACTTTGGGGATGATATCTCCGGCTTTTTCCACCACCACTGTGTCGCCCACTTTCACTCCCAAGCGTTTTATTTCATCAAAATTATGCAAAGTGGCATGCGTTACGGTGGTGCCGGCAAGTTGAACGGGATCCATCAACGCCACCGGGGTCAACACACCGGTACGGCCCACTTGCACATATATATCTTTTATCTTGGTTGTGCCCTGCTCGGCCGGAAATTTAAAAGCAATGGCCCAGCGGGGAGATTTTCCGGTGAAACCCAAAGCATTCTGATATTTTTTCTGATTTACTTTGATAACAATGCCGTCAATCCAAAATGGCTGGCTATTTTTTCTGCCCTCCCATTCTTTGTGCATTTTCATGATCTCGGACAAATTCTTTACCACTTTCCAATGGGTATCCGTTTTAAAACCTAACTTTTTGAGTTCTTGCAATTCTTCCTCCTGCGTGGGCGGAGCGTTGTCGCTGGAAATATCATAAGCTGTGAGAGATAATTTGCGCTCGGCAACAATTTTTGCGTCCAACTGGCGTATGGTTCCGGCTGCCGCGTTTCGCGGGTTGGCAAAAAGCGCCTCACCTTTTTTTTCTCTTTCCGCGTTAATTTTTTCCAACATTTTTCTGTCCAACCAAACTTCTCCTTCGGCAATGAGGTCGACATCTTTGCGCAATTTGACGGGCACGGACCAGATGGTGCGTATATTCTGTGTGACATCTTCACCAACTTTGCCGTCGCCACGAGTGGCGCCGATTTTCAGCTCGCCGTTTTTATAGGTAAGCACCATGTGCAAACCGTCAATTTTCAATTCACATACATAGTCCAAATCTTTCGGGCGATGGCCCAGTTTCTTTTCCAGAATTTTCATATTGCGCTCTTCCCACTGAACCATGTCTTCTTCGCAAAAAGCATCATCAAAAGACCACTGGGGAATGGAGTGGGTAACTTTGGTGAATTTATCCGCAGGTTTGCCGGCCACGCGCTGGGTGGGGCTTTCCGGCGTGATGAGCTCCGGATGCGCGGTTTCTATTTTGCGCAATTCGTCCATCAAACCTTCGTACATGGCATCCGTCACTTCCGGATCGTTGAGAACGTGATAGCGATGGCGGAGATCATCGATTTGCGCGCGAAGTTTTTTTACCCGATTTTTTAATTCTTGATCAGACATAGATACGCTAAATTTTCAATCAATTAACAATGAACAAATAGCAATTTCCGCTATAGGCGGATCGGCTTCTAGCCGAAACAGTTCATAAATTGAGTAAACCTGATTTTTGATAATTGAAGCATTGATAATTGATTGAAAATTAAAAATTGATAATTGAAAATTATTTAATAAAACTAATATACCATCTTACAATCTCATCTCCATAATATATGGCAATTACGGTGCCAACAGATAAAAATGTTCCAAATGGAATTTGAGATTGGATCTTTTTTTTGCCCGCAATTAACAAAGCCGCGCCCACAACTCCTCCCAAAACATAGGCCGCAAGCAACGCCACAAGCACAGCAGGCCATCCCACCCAAACACCCATCATCACACCCATACGCACATCCCCTCCTCCAATCCAACGTCCTTTGGAAACCAAAAATTGCAAAAGAAAAAAACCGCCCGCGGCCAATGCGCCAAAAAATATTGATGAAAAAGAAAAATGAAAAAATAATAAATTGAGCGCTAAACCAACAATCGCCCCCAACCAAACAATGTGCGGCAAGATAACTTTATGCAAACCATCAAAAACAAAGATTATCATTAAAATCGTGATGAAAAAAATATCACGCGTGAACAGCAGTGGCGTGAAATGGCCAATATTTAAACGATACCATGCTATAAAAACAAAAGCGACGGCCATAAAAATTTCCACGAGTGTGTAGAACCACGGAATTTTTTTTCCGCACGTTCGGCATTTCCCTCCCAAAAAGACATAGCTGAACAAAGGAATATTTTCATACCAAGCCAACTGACGATGACAGTGAATGCAGATGCTTCGGCCCGAGGTGATGCGAATATTTTCCCAATGGCGCCAAGTCCACGAATTCAAAAAACTACCCAGGGAAAGGCCCATGAGAAATATAAAAAAATACACGGAATAACCTAACGCATTCACATAATCCATACTAAGCTAAGTATAGCACAACTAATTTAATTCTGACAATTGTTTAGGTAAAAAAATTCCCCTGAAATGATCAGAGGAATTTTGATCGCTGTTGAGTGATTATTCCGCAACATCGGCAATGCCGTTTTGCGTCAACTGGATATTACCGGTCAAACCGCTCACAGTGCCCTCAAGCGTTGCCGCTACGACATACCCCGTGGCAGTGCCTGTGTACACATAGGAATTTGAACCCGGATCGGCGGGTACTTGTCCCATATACGGGGAAGCGCAACCAGCCGCACCAAAACCGCCGGAACCTAAGCATGCATACGAACCCGCGCCCAAAGTCTGAGCCGTGGCCACCGGATAAGCATTTTGATCTGTATAATACAGTTCAAGAGCTGTCTGAACCTGTTTGAGGTCTGACAAACGCTTGGAATCCCGCGCTTTCACACGAGCCGAACCCAATGCAACCACCGCCAATGTTGACAACAAGCCGATAATGGCGATGACAACCAAAAGTTCAATTAAAGTGAAACCCTTCTTATTCATATTGTCACCTCCTCTCCATGTATATTATTCATAGATTATAATTTTAAAACTTTTCTTACTTTATCCACAATTTCCGAAGGCTTAAAGTGGGCTTTAATCATATAATCTTCCGCGCCCAATTTTAGTCCCTTTTCCACTTCGTCTTTTTGCCCCAAATTGGTGAGCAAAATCACGGGAATATTTTTTGTTTCCGCGTCGGCTTTCATCTTCTCCAAAACCACAAAACCGTCCAGTTTCGGCAACAAAATATCAAGCATAACAATGTCGGGTTTTTTCTTTTTTATGTCAGCCAAACCTTTTTCCCCATTGTCCGATATGGACACTTTAAAACCCTCCATTTCAAATTTTTTCTTGTAAATGTCTATCAAAAAAGTGTCGTCCTCCACCAACAACACATGTACATTTTTATTATCTGCGACCATATTTTTAAATTAAAGTAATCAAACGGTTTGCTTTTTGAAATTTTGCAATTTGAATTTGCGCGTTTATTGTATCACATTACGCAAGGCCAATCCAATGGCCACGGACATACGCGGCCCGATGGTGTTCAAAACGGGCTTCAAAGCGTCTTGATAAACCACTCTGGCCCAAGGGTCGCCCACGTAACATTTTAACTTAAATTTATTGGCGATATATTCGGACAAATTTGGCAAAAGCGACGCTCCGCCCGTGAGGATGATTTTTTCCGGCCGCCTGTTTTCATAACCGCTTTGGCTGACAAATAAATCCATGCTATATTCAATCTCTTTTATAATCGGATCCACAACGGGCGCGATTATTTCCATAAATTTGCCATTTGTTCTTTCCGGAAAAATTTGCGCGTACATGGAAACATCATGTTTGATTTGTTCCACGACATTTTTATCAACTCCCAACGCGTTTTGCAAAAGTTTGTCAACTTTGTGTCCGCCGGTTTCGATGGTGTGGTGGGTAATTGGAAAGCCTTGGTCGTTTATGAAAAAATTGGTGCGTTCGGCGCCAATATCAATGATCAAACAAGTGGCCGGATCTTTACCTACCAATGATCTGGTTAAAGCCGTGGATTCGGGTTCCAAAGAATCCAAAACCAAACCGGCTTTTTGAAAAACGGCTGAATAAAAATCCACCATGAGGCGAGGTACGGCATTAACTAGAACTCTTTGGTTCTTGTCCCCTTCCTGACCCGGCAAAATCTGATAATCCAACGCCATG
>JAHJCN010000033.1 GCA_018812905.1 Patescibacteria group bacterium
CACTGCGGGGGCCAAATCCTCTCCTCAAAGAAAAAACCCGATTTGATTCGGGTTTTTATATATTAAACGGGATGTCTATTTTTATTGTTTTCAAATCATCTCCTGTTGCCGTTCGGAATGAAATCTCGGTGGCCACCAAAGCGATGGATTTATCCGGCAAAGGTTCCGGAGCTCCGTATTTAATATCTCCCACGATTGGACAATCGAGATGTGCCAACTGTGAACGAATTTGATGCGACCTGCCCGTTTTTAGAATTATTTTTAAAATGGAATTCTTATCATTTGTTTTGATAACTTCATACTCCAATTCCGCTCTTTGCGACCCTGAAACTTCTTTATCAAAAACTTTTACCTTGTTCTTCTGTTCATTTTTGATTAAATAATTAATTAAGATGCCTCTGCTTTTTTTTGGCTTACCAATCACCAGCGCGTGATATATTTTGTTCACCTTGTGATCCCTAAACTGTTCCGACAACCTGGAAGCACCCTTACTGGTTTTGGCAAACAGAACAATTCCAGCGACCGGTCTGTCCAAACGATGCAAAAGGCCAAGAAAAACATTGCCGGTTTTATTATACTTTTTCTTGAGATAATCTTTTATTTCATCCATCAAACATTTTTCTCCACCTTTGTCAGCTTGTACCAAAACTCCGACCGGCTTAAAGACGGCAATTAAATGATTATCTTCGTACAAAATATTAAGCATAATTCAGACTTTCCACCGCGCAAAAATGCCACAGGGCAAAAGGCGGTCGGAATCGCTTTCTTTGATGGTCAGCGCCCCTTTCTCCACCTCGCCTTTCTCTCCTATAATACCACTTAGGGCATTTTCATAAGCAATGGCCGAATATCCCGATGCGTATCCATTTACCAACAAAAACAATGGATTATCGGACATTATTTTCTTACAAGAATCCAACAAACCTAAAAAATTTTCTTCAATTTTCCACATCTCCCCGCCCGGCCCGTGCCCGAACGCTGGCGGATCCATAATTATTCCATCATATTTATTCCCACGCTTAATTTCTCTTCCAACAAATTTTACCGCATCATCCAAAATCCAGCGAATAGGTTTTTTCTCCAACCCGGACAACTCGGCGTTTTCTCGCGCCCAAGCAATGGCCGATTTGGAACCGTCCACATGGCAAACTTTTGCTCCGGCTTGCGCGCACGCCAAAGTCGCTCCGCCCGTGTAGCCAAAAAGATTTAAAACATTCACTTCTCTCTTGGCGGACTTAATCACATTTTGAAGCCAAATCCAATTTCCGTATTGTTCTGGAAAAAGACCTGTGTGCTTGAACGCGGTCGGCTTAATCCAAAATTTTAATTCACCAAAATCAATCTCCCATTTTTTTGGAATGTCTTTGTTAAATTTCCATTCAGTGGCGCGTCCGTCGCGCAGAAATACAGCATCGGCTTTTTTCCAATCTTTTTCCGATAATTTTTTCCGCCACAAAGCCTGCGGATCAGGGCGGGACAATGTAAAATCGCCGTAGCGTTCCAATTTTTCTCCTTCCCCGGAATCCAATAACTCATAGGAATTTCCCGGGCAAGTTGCCACAATGCTAGGGTGTTTCATTTTAATGTACGCGCACAGCATATGATTAAAGATCAATTCTAAATTCTATCCCATGATTTTTAAAACCCATTTTTTCGTACCACCTATGAATTTTCTCGCGCTCATGGCGACTGGTCGCGATCAATTTGTGGCACCCCAAGACTTTTGCCTCGTTAATCACGGTTTGAATTAATCTTGTGCCCAAACCGCTTCTCCTGTTTTTTTCTTGCACAAACACATCTTCCAATAAGCCATAGGGTTTTTCATGAAGATCATTAAAAATCAAACAAAGATAAGCGCGTCCGATCTCTTCATTGTTTTTTTTCGCGCTAAATTTAATTGAATAATTTTTTTTCTTTATTTCCTTTTCTATTTCCATAGAATATCTTTAAAAATTTTTCCCAAACGGATGGCGCATAAACCTCCTTCATCTCGTTCGTAGTCCGCGCGTATAACATTCATATTTTTAGTATTTTCTTTATCGTCTTCCAAAATCGCCCATTTTCTTTTTTTATAATTTTCTTTTTGCAAATCATTCAATTTGTGATTGCCGTATAAAACCAGATCAACACGGCGCGGTAAATATTTTTCAAGAGCCAACACGGTTTCGCTCAAAGTACGCGGGCATGTTTCGCCGTCGGCCGAATAGGCATTGCCGGTAACAAAAGCATATTCGGCTTTGGATTTGTTTAGAGCTTCTTTAACACCGTTTGGCAGAATAGCGGCCACAACGCTGGTGTATAAACTTCCCGGACCAAAAATGATAATGTCGGCTCGCTCAATCGCCTCGACAGCACCGGGATAGACAGCTCCGGGCGGTTCCAACCAAACTTTTTTAATGTGTATCGTTAAATCATATTCCGGCCTGTCAATCGCTGCTTCGGATTTTATAATATCGCCATTCTCCAACTCCGCCACCAAATCCGTCTTTTCCAATGTCGCTGGATACGCATGCCCGATTGCCTCAACACTTTGCTCCAAGGCGCGCAACGCTAAAATAAAATCTTTTCCATATTCCTCCGCCAAAACCAAAGCTAAGTTTCCCAAATTATGGCCATCCAATTTTCCAGCGTCATGAAATCTATTGCGAAAAAATATTTGTTTGAGCAACGGATAATCATATTTGGACATTGCCAAAGCCGCGCGCATAATATCTCCGGCCGGCAATGTATTAAATTCCTTGCGCAGACGCCCCGAAGAACCTCCTGAATCGCTCATTGATATTACGGCGGAAATATCAAACAAATCACTATTTTGCTTTAGCGCTACAATTGAAATCGCGCCTCCATTGCCTCCGCCGATAACCACAACTTTTTTCTTCATAATATTAATGGATTATTCAACGGTCACACTTTTTGCCAAATTACGCGGTCTATCCACATCGCGGTCCAAAGCCACGGCAATGTGATACGCGAATAACTGCAAAGGAATCGTGTTCAACAAGGCCTCTAGCAATTCCATCGTTTCCGGAACATAGATGATATCGTCAGCAAGTTCTTTGGCCTTCTCATCTCCCTCGCTGGCAATTATAATAATCGGGGCCTTACGAGCTTTTACCTCTTCAATGTTGCTCCTCATTTTTTCATAAAGCTGATTATTGGTCATAATCGCGAGAACCGGAAAATCCGGCGCCAACAAAGCGTTTACCCCGTGTTTCATTTCACCTGC
>JAHJCN010000034.1 GCA_018812905.1 Patescibacteria group bacterium
CTCACTCCCGAAGGAACACGATTTTGAGTCGTGCGCGTCTACCAGTTCCGCCACTCGCCCAATTTTGTCTAATATTATAGCATTTTTTGTTTTTTTGTCAATCGTGTGTTATAATAACACAGTTATTATCGCTATTATGCCATCCATAATATCTGTTGTTAACCAAAAAGGAGGAGTGGGTAAAACCACGACAACCGTCAATTTGGCCGCCGGTTTGGCCGAATTAGGCAAGTTTGTTTTGCTTGTTGATTTGGATCCTCAAGGCAATGCAACCTCCGGATTAGGCCTCAAGCATCAAGAATTGGACAAGGGTCTATACCACACTCTAGTGGGCCAGCACCGCTTGCACGACGTAGTGTTGAATACCGGCCATGCCGGCTTGAGGGTAGCTCCGGCCACCCCGGATTTGGCGGGCGCAAATGTGGAATTGGTGAACATGGAGGGGCGAGAAAACAAATTGGCGGATGTTTTGAGTGAAGTGAAGCATGCCTACGATTTTATTTTAATTGACTGCCCGCCTTCTCTTGGCATTCTAACCCTGAACGGCCTGGTAGCCGCCGACCACATACTCATTCCGGTGCAAGCCGAATATTACGCTTTGGAAGGCTTGGGTCAACTTTTAAAAACTATAGATTTGGTGCGTGAAAATGTTAAGCCTAATTTAAACGTTTTGGGAGCTGTGCTCACTATGTTTGATGGACGCAATAGGTTGTCCGAAGAGGTTTTGCACGAATTATATAAATATTTCCCGAATAATATTTTCAGATCGGTTATACCACGCGCAGTTCGCTTGGCCGAAGCTCCGAGTTTTGGAAAAAGCATTTTTGCCTACGAGCCGCATGGTAAGGGGGCAAGGGCATACGAAAGATTGGTGAAGGAAGTGCTGGGTTGTTTTGAGTAACAAACGTAAAATGTAAATATTAAAAATCAAAATTATTGAATCCGCCTTGGGCGGACGAGATAATTTTTCAATAATTTTGCATTTTGATTTTTGCATTTTGATTTTTCTCACTATGTCATTAGGCCGAGGATTGGGTGCTCTTATCACCCCAACAACAAAACGATCATCCGGGGTATCCGGTTTGCCTGGCTCTGCAGATAAGATTTGGCATATACCGCTTTCAGAAATTGGCGCCGACCCCAACCAGGCGCGTAAAAGTTTTGATATTGAAGGTTTGCAGGAATTGGCCGAATCGATTAAGAGCCACGGTCTTCTTCAGCCGCTTTTGGTTTCGGAAAAAACCGATGGTGGCTATGAGCTTATCGCCGGCGAAAGGCGATTGCGCGCGGCCAAGATGGCCGGTTTGACAACCGCGCCAGTTATGGTCAAAAAAATGGCCGATCAGCAAAAATTGGAAGTAGCTTTGATTGAGAATATCCAAAGAGAAGATTTAAACCCAATCGAAGAGGCCTTTGCTTATAAGCGTTTAATGGAAGAGTTCGATTTGACACAAGATGAAGTTGGAACAAAGGTGGGGAAAAGCAGGCCGGCGGTTGGCAATGCAGTGCGCCTATTGGACTTACCGGAAGAAGTGCAGGCTGCCGTGGTGGGAAAGAAAATAAATGTAAGCCAAGCCAGATCTTTGCTTAGTTTGGAAACGGCCGAAAAGCAGCTGGCCATGCTTTCGTCCATGCTTGGACAGCGAATTACAGTGCGAGAACTGGAAAGAGAGGTAAGTAAAAACAAAAAAGACAAAAGTCATTCGCGTCGTGACGCCAATTTGACGTATCTTGAAGATAAATTACGGGCCGCGCTGGGTACCAAGGTGAATATCACCCAAAAAGGAGATAAGGGCACGGTTTCTATACAATATTATTCCAAAGAAGAACTGGGTCGTTTGATAAAAAGGATGTCTGAATAAATTTTGTATCCATAAAAATCTCCCGCCTATGCGGGAGATTATTTGTCCGGATTTGATTTTTCGCTCTTTATCTTCTTAGGCAAAATTGCCGCCAACCAGCTTTTTTTGTTGGAATTCAAAGTGTTCTTTATATGAACTTTAGCCATATGAGTTTTGGCGAGTTTCATCCAATCGGGGCTTGGTCCTTTGCGATTTTTGTCCGTAATAATTTCCACTACATCACCGCTTTTGAGCGCCGTATCCAAACTTACGAGCTGATCGTTAATTTTTGCTCCATTGCACTTATCTCCAACTTCGGTATGAATGTGGTATGCGAAATCAATGGGTGTGGCATCTTCTGGCAAATCAATAACATCGCCTTGAGGAGTGAAGACGAAAATGCGATTATGGAAAAAATCCACTTTCATCTCGTCCAAATCGGACAGGTTTTTCAAAATGTCTTTTTGAAGATGCGCCAATTCTTTGGCCCAATTTACTTCTTTGTTTGGCAGGCGGGCGCCATTTTCATCATAATGCCAATGAGCGGCAATGCCGTACTCGGCCTCATCGTGAATTTCCTTAGTTCTAATTTGAAACTCGACGACTTTGCCATCGTCGCAGAAAACCGTGGTGTGCAAAGATTGGTAGCCGTTGGGCTTGGGTTGGGCGATATAGTCTTTGATGCGGCCCTTGAGGGGTTTCCACAAACGGTGAATGATGCCCAAGGTGGCATAGCAGTCGCCAATATCCCCCACAATTACTCTGATAGCTACGATATCGTGGATGGTTTCCGAGTCCCAGCCTTTTTTTGTAAGTTTTTGGAATAGGCGATAGAGTTGTTTTTCTCTTCCGTGAACTTCAAAATAGTTAATTTTTGAAGTATCCAATTCTTTGCGCATGATTTCCATTATTTTTTCCAGATACGCCTCTTCGCTCGAAACCACCTTATCATGGATGGCCTTAACCCGTTCGTATTCTTTTGGGTAGATGTGGGGAAATGACAAATCTTCCAAAAGTCCCTTGAATTCTCCCATGCCTAAGCGGTTGGCGATGGGAGCGTAAATCTCCAAGCTTTCCAGCGCGATGCGGTATTTTTTATTGGTGGGTTGCGCGCTCAACGTCATCAGATTATGTGTGCGATCGGCAAATTTGATTATCATAACGCGCACATCTTCCGCCATGGCCACGAACATTTTACGCAAATTTTCAATATATCTTTCCACTCCGCGATATTTGAGAGTTCCAAGTTTGGTAATGCCTTTTACCATTGAAGCTATATCTTTGCCAAAGTTTTTTTCTACCTCTTCTAAGGTTATCTGCGTATCTTCCGGTACGTCATGGAGCAGAGAAGCTATCACAATATTAACTTCAATCTTCATAAGGGCTAAAATATAGGCAACGCTTAGCGGGTGAGTGATGTACGGTTCACCGCTTTTGCGCACTTGCCCTTCATGGGCGCGAGCGGCGAAATCATAAGCCAGCCGGACCATATCCAGATCGGCCGGAATGCAGTATGTTTTAAGCTCTTTGAGCAGATCGCTCAATTGAATTTTGGGGGGCAACAATATTTTGTAAGCCATATTCAGATGTCATTCCGAGTGAAACGAGAAATGTGCTAATTGCAGACAACAAAATAATTATATCTTTTAATTCGAGAAAAAGCAATAAAAAACTCCGCTGTTAAGCGGAGTGTTTATACGAACATTCTTTATTAGAACATTTGACTGTGCCCTTTGCGGCATACACCAATAATTGTTTGCATTCCGGGCAGGCCTCGCCGGTTGGCCTATCCCAGAGAGCGAAATCGCAATCCGGATAGCGATTGCAGGAAAAGAAGATCTTCCCGCGCTTACTGCGGCGCTCAATGATTTCGCCTTGACCGCATTTCGGGCATTTTACATTTGTCTTTTTTTCAATGTTTTTTATGTTTTTGCAATTGGGATAATCGGAGCAGCTAAGGAATGGGCCGAAACGGCTTACTTTGCGCATCATTGGTTTTCCGCATTTTTCGCAAACTTCGTTGGTGGGTTCTGGCGCGGCATGGGCGGTGTCGCCTTCGCCGGTTAATGATTTGGTATTTTTGCATTCCGGAAAACCGGTGCACGCCAAAAATTTTCCAAAGCGTCCGCGCTTGATGACCATCGGCTTGCCGCATTTTTCACAGACTTCGTCGGTTTTTTCTTCCGTTTTTTTTAACTCCTTATCTTTTTTGTTTAGATTTTCTTTGAAAGGATGATAGAAAGCCGCGATTACAGGCTGCCATTCTTTTTTCCCGACAGAAATATCATCAAGATCTTCTTCCATTTGCGCTGTGAATTTAAAATCCACAATATTGGGAAAATGGGCAACGAGTAGGTCATTTACAACATAGGCGATTTCTTTTGGCATTAAACGCTTTTTTTCGTCGCGTTCCACGTAGCCTCGGTCTTCGATTGTGGCAATAGTTGGGGCAAATGTTGATGGACGACCTATGCCAAATTCTTCTAAAGCTTTCACCAAAGTGGCATCGGAATAGCGAGAAGGAGGTTCTGTAAAATGTTGTTCGGGTTTTAATTCTCCACATTTCAGAGATTCATCCACCGCCACCTTGGGTAAAATATTTTCTTTGGTTTTGTCTGGGTATAGTTTTAAATAACCGTCAAAAATTATTGTTTGGCCGGTGGCGCGGAAGTCATAGTCATTGGAACTGACGATGTCAATGCCGAGCGAGTTCAATTCGGCCGGAGCCATTTGTGTGGCTACGGCGCGGCGCCAGATAAGGTCGTACAGTCTGAATTGGTTTTTGTCCAGGAATGGCTCAACCGAATTCGGAGTGCGCATGGCTTCGGTGGGGCGAACGGCTTCGTGTGCCTCTTGCGCGTTTTTACTTTTATTTTGGTATAGACGAGGCTTTTCAAGTGAGTATTTTTCTCCATATTCTTTCGAAATCGTTTCCTTGGAATCGTTTAAAAATTTTTCCGACAAGTTCACCGAATCGGTACGCATATATGTGATGAGACCAATTTGGCCTTCCGAGCCAAGCTCTATGCCTTCGTAGAGCTGTTGCGCCAAACGCATGGTTTGTTTGGCAGAAAATCCCAGACGATGATTGGCTTCCTGCTGAAGAGTGGAAGTGGTGAATGCCGCCGGTGCAGTGCGTTTTGACTTTTTTTCCTCTAAATTTTTTACAGTATATTTTACGCCATTTAAATCGTTCAATATTTTATCCACCTCATCTTTGTTTTTTAAATCCAGCTTCTCTAATTTTTTATCACCAATGCCCACAAGTTTGGCTGAAATTTTTTCATCGCTTTTTTCAATATCAAAAATACCTTCGATGGTCCAATATTCTTCGGTTTTAAAATCTTTAATTTCTCTTTCGCGCTCCACGACAAAGCGCACGGCCACTGATTGTACGCGGCCGGCCGAAAGTCCTTTGGCTACCTTGCGCCAAAGAAAAGGGGAGAGTTCATATCCCACCAGGCGGTCCACCACACGACGAGCTTGTTGAGCATCCACCAATTTCAAATCCAATGGTCTGGGATTTTTCAAGGCGTGCATTATCGCGCTTTTGGTGATTTCGTGAAAAACAATACGTTTGGCTTTTTCCGGTTTTATTCCCAAGATATGGGCGAGGTGCCAAGAAATGGCCTCTCCCTCTCGGTCTTCGTCAGTTGCGAACAACACTTCATCTGCTTTTGATTTAAAGTCTTTCAATTCTTTCACCACTTTGGATTTGTCGCGGTTCACCACGTATTGTGGTTCAAAATTATGTTCAATGTCAACACCCATTTTGGTTTTGGGCAAATCGCGCAAATGACCAAAAGAAGACCGGACAATGTAGTTCCGGCCCAGAAATTTAGTGATGGTTTTGGCTTTTGTGGGTGACTCGACGATTACGAGGGTGGACATATATGAACCGCTATTAGCTGGAGTATAAATTATAATAGGATATTTTGGGTTTTGTGTCAAACGGTGGCGTGTAACGCGTAGCGTGTAACGTGTAACCTGTCCGTTATCGTTGTCCTTCGCATCGTTCACTACAGGCAAAGCGTTGTGCGTTACGCGTTACACGCAGGTCGTGTACGCCATTCCCCCGGCATTACGCACGAGACCCTTAATTTCCATCATCGTTAGGGCGCTGGTCACGGTGGGGCTGTCCAGGTTGCTTTCTTTGGTTATCAAATCAATGTGTTTTGGCTCGCGAGACAGGCAATTTTGTATTTTTTCTTCAGTGGAATTGGCGGGCAATAAATTGGGTTGGACTGGCGATGTTTTTAGAAAATTTTGTAAATTAATCGCCTCAAGAGCGTCTTCGGGTTTGGCGACTAGCTTTGCTCCCATTTTAATGAGTTTATTACATCCTTCGCCACCCAAATTGGTGGCATTATGTGGTACTGCCATTACGTCGCGATTGTAATCTAGAGCGAGACGCGCGGTGATGAGCGCGCCCGATTGAAGCGGGGCTTCAATTACGATGGTGCCATGTGATAAACCGGCGATGATTCTATTTCTGGCGGGGAATGAGTATTGGGTTGGTAAAAAGTCCGGCGGGTATTCGGAAAGCACGGCGCCATCATTGGCGATGATTTGTTCGGCCAGCAATTTGTGGGCGGCCGGATAAACACTTTGTTTGTTAACCCCGCAACCGAGCACGGCGATTGTGATGCCTTTCGCGTCCAATGCGGTTTTGTGCGCGATGCCATCAATGCCCAGAGCGAGTCCGCTGATAATAACGAGACCATGGGTTGCTAAAGGCCCAACCAGCACTTCGCACATTTGCTTGCCGTAATTTGAAGATTTTCTGGTACCCACCACGCCAAGAGACGGCTTGCCGTCCTCCGGAAGTTTGCCTCTATAAAACAAAGTATGAGGCGGGTCGGCAATCTCAGCCAGTAATTTTGGATAATCACTTTCGCCTAAAGAAGTGGTTTTGATTTGCTCTTTTTCCAGCCTCTCCATTATTTTTTCCACTGAAGTTTTTTCTCGCCACAGTAAAAATTCGTAGGCAATATTTTCTTCCATACCGGCACGGCAGATTTCTTCAAGTTCCGCTTGCCATAAGTTTTGTAAATTTGAAAAATGGCCGACCAATTTTTTATAGCGGTTGTAGGTGATTTTGGGGAAGTGGGCTAGGGCCGCGTGATAGTTCATGGCAGCAAATATTTATTTGCGAAGAGTGGTATTTGGCGAGGAATATATGTTTTTTTCGCGCCAAGACTCCCTTTGGTCGCCCCGCGTGGCGGGGTTATGATTGGCGCTTCAAAAAATACATATCCCTCGCCAAATTAGAGCAATAAATTTTATTCTAAACCCACAAGGTCATTAATTGCTTTGTCCAGAACTTCGTCCAGAACTTTCTTTTCTTCTTTTCCCAACTTTCCCAACACAAAATCCGCCGTATCGTCAATTTCGCGCGTCTCGGGCGCCACTCCAATGCGTACGCGCGTAAAATTTTGCGTTCCCAAATGTTCAATGATTGATTTTACGCCGTTGTGTCCGGCGGAACCTCTATCGGTTTGGATTTTGTATTCTCCAAGAGCGATATCTTTGTCGTCGTGAACAACAATAATGTCGCTTGGCGCGAGCTTGAAGAAGTCGGATATTGCCCGCACGGCCAAGCCCGATTCGTTCATGAAGGTTTGAGGTTTGGCTATGACGATTTTGCTACCGTTATGCAGCCCGGCGCTAATTTTAGCGTTAAACTTTTTTTCTAATTTAAAATTTGAAAATTGTAAATTGGAAACCAATTTTTCCGCGAGGAGGAAGCCAACATTGTGGCGAGTGTTTTGATATTCCTTGCCCGGATTGCCCAGGCCAACTATTAATTTCATATTCTTTTTTTCATTTTAGAGAGTTTGATGATAATCGGCGTGGCAAAAAAACTGAACTGTTCGCGCAAGCGATTTTCAATGTAGTGAACATAGGAAATGTTCACCGAAGTCTTGTTTTTTATTTTCATGTCAAACAGAGGCGGATCGGTTCTAATTTGCGTCAGACCCAAAATCTCCGGATGGCGAACGCCTTTTCCGCGCGAAGGCAAGTGCTTGCGTGTGGCGTTTTTAATAAATTCATGAAGAGTTGCATCGGACAGAACGGTACGCCTTTCGTTCCAGGCGCGAATGATTAGCGGAAATATTTGGTGAATGCGATAGGATGATTTGGCGCTAACAAAAGCAATGGGCGCAAAATCCAGATGGGGGAAATATCCGTAGATTGATTTTTTCACTTCATTGCGAAAAGAATCGTCATTATCTTCCGCCTTATCCCATTTATTTATTACAATAATCACGCTTCTGGTGTGCTCACGTAATAGTCCGGCCAGCTGTTGATCTTGGTCCGTGACAGGTTCCGAAGCGTCCAGAATCAGCAAAACAACATCCGAACGGTTTATCATTTGAATACTCTTGCCAATACCGTATTTTTCAAGTTCGCCCGAAACTTTAGTCTTTTTGCGTATGCCGGCGGTGTCCACAAACAACATGGGTAGACCTTCCACCTCCACCAAAGTGTCGTGTGGTTCGCGGGTGGTGTGTGGCATGTCGCTAACTATCACTCTTTCTTCGCCGATTAGCTTGTTGAATAGCGTGGATTTTCCAACATTTGGTTTTCCCACGAGCGCCACTCTGATCGGATTAAATTCCCGGACTTTTTTCGGCCGGATTTTCATTTTATTAAGATGAGTAAAAATTGTATCCAAGAGATCGCCAGTGCCGGAACCGTTTTGGGCGGACACCGGGGTGGGTTCGCCAAACCCGAGCTTGAGCCAATCTCGGTCGTGCACGCGCATGCGTAAATCCGCGCCGTCCGCCTTGTTTGCCACAAAAATTAATGGCTTGTCTTTGTGTTTTAATTTAAGTCTTTTTGCCAATTCTTTCTCTTGAGGATAAATTCCTTCGGTGACGTCTGTAACAAAAAGTACTAAATCCGCTTCTTTCAACGCAATTTCTGTTTGCTCAATAATATTTTCTTCCAGAGGCACTTTTTCGTCAAAAGTTAGGCCGCCAGTGTCAACTAAGCGAACTTTTTTGCCACGCCATAAAATAAGGCCTATGTTGCGCGTGCGCGTGGTGCCGGCAACAGGGGAGACTATGGCCTTATTGCTTTCCGTGAGGCGATTGAAAAGCGTGGATTTGCCAACATTAACGCGGCCAACCAATGCAACGGTGGGCAAATTCAGATCAATAATTTTAGCGGGAGTAGACATAGAAAATAGAAAATGTAAAATTCAAAATGTAAAATTTTTATTCACCGATATCGTTTCCCAAAACAACCAGCACGTCCGTTTCTTGTTTGTATTTTAATCCGGTTTCATTTTCTTGTGTAGTGGGATTGTCGTAATTAATAGTGAGCCACGTTGGTAATTCTGTCAGAACATTTGTTTTTAAAATTTTTTTTAAATTATTTACAATTTCAGTATCAACATTTTGATTTATCAGATAGATACTGGAGGTTGTGACGGGGCGTTTGATAGCGTTGCCAATGGCGTTTATGGCAAATCCATTTTCCTCAAGCTTTTTTTCCATTTTTGAAGCCAGACCCACTTGCCAAGTGCCATTTTGAATTTCGATTTTTGCCGAAGGGAATAGTGGGGGTGCGGGGTTTTGAATTGCCGGAGAGGCGTTGGTGGTGTTAACCAAGCGTGGCGGTGTGGAACTGGGAGTCCAATCATCCACAAATACATTTTGAATGGCGGAATTGATTTCATCGAAATTGTCAGTTCGAGGCGCAAGAGTGAAGCCGGCTGTTGGTGCGTTATAATTTACCAAATATCCATCTATGCCATTATCCAATACTAATGTTTTGACGTCTCCGTTCATTTCACGAGTCACACTAGCCAAATACATTAATTGCCCAAAATCCAAATTGGTTGATACGTGGTTGGAAAGCGAGTCCCAAATTTTTTGTATTTTCAGAGGATTGGCATATGTTCCAATGGAAAGTAGTCTTTCTTTTAAAGCCATTAAAATCAATTGTTGGCGTTTGGAGCGCGCGAAATCGGAACCTTCGCCGTTGTTGCCGTGGCGTGAGCGCGCGTATTGCAAAGCTTTTTCGCCAAACATGGTTTGCGGACCGGCTTCAAAACTCACTGGCGCGAAAGATTCATTGGGGCCTGGAAATTGCGAGTCGGAGAAAGCACGCGGTACGTCCACGTAGACGCCTCCCACTGCATCAATGATCTCTTGAAAAGCCGCGAAATCCACGCGAATATAATAGGGGATTTCCATACTAAATGTCTTGGAAAAAAAATGACGCGCGTATTCTCCTCCCTGGCCAGATTCTTTGCCTTCTCCCCACGAATTCACAAAATTAATTTTGCGTAATCCTTGGTTTTCCACGGTAACACCCAAATCGCGCGGTATGGAGGTCATGGCCACTTCGTTGGCGCTTGGTCTAATGCTTACGATAATATTGGTGTCGGTGAGGTAGGGCCCGTCATGTCCGGGACCGCCCATGCCCAAAAGCAGGATGTTCACCCTGTCTTGGCTTTGTCCTTCCAAGAAATTGTTGTTGTGAAAAATGAAATTTTTTACAATTTGCAAAAAACCGATCTTTTTAGGTTTTAGGGTCACCGGATCGTAGGCTACGGAGTCCCCGGGTAGTTGCCCAAGAGAGTATTTGCGATAGACGCAATTGGAGGTAAACAGCAGAGCAACAACCAAAATCAGCAGGATTAGTAAAAAACGCCCCCTTTTTCTAGGCGGCTTAGGGTTTTCATAAATTGGCTTAGGCTCCAGCAAATTCACTGGTTCCGACATTATAGGTTGGCTTTCTTCCATATTTTAAGGCATTATACCACAGAACCCCATTCTTTTCAACCTTGATTTTTTTATTTTGCCATGCTATACTTTTTCATAGTTTTAACGGACTCATAGCTCAGTTGGTTAGAGCGTACGGTTCACATCCGTAAGGTCAGAGGTTCGAGACCTCTTGAGTCCACAGGAAGCCTTTTGGGCTTCTTTTTGTTTGCGGTGATTTCGCAAATGTGGTATTATATATACTAGTTGTGCTGTTGGCTGTGAACTGTTCCAGTCAGAGGCTGGTCCGCTCGCCCAGGCGAGCGGAGGCCATTATCTATAAAATATGCCTAAAGATTTAGCCAAAGAAAATGCAAATTTTGGCAAGGTAATTTATCAGTGGACAATTAAGGAATTTGAAAAGTATAATCGCGATAGGCGTTGGTATGTTTTTATGGGTATAATCGGTGTTGCTCTTTTGGTTTTCGCGGTTTTAACCGCCAACTATCTTTTTGCCCTGTTGATTATTTTGTTCGTCATAATTCTGTTTATGGGCGACATGACCGAGCCCATGGATATTCCATTTGCCATCACAAACACCGGCATCATCATTGGGAGCAGATATTATAAATTCAGCGAGCTTAGGAATTTTTGGCTGATTTACAACCCGCCGGATGTGAAAAATTTATATTTTACCTTCACCAATGTTTTTAGACACAGATTACAGGTTCCACTTATGGATTATGACCCTCGGCCGATCCGTGATCTTTTGTTGAAATATTTACCTGAAGATTTGGAGCAGGAAGAAGAGCCGTTTTCCGACCGATTGGCTCGGACATTCAAGATCCATTGATTTTTTTTCGGTTTTGTGCTAATATGTCGAAATACGAAAAGTACAAAGCTATGAAATCAATGGTTTTTTTGTACTTTATACGTACAAAAATGAGTTAAAAATACTCAGCGCGCACCCGTCGTTCAACGGATAGGACACTGGCCTGCGAAGCCGGAAATTTAGGTTCGATTCCTAACGGGTGCACAAAAAAATAGATACCACCTTGGTATCTATTTTTATTTTTTATAAAAGTTATATCCAATTTGTATCTTGAATAATGCTTTTTAGCATATCGGAATCCGACCAAATCGGCGTATTGTTTTTTATTCCCAAGCTTTGGCCTAACGCTATTGCTTCTTTTGCCAGAAAAATTCTTCCTTTTAGCGATTCGTTAATGTCGTTCAAATATCGTTCTGGGGTTTCCAGCAAGCGCGCTTGTTTTGTTTGCCTAAGTTTTCTACCTGTTGTTCCGTGTTCTCCTTTTATTTTCGCAAGCGTTTTAAAAATTTTATTTTTCTTATCTTCGATTTCTTTTTTTAGCGGGTCAATTTTAAAACCTTGCCGAGCGAGCCACAACTCTTCAATTTTTTGTTCAAATTCAGGATCGTTCAATCGTTCCGTTATTTTTTTCGCCAGTTCGATGTTTTGTCCATCACCAGGTACGTGGATAAAATTTTTGGTAGTGACGCCGGTGGTATTCGGATCATCCTTGAGGAAAAAACCTAACGATAGAAAATTTAGTTTTTTTATAAGTAAATTTGCCGTTTCATCTGGTTCAATATCGTATCCGTGGTCGCCGTCCGTTTCAATCGGAATGGCAAGATGAAATTTTGGCTGTCTTGCTTCCGGTTTATTTTGTCCGCCGAATTCTCCTTCTAAAAATTTTTCGTATGCTACGATATTTTCAATAGATATATCTGGCGGTACACTGGTTTGCGTTCTTTTTTCTTCGCGACCTTCTTCGTCTTCGGTAATGTCAGCAAAAAGATCATCAACATCGACATATTCTCCTGTCGTAGAACCCGGATGATATTCGGATGGCACAACGCCCCTTGTTTCTATTTGCACTTCGCTCATATTGCCATATTAATATTAAATTGTTGTATGAATATAAAATATCATACAGTACCGGCAATTTTCAAGTTTTCTGTGAATAAAAACATTGTAGTGGCACGCGAATGGCAAGATTCAAGATTCTTGCCAACAAAACCTCCATTTATGCTATAATGCTTGCATATGAAAGCAAACACCCCGATTGATCAATTAAACAAGGTTGGAAAAGCCACGGCTAGACGCCTTGAGCGGTTGGGAATACGTACTGCTCTAGATTTATTGTATTTTTTTCCTTTTCGCTATGAAGATTTTAGCCGGGTGGCGTTCATAGCCGAATTGATGGACGGGGAAAACGTGACAATAAAAGGTAAAATAGAAGTTTTGGGCAACAAGCGTTCTTGGAAAAAAGGAAAAATGATCACTGAGGCTTTGGTTTCGGATTCTTCCGGCAGTGTGCGCGTGGTTTGGTTCAATCAGCCATATATCGCAAAAGTTCTCAAGCCAGGGGATGAAATATATTTGTCCGGAAAAGTTAAAAGCGACATGCTTGGTCCGCAGTTTGCTAGTCCGGCCTATGAGAAGTCCAACAGGGACGAAACCACTCACACCGCCAGACTTGTTCCTATTTATCCGGCCACAGAAGGTTTGTCTCAAAAACAAATTAGATTTTTGGTGAGTCAGGTTTTGCCGCTTGCTGAAAAAATCACCGAATGGCTGCCCGAAGAATTTTTGGAGAAAAACGATCTTGTGCCTCTTCCCGCCTCGCTGAAAGGCATCCATTTTCCGGTTGATGAGATTGATCTTAAAAAAAGTACGGAACGGCTTAAGTTTGGAGAGCTGTTTTTGCTTCAGCTTAAGGCCGAATTGACGCGAAGGGAGAAGATGGCTGTTGTGGCGCCGGCGCTGTCTTTCAAAGAAAAAGAAATTCAAGAGTTTGTAAAAAAATTGCCATTCACATTGACCAAAACGCAAAAGGTGGCAACTTGGGACATCTTGCGCGACATTAAAAAAACCGTACCCATGAATCGATTGTTATCCGGCGATGTTGGGTCGGGAAAAACAGTGGTGGCGGCAATTTCCATGCTTGACGCGGTTTTGAACGGTTATCAGGCGGTGCTTATGGCGCCGACGGAGATTTTGGCGAAGCAACATTACGACTCATTGTGTAAATTGTATGAAGGTTCAGATGTTAAAGTGGGGCTGTTGACTCGCTCGCAAGCGCTTAATTTTCAATTTTCAATTTCTAATTTGCAATCAATTTCCAATGATTCAGTTAATAAACGGAAGAAGAGTCTGATAAAAGAAATTAAGGATGGGCAGGTGCAAATTGTTGTGGGCACTCACGCGCTATTATCCGAAAAGGTTGAGATGAAGAATTTGGGTTTGGTGGTGGTGGATGAACAGCACAGGTTTGGCGTGGAACAACGAAAAATGATAAAGAACAAAGGGAAAGGCGCGCATTTTTTGAGTATGACCGCCACGCCGATTCCGCGTTCTTTGGCTCTTATGATTTACGGCGATTTGGAGGTTTCCACAATAAACGAAATGCCGCCCGGAAGAAAGCCTATTATTACGCGTCTAGTTGAGTCTCATAACAGGCAAAAGGCCTATGATTTCATTCGCGCGCAAATAAAACAGGGGAGACAGGCGTTTGTGATCTGTCCTCTCATCTCGAATTCCGCAACGTGCAACGCGCAGTGCGATAACGGTCAAGACGATACAGGTTGCACGTTGCACGTTACACGTTACGCGTCCACCGTGTCGGACGAAAAGAAAGCCGTACTTTCGGAATATGAAAAACTTTCCAAGACGATATTCCCCGATTTGCGCGTAGGGTTTTTGCATGGAAAATTAAAACCGACGGAAAAGGAGAAAATCATGGATAATTTTTCCACTAAAGGCGGAAAAAATCACGTAACAGACATCCTTGTTTCGACTTCAGTCGTAGAAGTTGGAGTGGACATTCCCAATGCCAGCGTAATGATGATAGAAGGGGCGGAGAAATTCGGCTTAGCTCAATTACATCAATTTCGCGGCCGAGTAGGCCGTTCGAGTAACCAGTCCTATTGTTTGCTCTTCAGCGACTCTTTATCAAAAAAGGCCGAGGAGCGTTTGAAGTTTTTTGAAAAGACACTGGACGGCTTTAAACTGGCGGAAAAAGACTTGTCCATGCGCGGTCCCGGGCAAGTTTATGGCACTTTGCAGAGTGGACTGATGAATTTGCGTTTGGCAAAATTAACGGATACGGATATAATTAAGAAGGCGCGAGAAACTGCCAAAACCATCGTAGCAGATTTAAATAATTTTCCTTCCATTTTGCGCAAAATCAAGGAGTGGGAAGGGAATGTGCATTTGGAATAAATATTTTTTATGAGCGAAACAAAGATGTCGGAGGTATTGGTGCATGGAGTTGATGCTGAACCAGCCAGAGAAAAAGAAGCGGTCAGACGCGTGTCAAGAATCTTTTTGACTCGATCAAAGTCCGCCGATAAAATCATCAAAGAAATTTTGGCGGGAAAAAATCCCGCAGATATTAAATTTATCACGGCAAAATGGATTGAAAAAGATGAGGGTAGTGAAAACCCGCGTCAACTAATGCCGGCAGGTGGAAAAATAAAGCCGGATGAGACAGCCGAGGCGGCGGCCATTAGAGAAGCTCTGGAAGAAACCCATCTGCGCGCGGCAGATGTTGAAGGATTGGGAAACATTCGTTATAGTTTTCATCATAAAAAATCAAATCAAGAATTAACCGTGGACGAAACGCTTTTTATCGGAAAAATCTTGCCTTCGGATGTGGCTTATCCGCTTGACCCAAAGGAAGATAAAATCGCGGGTTTCCACGATCTTGATGTGGATGAATTGGCTAAGCTTTTTGAAAAAGGCCAAATCAACAAGGAAAGCGTTGATCACGCGCTACATTTGCTCGGGCATTTGAATGTGAAAGATTCAGAAGAAAAAAAAGATCCCAAAGAAGTGCAAATTGTTTTGGATAAATTTATTAAAAAAATGAGAGACAAAGAAATTGATAAAAAAAAGAGTATTTTTAAACATCTGCTTGGGTTAATGGTGCAAAATGATTTGTTGGTGCATGAGGGAGCTGAATATTGGCTTGAACAATTTAGCATTGCCGGGTATGATCAACAAGAAAATGAAGATTTTATTAGAAGGTTTTGGGAGTTTTTTGGTGAAGCAAAAGAAATTGTTCCCAGTAATAAAAAAGACGCGAGTTTAAAGCAAAACCTTCTTTGCCGCGCGGTTGATTTAAGTAATTTTGAGGAGGAGATAGAAAGCGCGAACAAATTGGGTTCAAATATTGAAGCAACCATTCGGTCCATTTACGCGCTTTTGGAGGCCAAATATTATAGCGAACATTATTTGCAGATAATGGCTGAAAACGAGAAGATGAAAGGGTTTGTGGGTGGACTCACGCGATTTTCTGAAGCAATTTCAAGCGGAGGCGAAACTCTAGAACAAAAATTTCTCAATTTAGGCAAAGCAAAAGATAAGGCGGAGGAGCAAGACAAGATAGTTAAAAGTTTTTTGTACGAATTTGGTTTGGACAATGAGCTTGTTGGCGAGACGCTAGACGCCACTGACTCCTTTCTTTTTGAGATGCATCAAGATGCTACCAAGCACGAGAGAGAAAAAAGTAAGGAGGAGGGGATTAAATTCACTTTTGACGATCAACTGGAGGAAGTGAAGGGGGGAGACGTTTTTAGCTTGTTGGAAAAAGCCTTTCCGTCCGGGAAGGATGCCACATGGAAAAAGAAATTGGAACAGGTTGGTTTTAAAAACGAAGAAGAAAAACATAAATATCTCCGTACTGTTGTTTATGAAGCCAGACGCAAGCTGGCTCTTTTGTATGTTTTTAAAGATGCGATAAAATATTATGAAGGGATGAAGGATTATCGGTCCGGTGAGTTGGCTCAGAAAAGGATTTGGGGAAAAGTTTACGAAGCGCCGTTAAAGTATCTTGCAACCGAAAAAAAATATGAAAACCATGTTTTGAAAGATGTTGCGGAAAAAATTTCTGATGAAGGAGAGGGAAGTCCGGCTGTGAGAATAATTTCAAATAAATATTATTGCACGATGGAGACCGCGCCGATGAAAGAGCTTAATTCTTTTTTGCGAAAGAAGATTGTGCGTGGAATTGATAATGATAGCGAAATTAAAGATTTGTATAGGCGTTCGATCGTTTTGCATAGCGGCAAGGATGACGAAGCGGATGCCAGATTGTATACAAGGGACAGTCAGCCAATTGAGCACATGGATAGAATAAAAGGAAAGGGCGGAAAATCGGTAGGAGCGTTTAATGAAATAAGGGCGGTAAAAGATGTGATGGAAGATATTTTATCTCAAGGAGAAGATGTGGAAATTGTATATTATGATCCGACCCCGCGGGTGGGTCAAAAATTTGCGAGCAAAGGCGCGGGTGGAGGAAGCAAGATCAGGATGTGTAAGTTTTATGTAAAATTTGGCGACGAGCAAAGCCGGACGCATTACGAAGAGGTGCAAGTATATTTGCCGAGCGTGGATGAACAGGGCAACGTCAAACATGCTTCATATTATCACGCGGAGAAAAAACTTGATGATGATACATATAAGCTTAATAGGCTTTTTGATACGAAAACCATGCACTCATTCGTGGATTTGCTGTATCCGCCGGGGGTATATGGCCATGCGGTTAGAGAATTGTTCGGTTCGGCGACAAAAGAAAAAAAGAAAAAGAAGAAGTGGTAGAGAAAACAGGATAGAGAACAAGGGGGGGGCGCTGCGGCAGGCGTCCTTTTTTGGTATTGATATTTTTGAAGTGCGGGGAGGATGTCGTTATTGTCATTGCGAGGAGCCCGCGAAGGTGACGAAGCAATCTCTTCGTCAATGGGATTGTTTCGTCGCTCCGCTCCTCGCAATGACAAGCTTATTTAACTCTTCCTCGCAATGACAGGCCTACTTAATAATTTTTTCCACAACCTCTTGCACGTTTTTTATTGAAGCGATTTTTAAACCGGGGATTTTAGGCAAATCCGGATGGTGGGGGACAACTGCGAAATCAAATCCCATTTTTTTAATTTCTTCCAATCGTTTTTTTATTTGTGGCACCGCGCGAACTTCTCCGCTCAAACCCACCTCGCCAAAAGCGGCAAGATTTTTTGGAATCTCTTTGTTTTTTGTGGCCGATGCAATGGCCAAGACCACAGCCAAGTCCGCGGCCGGTTCTTCGGCTGTGAGTCCGCCGATTACATTAAGAAAAATATCGTAAGTATCCAATGGTAAGCCGGCGCGTTTGCTCAAAACAGCTGATAACATTTGCAAACGGTTGGTGTCAAAACCGGAAACTTTGCGCTGGGGAAAACCAAAGGCGGTTTTTGTCACCAAGGCTTGGATTTCCATGAGGAGCGGGCGAGTGCCTTCCATTAAACATGTTACGGCCGAACCCGGCACGTTTTCCGGACGGCCGGCGAGCATCGCGGCGGATGGATTTTTTACTTCAACGAGTCCGTTTTCATCCATGGAAAAAATTCCAACTTCATCGGTGGAGCCAAAACGGTTTTTGGCCGCGCGAAGGACGCGAAATTGGTGGAAGCGATCGCCTTCCAGATAGAGCACGGTATCAACCAAATGCTCCAAAGTTTTTGGGCCGGCCACATTGCCTTCTTTGGTCACTTGGCCAATGAGAATGATAATCGTGCCTGAAGATTTGGCTGTTTCCATCAGCTTCACGGTGCAGACGCGCACTTGGCTCACACCACCGGCTTCTCCTTCAACTTCGTCGGAGTGGATGGTTTGAATGGAGTCGATGACGGCTATTCTATTGTCATTGCGAGGAGCCTGCGAAGGCGACGAAGCAATCCCACTGTTTGGTATTGTAGGCGAAGAGATTGCTTCGTCGCTACGCTCCTCGCAATGACAAGCGCGAATCGTCGCGATAATACTCTCCACCCCAGTCGCATTTCCAATCCGCAACGTATCCGATTTTATTTTTAATCTCTCCGCCCGCAATTTTATTTGCTCCACGGATTCTTCTCCGGAAATATATATGGTATTTGGAATGATGGATGCGATTTGGGCGGCCAGCGTGGATTTGCCGATGCCCGGTTCACCGCCTAAAAGAACAAGAGAGCCCGGAACAAGGCCCCCTCCCAAAACTCTGTCCAATTCTTCAATTCCAGTTTTTATCCTCGCGACATTTTTTCCTTCTATTTCCTTGAGTGTATTTGTTTTTACCGCGGGGTATTCATTTTCTTCTGATTTTTGATTTTTTTCTCTGTCGCTTCCGGCGGTGGATTTTTCAATCGTGCCCCATTTCCCGCATTCTAAACACCTGCCCGTCCATTTTGTGAATTGAGCATCGCAGTTGGAACAAATGAAGATTAAACTATTATTTTTCATACGGAGAAAATTTTTTCCAACAGTTATAATGTCATCTGTTATTAAATGTCATTCGGCCGAAGGAAACGTTTTTATACACGCACCGGTATTTGGATAATCTGCTGAGGTAAAATGAGCTGTGGTATTAAGACCTATTTTTTCCCATATAAATCGTCGAGGATCGGCGTGGCTTGCTCCTTTTACTTGGCAATGGCCTATGACGTGTGTATCATCAAATCTTACCGATGTCCTTTGAGTAATTTGTTGAATTAATGTTTTAAGCGCATCGTATTGTTCGTTTGTATAATTGGAGCATGTTTTAAAAGTTGGGCTGGCCGGATTTGAAGAACAGCCTGCTGGGGTTGCTAGATCAATACCAATAGCTCTAACGTTGGCGGCTTCAGCGTGATTCGTGATATATTCTTCCCCTGCGACTTGGTAGATTTTTCCTTCCCGATCAATAATATATTGAGCCAAAATTTGATAACCTAATTTTCTTGTTGTTCCAATCCATGCTCCGATAGTCTGATCGGGAGAACGTGCGCCCTCGTGAATTACGACAGTATCTATTTTGTTTAAAGCACGTTTGCTTTTTTCGCTGATTATACAATCCCATGCTCCAAAATATTTATTATCCCCCGTTGCGTAAATTGATTTTGGTTCGGCAGGTGTTGTCCCGGCGCAATCAACATCTTTGCCGGTTTCTGCTCCAGCACCTAATCCCGTATCTCCAAATGGTATGGAGAGAGATTCTGTAGCAATATATTTCACCCTCAAAGCCGTAAAACTCACCAGCGCCGGATTGATAGTGTACATGATTGCGTATGACCCCCAAAGAATCATCAAACCCAAGAGAATTTGTCCAATACGTTTGTAGCCTGCTGTTTTTCCTTCGCCTCCGCCAGAAAGAATAATCCGTACTCCTTGAACGATAATCATTATCACCGCGATAATGCTGGCCATGGCCACTCCGAATTTATACATGGCGGCGATATATTGGCCGAGCCAGGGAATGTAGAGGTATCCTTGTTCATCCACCGCGGATTCAAGCTTCGTAAAATCTAGGCCTGGAATTTTGATGGCCAATTTGTCGGAAATATCTTCGGTGATGTTGGTTACTTCAATTTTTGAGGCGGCAGTTGGGTTTAAAAGAAAATTTATCGCTTTACTAAGGGGCGACGCCACATCAGTTGGTGGAATGGCAAAAAAAATGTCTTCTTTGTTTGTTGCCACACAGTAATCTAATTTATATGTCGCGTCAAAACCATTTATACAACGCCATTCTCCGCCGTGAGCCGGCGCGTCGTATCTATTAAAACAATCTTCAGAATTTGAAATTCCCAATTCATCACAGTCACAATACCATTCATTATTTCCGGACGCGTCCTTTTTGCTGCTTTCTTCGCAGTCTTCAGACAAACATTGATCATTGTTTTGGCATTTGTCCCCAATTTTTAAAGTTGCTTCCGCGGAGACAAATCCGGATGGAAGAAGCAGGAAAAATAAAAAAAATAAAAGATAACTTGTGGCGACAGCTTTCATTTTATTTTTTTGCATATTAATTATTCTACAAATTTATCCAACATTTTTTTCAAATCCACGCCTTCATCCAAATTTATTTTTTTATTGTTTACAAAAACCGATGGCAAGGATTTAATGCCAAGAGATTGCGCCAAAAGCATGGAAGTGTCGGCCTTGGATTGGGCGTCCGGTGTGTTGGCGCATTGCCATAGAGCATCGGCGTTAAGCCCGGCATCTTGCGCTACTTTTTTTATTTGCGTTTCATTAAAAGACATTTTTTCGCGCATGGCCGTTTCAATGAATTTGAACTGCTCGCCGTCGCCCTGCAGAGACGCGCAATAGACCGAGGCTCCGGCCAGTTTGTTGGTTTGAAAAAAATAATGTGGGATGGCGGTGTCTTTCCAAATCAATCTTGCGTTTGAAGGATTTTGTTTAACAAAATCGCTGATTAGCAAATGCGTGGCGCGACATTCACGGCAATCCAAACTGCAGAATTCCACAATGGTAATCGGAGCGCCAGGGTTTCCAAACACGGCATCGCTTTCGTCAATGGGAATGTCGTAGGATACCGCGCTTATTATTGGTTCTTTGCTGGGATGAGTGGTAATATTTTGGAATTTATTGAATTGAGATATGAAAACCAGCAAAAGAATCGCCACGATCAGAGTAAAAAGGCCTATGAATTTTTTTTCTTTTGACATAGTTATACTGTTATATTTTTATTTACAGGGGGAACGATTGCGGTGGGATTGCTTCGTCGCCTCCGGCTCCTCGCAATGACAGTTAAATATTCACTTCAAACACTCCGCTCTGCGCGGAATCTGTAAAAAACAGTTTGTTGTTTTTTTGATCAAAGACCATTTCTTTTATACGATAATCTCCGCCCAGAGGAACACCTTGCTTGAGGCCGGTTCTGGCGTCAATGCGAAATAAATCATAATAGCTGTTGCTCACAACAGCCGGAGAAATACCAGCGCCCTGTGGCATATCGCGCGGAACAGCGCAATAGACAACATCATCATCGGCAAAAGCGCATTTGTCGGCCCATGTGTTTAATTGCAGAGCTTGCCGACCGCTTCCGATTTGATCTCCGGAGGAATTAACAATCCATAATTCCGGTTTGAAATCACTGCGCGCGCTGTAAACACTGTAAATTAGTTTGTTGCCGGTGGGAGACCATGAAGGTTGGAAGCCCAAACCTTCAACAATAGTTGACTTAAAATTTTCATGATTTTGGCCCACAAACAAAACTTCCCGGCGATAACCGCTTTGAGCCTCGCCGGTTTGAGCAAAAGCCAGCACTTGGCGGTTTGGCGACCAGTCAACGATAACTTGATCGGCGTTGTTGCCCATCGGCTCAATTGTTTTGGTGCCGGTGCCATCGTCATTGGTGGTGATGAGCCAGCGGTTTTCCGGAGATAAGCCCATGCTTTTGGCGACAATTTGTCCTCCTTCCGGAGAAAAAGAAAACTCGCTCCAGTGCTTGGGTAAAGTTGTGGTTTGTTTTTGCAAATTAAAATTATACACCACCTTTGAGCCGTCCGGGTATTCCAACACGGCTTTGTCTTGGGTTTTTGCCCAGGTGACATTGGAAACATTGTAGAAAACTTGATCGGTGAGCGCCTGCGGTATCCCATCTGTTCCAATGCGATAGAATTTTCCATCGGCGGTATTGTGATAGCGCACAGAAGCGGAAGATTCGTTGAGGGATGGAAAAGCGGCGGATTCGGAGGTGAGTCGAGTGACAGGCGCGGGTTGCGCGTAGGATGGTGTCGGAGGTTGTGGAATGACTCCGGCGGATGGCAGAGCTGGCGCGGTGGGAGGGGTTGGCTCTCCGGTTGGCGGTACGGCTTCGCCTGATGGAGGCAAAGCGCCTGGTGTGATGATTGGCCGGAGGCTCGGAATAATTTGGCTGATTGGCACTTTTTTGAAAAAAACAAAATAGATGCCAAGTCCGATAACAGCGGCCAGCAGCAAAAGGAGGGTGATTAGCAAAATACGTTTTAGGCCGGACATAGAAAATTTAAAATTTAAAAAACAAAATGAAAAATATTTAAGCTGCTTCCATCACCGGGCTCGTGGGTGCTTCTCCTATTCCGCCTCCCGCTCCTTCAACTCCGCCTATTTTTGGAGGAGCTCCGCCCTCTTCTCCTTCGCCGGCGCCAAGTTGCTGTTGCCTATTTACCGCGCTGGTGTATTGAAATGTGTCTTGGCTCATTCTTTGCTGAATTTCTTTGTTTCTTTCAGCTTTGCCCTTCCCTGTTATTCTTAAGTTTTCAGTCAATAATTTCAGAGCGCCTTTATTTTTTTTCAATTCTTTAAGAGCTTCAGTTTCCATCAGCAGAACGCCTACCGTATAACTTGGAAAGGCATTGATGATTGGAATAAATTCTATAACTACGGCGGCAATCAAGGGCCAAATTAGCATTTTAATTATTTGTCTTTTAAACCAAGTGCCTTCACCCCAGAGAAGGGCGAACATTACTGCGTCTAAAAAAATACTGATAATCGTGGAAATTGCCCCCGCGTCCAGAAATTCTTCTATTATGTTCCATCCATCAGTGACGAGCGATAAAATGATGGCAATAATAAAATATGTAAAGGCTCCACTTTTTATTCTTGCGTTAAGTTCTCGGCCGTATTTCTGGCCAGCCTGCTCGGCGCTACCGGCAGCCATGTCTGTGGCATTTTGTTCAAAACTGATGCCCTGCTCATTCATCAATCTCTTTATCCTCATGTCTTCCTGAACTTGTTGCGTCATCTTTGCTTTTCTTTCCATCTGCCTTTGGCTATACATGTCTGTTTCGTTTTCTTCACCTTCGCCCTCATCCACCATCATAGGCGGAGCAACACCAAGACGGGCGTTCCAGCCGGTTGCCAGGGAAATTTGTTGCGTAGGAGCTTTGGGTGGTTGCGCGCCACCACTCATTGGCATGGGCGACCCTCCCACTGGTGTTGATTGTGGTGTTGCCTCCGGCATAAAAATTAGGATGATAGTGAAAAGGGTTCCTCCCGACTAAATCGGGGCAGGTCGGATCCGTTCGGAATGACAATTTTGGACCATTAAGAAGCGGTTAGCCGATCATCTTTCACTTCCAATTTATATTTCTCCTTCACCTTTTCCTTTAAAATAATTTCAGCCATCAAGTTTTCCACTTGCGCCCGTACCTCGCGACGAATGTCGCGCGCTCCGGTTTTTTGGCCGTTCATTTGCGCGATTATCCACTTCAATATTTTTTCATCTGTTTTTAAGTTTGTATTGTATTGCGCCAGGCGACCGTTAAGTTCCAGCACTTCCAGTTCGGCAATTTTGATTAAATGTTCGCAAGAAAGGGGGTTGAATACGCAAATTTTATCCAGACGATTGATGATCTCGGGTGAGAAAAATTCTTTCAATTTTTCTTCAATCATTTTCTTGCTTTCTCCTTTGTTGTCGTCCGCGTGCCCAAAACCAAAAACGCCCTTTTTTGCCTCTTCAGCGCCATAGGTGGTCGTCAATATTATTATAGCATGTTTTAAAGAAATTTTCTTGCCTGTGGAGTCGGTGATTTCACCATTCTCTAAAATTTGCAAAAGAAGCTTGGTAACATCGCGATGAGCCTTGTCAATTTCGTCAAAAAGCAAAATACAATAGGGGTTCATTTTTACGCGGTCGGTAAATTGATTGGATTCTTTGTATCCAACGTAGCCGGCAGGGGAGCCAAGAAGTTTGGACACGCCAAAGCTTTCATTGAACTCGCTCATATTAAGCTGGATTAAGGCGTCCGCGTTGGGGTAGAGTTTTTTTGCCAAAACTTTGGCCATCTCGGTTTTGCCTACACCGCTATCACCAATGAAAAGAAAAGAAGACAGTGGACGATTGGGGTTGGATAAATTCAATTGGGCTTGGCGAATCGCGCGGCTTATTTCGGTCACGGTTTCATTTTGGCCCACTATATGTTTTTGGATTTCTTTTTCCAAACTAATAAGCCGATCTTTTTCTTCCAAAAATAATTCGCTGGGCGGATTTCCGGTTATTTTACTCACTTGTTCTGCCACATCGCGCATTGTGACGGTTCCGGCGGTTTTTATCTTTTTAGATTTGGCTGTCTCTTCGTTCTTTTTTATTTCCACCAAAATATCTTCTTCTTCCTTTTTCCACTTCACGGCTTCTTCAAATTTATCTTCACTCGCGGCTTTTTCTTTTTCCAATGTGGCTTTGTCCAATTTTTGTTTCAAACGGGCAAGCTTGCTGTCTAATGAAGAAATTTTAGCTTTTAATCTTTTGGCGGCAGATGTTTCGTCCAGAAGGTCGATGGCTTTGTCTGGCAAAAATTTGTTGGAGATGTAGCGATTGGATAAACGCACGGCCGCTTCCACGGCTTCGTCCGTTATTTCCACATTATGGTAAAGCTCATAATTTTTCTTCACGCCTTTCAAAATTTTCACAGTATCTTCCGGGCTTGGTTCTTTCACGTGCACCGGCTGAAAACGGCGTTCCAGAGCCGCGTCGCTTTCAATGTATTTTTTGAACTCCGCCGGAGTAGTGGCTCCGATACAGCGAATTTGTCCGCGCGCTAAAACCGGTTTTAAAATATTGCCCGCGTCCATTGTGCCTTGGTTGGAGCCGGCGCCCACGATGTTGTGAATTTCATCAATGAATAAAATGATATTTGTGTCTTGCGCGACCTCCTCCATCACTTGGCGCAAGCGCCCTTCGAATTCACCTCGATAGATGGTGCCGGCAATGAGAAGTCCCATGTCCAAAGCGTAGATTTTTTTGTTGAGCAGTAAATCGGGCACGTCTCCGGCTAGAATTTTTTTGGCCAAGCCTTCGGCAATGGCGGTTTTGCCAACGCCCGGATCACCTAAA
This sequence comes from Patescibacteria group bacterium, assembly GCA_018812905.1. GTDB lineage: Bacteria > Patescibacteriota > Patescibacteriia > Magasanikbacterales > GWA2-37-8 > JAHJCN01. The sequence continues at coordinate 25,186 of JAHJCN010000034.1, forward strand.
AGCACAGGATTGTTTTTGGTGCGACGAGATAAAATTTGTATAACCCTTTCAATTTCTTGATCTCGGCCTATAACCGGGTCAATATTTTTTTGCGTTTCCGTATTGGTTAAATTGGTGGCAAAAAAATCCAAAGCTGTTTCTTTGCGCTTAGCTCCTTTTTTGTTTTGCAGGCTTTCCATTTCAGGCGGCTGCAAAACGTCGTTGAGGGAATCTTGAATCCGATCAACCGCCTCGGCCACTTCGGTGATCTGCGGGAATTGCGTGGCATTGGCCAGAACCGTTTGCAGTTGCTTTTCTAAATCCGCTTTTTTGATGGTGTTAATCTTCCAAATTTCTTTCAAAATGGAATCGGAAATTTCCACAAGCGCGCATAACAAATGTTCGGTGCCGATGTAGTTGTGGTGATTTTCGTGCGCAATGAACATGGCTTTTTCCAGAGCCATTTTGGAGGCAGGGGAAAAGGGGGTAAGTACGATTTGCGTTGATTGCTTGGTGGCCGGAGACGCCGGCGGTTCTTTGGTGGCGGGCAAGTTCAAAATTACTTGCTCAATAATTTTTTGTTCTATTTTGAAGCGCGACAAAATTTCACCAGCCACAGACCCTTTTTGGGTGAAAATGGCAAAAAAAAGATGAATCGGTTCCACCATCGGATTTTTAAGTTCTGAAGCCAAATGTATACTGCGCGTTAAAACGTCTTTGAGATGAGAGGAGAAACGATCTGTTATGTTCATAAAATCTAAAATTATATCTCATGGCGTCATCCTGAATGAGGTGAAGGATCCCACATATTCGCGAGGATCCTTCCCGCTAGAGGCCGGCAAGCGCCATGCTCAGGATGACAATAAGGTTGCCATATTTTTTCATACATTATATAATGCTTTTAGCCTTAAGTCAATGAGATTTTCATTTAAATATGGGGAATATTTCATTTTTGGAAAATTTAGAAAAATTAAAGAAATCGGGCTTGGTGGAGGCGGCTTTTTTGAATATTAAAAAATGGCTGGAGGGGGATGAATACAAGGAATTTTGGGGGGAGATTGAACAAATGATCGCCAAAGAAGATATCGCCGAACTTAATGACGCTTTTTACCAAATGATTCCATTTGGAACCGCGGGACGGCGCGGGAAAATGGGTGTGGGCACCAATCGTATCAATGTTCGTGCAATTGCTGAATCCGCGCAGGGTTTTTCCGAATATTTAATTGAATGTTTTGGTGCGAACCAAACAAGCGAACGTGGGGTGGTGGTCACATATGATGTACGGCACCACTCATTGGATTTTGCGAAAATCACCGCTCAAGTTTTTTCGGCAAACGGCATCAAAGCGTATTTTTTTGATAATATTCGTTCCACTCCCCAGCTGTCATTCACCATCAGATACAAAAAGGCAATTGGCGGAGTGATGATCAGCGCTTCGCACAATCCGCCCTCGGATAATGGAATCAAGGTATATTGGGAACATGGGGGGCAGGTTGTGCCACCGCATGATGCCAATATAATAAAAAAAGTTTCAGAAGTTAAGGGAATAAATTTGGAAGATTTTGAAGCGGAATTGAAAGCCGGAAAAATTGTGATGTTGGATGAAAGCGCGGACAAAGCCTACGCGGAAGCTGTGGGAAATTTGTCTTTGGGCGATTATCGTGACGTGCATGTGGTGTTTACCCCTTTGCATGGCTGTGCCAGCACTTCTTTTTTACCGGTATTGCGCCGTGTTGGTTTTAATCATATTGATGAAGTTGCGGAACAAATGACGCTTGACCCCGATTTTAGCCAAGTGGCCAAGCAAATACCCAATCCCGAAGTGCCGATTTCTTTAGGTATGGCCACGGATCAAGCGAAAAAAAGCCACGCCGATTTGGTGGTGGCCGCCGATCCGGATGCGGATAGAATTGGAGTGGTGAGCAGAGAATCATTAGCGAGCGATAATTATATTTTTTTGAATGGCAACCAAATTGGTGTTTTGATTTTTGATTACATCACCCGTGAATTGAAAAAGAAAAATGCGTTGCCGGCAAATGGGGTACTCGTGAAAACAGTGGTAACAACGGATTTGCTCACCAAAATCGCCGAAGACAATAACTTGGAAACGATTCCGGATTTACCGGTGGGATTCAAATATATCGCTGATGCCATTGAAAACAGAATGCTTGATAAGGTGTTTCTGTTTGGCGCGGAAGAGAGCCACGGATATTTATACGGCGATTACGCACGCGATAAAGATGGCGCGGTGGCCGCGCTTTTGATTTGCGAGTACGCGGCATTGCTCAAAAAGGAGGGGAGAACTTTGTATGAACAATTGGAAAATATTAAGAGAGAATATGGATATTACAGGGAGTTGCTATTGGCCGTTTTCTATAATGGTATGGATGGCATGGATAAAATGCAAAAAATTATGAACGAATTACGGCGTAATTTACCCATTGAGATTGCGGGTTTGAAGGTTATTTCTGTTTTGGATCAATTGAAAACAAATGGCTTTTTGGACAATGCTTTGGTTTTCTATCTAAACGCCGAAAAAACAATTCGTTTGGTGGTACGGCCGTCGGGTACAGAGCCGAAGATTAAATATTACGCGGCCGTGGGCCGAGCGGTTGGGAAAGACAAAACCGATGCTGAATATGGCGAAATTAAAAAAGATTGTGATGAGTTGGCCAGAAAAATTTTGGATGATATCGCGCTAAAATGCGAAAATATTTCGCCTGGCGGGCAAAAATTTGATATTTTGGGATAAATCAAAACACCTTCGATTGACGGAGGTGTTTTTCTTGAACTCATATATTCGCGCGCAAGTTTGCTTTTTTACGCGGATATATTATATAATACGTATCACTCTTTAGTCAATTATTTTTCGTATGGTATGGTAAAGAGAGTCGTAGCATTAATATATTGTATAAAATATTCGATTAATTTTTTATGATTACGTTGATAATTTTCATAGCAATACTTGCAATATTGGTTTTATCGCACGAATTCGGCCATTTTATAGTAGCGCGCAAAAACGGCATCAAGGTGGATGAGTTTGGTTTTGGTTTTCCTCCGCGCATTTTAGGTATACAATTTTTTAAAGAAATAAAATTGGAAAAAATCGCCGAACAGGAAAAAATAGAAGTGGAAACGAAAGAGGAGGCAGGTGTATTGAAGGAAACTGTCACAGATACAATTCATGAAATAGACAAAGTGACTCAATCCAGAAAATGGCGAATAGTTTGGGGCAATAAAGCCGTGGAAAAATTGCGCGAAGAAAATGCCGGTCGAGAAGGCACTATATATTCTTTAAATTGGATTCCACTGGGCGGTTTTGTGAGAATAAAAGGCGAAGATGGAGAAAACGCCCAAGATCCGGATAGTTTTGGAAGCAAAAAACCGTGGCAAAGAGCGCTTGTTTTGGTAGCCGGTGTTGCAATGAATATATTGCTGGCGGCCGTTTTGTTGAGCGTTGGATATATGGTCGGTTTGCCACAGATGACCGATCAGTTGTCCTCTGAAACCAAGGTTAAAGATAGGCGTGTTGAAATTATGCAAGTGATACCGGGTAAGCCGGCCGAGCAAGCAGGTCTGGAAGCCGGTGATGTGGTGGTGAAATTAAACAACTTGGAAAATCCTCGCCTGAAAGAAATGCAAAAATACGTGGATGATCATCGTGATGAAAAAATTTCCGTGACCGTGCGCAGAGAAAACGAGATGATCACAAAAAGTATTCAACCCGTAGTGTATGAAGAAACAGGTAAGGGTGGGCTGGGTGTGGCCATTGCCGAGGTAGGCATGGTGAGTTATCCCTGGTATCAGGCCATCTATTATGGCTTCCTCACTTCCTTTTTATATTTAAAAGAAATTATTGTTGCCTTTGCCTTGTTTATTAAGGGTTTGTTTGAAGGCGCTGGCGTTGGCGGAGAAGTTACAGGTCCGGTAGGAATTGCCGTGATGACCGGACGCGTGGCGCGTTTGGGTTTTGCCTATTTGGTGCAATTCACGGCCGTGCTTTCTCTCAATCTCGCCATCATCAACATTTTGCCAATTCCGGCATTGGATGGCGGTCGTCTACTGTTTTTGCTTATTGCCAAAATTCGTGGCAAGGAGAATAATAAAAATGTGGAGCAACTGGTGCATACGATTGGTTTTGCTTTACTTCTGCTGTTGATTGTGGCTGTCACTTTTCATGATTTGCGTGCTTTTGGTGGTGTCTTTACGAATGCTTTTAAGAAAATATTTTAACTTTTTATTGTCATTGCGAGGAGCCCTTTGGTGACGAAGCAATCTCTTACTTCGATGGGATTGCTTCGTCACTACGATCCTCGCAATGACACAAAAGTACATATATGCGTGAACAATTGGAAAAAATTAAGCGAGAAGCCTTAACGGCAATACAAGATGCCAAAGATATTTTAAATTTGGAGGAATTGGAAAATAAGCTGCTCGGCAGAAAGAGCGGGGAACTCACCAATCTGATGAAGAGCTTGAAAGATTTGGGAGCGGATATGAAAAAGGAAATGGGCCAATTGGCTAATGAAGTGAAAACGGCAATTGATGGAGCATTGTCCGAAAAGAAGCAGGAAATAAAAAAAGCGGAGTGGGTGGGGGCGTTGGAAAAAGAAAGAGCGGACGCCACGCAGCCGACTTTGCCTGTGAAAGAGCGCGGACATTTGCATCCTAACACCATCGTACAAAATGATTTGGAGAATTTGTTTACTTCTATGGGTTTCATGGTGTTGGATGGTCCCGAGCTGGAGAGCGATTACTATAATTTTGAAGCCGTGAATATACCCAAAACTCATCCGGCGCGCGACATGCAGGATACTTTTTATATTAAAAATCATGGAGTGAATTCGGACGCACCATGGGTGATGCGCACGCACACGTCAACAATGCAAGTGCGGGCCATGCAGAAATATGGCGCGCCCCTGCGCATGATTGTGCCGGGAAAATGTTTTCGCAACGAAGCGACCGATGTACGGCACGAACATACTTTTTATCAAATGGAAGGAGTTGTGATAGACAAAGGCATCAATTTCGGACATCTGAAAGGGGTGTTGGAAATTGTAGCCAAACATTTATATGGCCCGGAAACCAAGGTGCGTTTACGGCCAAAATATTATCCCTTTGTGGAGCCCGGCGTGAATGGCGAAGTGTCGTGTTATTTATGCAAAGGCGCGGGCTGTCGGCTTTGCAAAGAAAGCGGCTGGTTGGAAATTTTTGGCGCGGGCATGATTCACCCCAATGTTTTGAAAGAGGGTGAACTTGATCCAAAAGTTTATCAGGGCTTTGCATTTGGTTTCGGTTTGATTCGTTTGGTGATGCTGAAGTATGGCATCGAAGACGCTCGTCTTCAAATGAGCGGTGATTTGCGATTTTTAAAGCAGTTCTAAACATATGTTGATCTCACACAACTGGCTAAAAAAACACGTTAACATCAATAGCGCTTTTTCTCCGGAAGAAATTGGAGCCAAGCTTATGGCCTGCACGGTTGAGGTGGAAAAAATTGTTCGTCCCGGAAAAGACTTAGAGGGTGTTGTGGTTGGAAAGATGTTAAGCGCCGAAAAGCATCCCAATGCGGATAAATTGAAGGTTTGTAAAGTTGACGTGGGCGGAAAGGATCTACAAATCGTTTGCGGAGGCAGCAACGTGGCCGAAGGCATGCTCGTGGCCGTGGCCAAAGTCGGCGCCAAGGTGAAATGGCATGGCGAGGGCGAGCTAGTCGCCATGGAACCGGCAAAAATTCGCGGAGTGGAATCATTCGGTATGATTTGCGCTTCCACCGAGCTGGGTTTGGGAGAAATGTTTCCACTTAAGGATGAGAAGGAAATTCTTGATTTAACCGTTGTCCTCGGCAACACACCTGTCATTCCCGCGAAAGCGGGAATCCACGGTGGTGATCTAGATTCCCGCTTTCACGGGAATGACAAATTGGTGGGAAGGCCGTTAGCAGAAGTATTAAATTTAAATGACGCTATTTTTGAAGTTGACAACAAATCATTGTCCCATCGTCCGGATCTGTGGGGGCATTATGGCATTGCCCGTGAATTGAGCGCGTTGTTTAATAGAAATTTGGAAGAATACAAAACAATCAAGATCAAAGAAGGAAAAAATCCTGAAATGAAATTGGAAGTGGAGGTGGAAGACGCCAAACTGTGTCCGCGGTATATGGCCGTGGCCATGACCGGAGTAAAGGTGGGGGAGTCACCGGCGTGGCTCAAAACCGCTTTGACCGCGGTGGGCGTACGGCCGATCAATAATATTGTGGACATTACAAATTATTTGATGCTGGATTTGGGACAGCCAATGCATGCTTTTGACGCGGGGAAATTAACAATGTCCGACACAGGCGGATCGGCCTCTGGCCGAAACAATGAGCAATTAACAAAGATAAAAGTGAGAGCGGCCAAAGATGGTGAAAAGTTTTTGGCTTTGGATGGTAAAGAATATGAATTGGCTGAAAATGATCTGGTGATTGCTGACAACAAAAAACCGATTGCTTTGGCTGGTGTAATCGGCGGCGAAGAAACCGGCGTGACGGACAATACCACCGCGATTATTCTTGAATCAGCCAATTTTGATCCGGCGATAGTGCGAAAAACATCCAATCGGCTGGGTGTGCGCACTGATTCGGCTCTGCGTTTTGAAAAAAGTTTGGATCCCACCAATTGTGAAATCGCTTTGAAAAAAGCGGTTGAGTTGGTGTTGGAAATGTGCCCGGAGGCAAAAGTCGCGAGCGATGTAGCGGACATCAAAGACTATGTTTTGGCTGTCGGTCCGATTGAAGTGGCAATAGACGAATTTTCCAAAAAGTTGGGCGTGAAAATTGAAGAAAAGCAAATAAAAAATATTTTGGATAAATTGGGTTTTGAAGTGAAAGCTAAAAAAGATTCGTACTCGGTGAAGATTCCCACTTGGCGCGCTACCAAAGATGTGTCCATTGCCGAAGATTTGATTGAAGAAGTGGCTCGCGTCTATGGGTTTGACAATATTCCCTCGGCCATGCCGAACTTCACCATAAATCCGCCGGAAAAAAATAAACTGCGCGATTTGGAAAGAAAAATTAAAAATATTTTGACCGCAGAACTAGGCTATACCGAAGTGTATAATTATTCGTTTGTAAGCGAGAACCAAATAAAAAAACTCGGAGACGATGTGGGTAAATATATTGAATTGGATAATCCGTTGTCCAAGGAAAAACCGTTTTTGCGCCGAAATCTTTTGCCAAATCTTTTGGAGAACGTGAAAAACAATATTGAACGCTGTGAAGAAGTAAAGATTTTTGAAATTGGCCTGACGTATAATAACGAGGAAACCGGACTGCGAGCGCGCGCGAATGACGACGAACTCTTGCCTCGTCAGGATTCTTGGCTCACTGCCATGTTTGTTGCCAAGCGCGAGCAAATACCCTTTTGGCAGGCGCGCCGAGCCGTGGAAACAATCTTCTCCGCCTTAAACGCCAAATGGGAAATATCCGCGTTGGACAAGGTTTTGCCGTGGGAACATCCGTCGCGCGTTGCTATGTTTGCTTGCGGAGGAAAAACCGTTGGAGTGATGTACGAGCTTCATCCGGCCGTGGCCGAGGCATTAGGCATTGATTCGCGTGTTGGGGTTGTGCGGATGAATTTATCAACCTTAACCGATGTTTTGGAGCAAGCGCCTCCCGAGGCTTCCTATGAGCCCGTTTCCATATATCCGGAAATTACACGCGACATTGCTTTTACAGTAAAAAGAGAAGTGGCGCATGCCGAGATTACAGAGGCGCTAAAAGCAGTGGATCCGTTGCTTAAAAAAATAGAGTTGTTCGATGTGTTTGAGGGCAAGAATGTGCCTGCAGGGTCTAAAAGCATGGCCTATCATTTGACATATGCCAATTCCGAACGAACGCTGACGACAGAGGAAATTGATGCGATACAGTCGAACGTTGTGAATTTGCTGGCGGAAAAGTTTGGGGCGGAGGTGCGGCGGTAGATCGTGTAGCGTGTAACGTGAAACGTGTAACCTGTCGATTGATACTAAACGTTGCGCGTTACACGTTACATGTCGCTTGGGTTATACACACCACCGGCCATTGTGAGCCGGTTTTTTAATTGGTATAATACCTCAGTAAGATTAATTTCATCGTCGGTGCCATGCTTGCCGGAGATGTTTAAAGGAAAAAATATGCTAGAAACATCAAGCCGAGATATTTTGTATATCGTCCTTTCGTTTTGTGTTCTGTGGGTGACTGTGTTTTTGTGCTGGACATTCTTTTATTTTATCCGCATTTTGCGCAATGCGTTGCGTATTGTTGAAGAATTTCGCACTCGCATTCAGTTTTTAACCGAAGCGGTGGATTGCGTGCGTGGAAAAGTGGAAACCATGTCCGAGATTTTGAGTTTGGTGACAAATGGGGTGACAGGATATGTTAAAAAGACAGCGGAAAGAAAAGCTTCCGAATGGATAAACAAGGGAGCTGAGAAAATGAACGAATCGGCCAAAGAGGCGGTGGACAAAGCGGTGGAAGCCACGGCTAAAAAGATGAAAAGAATGGCAAAAAAGCTGTAAATTCAATAATTTTTGATAAAAAATCGCGCTTTGAGGTGCGATTTTTTGCATTAATTGAGAAATTTGGTAAGATAGACCGGCCAAGGTGGCACGGGTCTTAGTTAGTCTTGGTGGACTGGGATATTCTTATACATATTGAAAGTGCGTAAATTTTCAATCAATTTCCAATTATCAAACATTGTAATTGAAAATCGCATCATTAAAAATTCAATGAAAATTTAATAATTGTAAATTGAAAATTAATCGACAAATTCTAAAAACTGCTTCGCTACTTTTTCTCTCGCAATGATAATTATATGTCCAACTTTGTCCACCTTCACGTCCATAGCCACTATTCACTTTTGGACGGTTTGCCGAAAATTAAAGAATTGGTGAAAGCCGCGAAAGCGCGTGGTTTTTCGGCGTTGGCTTTGACGGATCATGGCAACATGTATGGCGCTATTGAATTTTATCAAGCTTGCCTCAAAGAAGGGATTAAGCCGATAGTCGGCGTGGAAGCCTATGTGGCGCCTGGTAGCAGGTTTGAAAAAGATCAAAAAGACAGATATTATCATCTGCTGTTGTTGGCCATGGATTATATGGGTTACAGGAATTTGATGAAACTGGTTTCTCTTTCGCATCTTGAGGGCTTCTATTACAAGCCGCGCATGGACAAAGAAATTTTAAAACAATATCACGAAGGCTTGGTTGCGTCCACCGCTTGTTTGGGCGGAGAAATTCCTTGGATTTTGCGCAAAGAGAATAATTATGAAAAGGCTAAAAAAGTTGCTTTGGAATATCAGGATATTTTTGGCAAGGATAATTTTTTCTTGGAATTGATGGACATCCCTGCTTTGGAAGGCCAGATGGAGGTGAACACAAAATTGATTCAGCTTTCCAAAGACACTGGCATTCCCATGACTGTCACGCGCGATGTGCACTATTTGAACCCCGATGATGATGAAGCTCAAGATATTTTGACTTGCATTCGCGATGGCAATACCATTGATAATACTGCTCGCAAAACCATGGTGGGTATTGATGTATCTTTTGCCAAAGGCGACGATATCGCGGGAAGATTTCGTCATGTGAAAGAAGCAATTGAAAACACCGCTAAAATTGCAGAGCGAGCGAATTTGCAATTGGAGTTGAACAAGTGGCATTTTGCCAACGTGGATCTTCCGGCCGGAAAAACGGACAACGAATATCTGAGTGATCAGGTCTATGAGCGTTTGGTAAAATTAATGGAAATAACCGATGAAGTGAGAAAGCGCGCGGATTACGAGTTGGGCATAATTACCACTAAGGGCTATTCGCCATATTTTTTGGCGGTTGCCGACTATGTTAGTTACGCCCGCGCCAACGGTATTATTGAAACAACCAGAGGTTCGGGCGCCGGTTCCATTGTCTCCTATGCTCTGGGCATCACCACTGTGAATCCTTTGTATTTTAAATTGCCATTTGAGCGTTTTTTGAACCCATTTCGCCCCAGTCCACCCGATATTGACGCGGATTTTGCCGACGATCGCCGTGATGAAATGATTGCCTATGTGACGAAAAAATACGGTGATGACAAAGTGGCGCAGATTATTACGTTCGGTACCATGGCCGCGCGCGGAGCCGTACGTGATGTGGGGCGCGCGCTGGGCTATTCCTACTCTTTTTGTGATCAAGTTTCCAAAATGATTCCATTTGGAGCGCAGGGTTTTGAAATGACTTTGGAAAAAGCAATGACTTTAGAGCCGGATTTAAAATCTCTTTATGATAAAAATTCGCAAGTAAAGCGTCTGATTGACTTGGCACAGAAAATTGAAGGATGCGCTCGACACACTTCCATCCATGCCGCCGGCGTGGTGATTTCGCCCACTCCGCTTACGGATTTTACCCCAATACAGCATGAAGTCGGGGGCGAGCGCGTGGTGACGCAATATGAAATGCACGCTGTTGAAGCGGCCGGTGTTTTGAAAATGGACTTCTTGGGGATTCGTAATTTGTCCATCCTTGGGCATGCTGTGGAGATTGTGGAGAAAACCACAGGGAAAAAAATCGATGTATACAATTTGTATCCATGGGATGATAAGAAGACTTATGAGATGCTAGCGCGCGGAGAAACCGTTGGAGTGTTCCAACTTTCCGGGTCGGGCATGACAAGATACTTGAAAGAGCTTAAGCCCGAATCCATTTTTGACATTATGGCCATGGTGGCGCTTTTTCGTCCTGGCCCGATGGAATCAATTCCTGAATACATCCGTCGCAAGCATCATCCGGAATTTATTGAATATCTTGACCCTCGCATGAAGGACTATCTGGATCAGTCGCTTGGTCTTATGGTGTATCAAGATGATGTGTTGTTAACTGCCATAAATTTGGCTGGCTACAACTGGGAAGAGGTGGATAAATTCCGTAAAGCCATGGGTAAAAAAATCCCCGAAGAAATGGCCAAACAAAAAGAAAAATTTTTTAAAGGATGCAAGGAGATCGGGAAATTAGCGGAAGAGAAAGTAAAGCGCATGTGGGAATTGATCGAGCCTTTCGCGGCTTACGGTTTTAACAAGTCGCATGCCGCTAGCTATGGCGTGGTGGCATATCAGACGGCATATCTGAAGGCGAATTTTCCGACGCAATACATGACCGCTGTGTTAATCGCGGAAAGCGGGGATATCGATAAAGTGCCGGGTATTATCCACGAATGTGAGCGCATGGGTATTAAAGTTTTGCCACCGAACATCAATGAAAGTTTCAAAAATTTTGCCATGGTGTCACCTGATGACGGCACGCCGCCATATATCCGTTTTGGTTTGAGTGGTATAAAAAATTTAGGCGAGCACATTGCGGATGTAGTCTATCGCGAGCGAAAAGGAAATGGGAAGTATAAGAGTTTAGAAGATTTTTTAAAGCGAGTGCAAGACAGAGACCTGAATAAAAAATCATTGGAAAGTCTGATTAAATGCGGGGCTCTTGATTTTTTTGGCTATGATCGTGGAACATTGCTCGGTAATATTGAGAATTTGTTAAATTTTACCAGACATTGTCAAGAAGAAAAATCCACTAGCCAAAATTCATTATTCGCCGGTACGGGTTTCGAATCTATTAGTAAAATTCGTCTGGAGCCGGCGACTGATGCTTTGCCTGACGAGAAAGTTTTGTGGGAGAAGGAATTGCTAGGTATCTATGTAACCGCTCATCCATTTGGCTTTTTTGAAAAAGTGATGGGCAAAACTTTGACAGCGGTGCGAGATTTGTCGGGTGTTCAGCGAGGTAAGTGGGTTGTGGTGGGGGGCGTGATTGATAGCACCAAGAAGAAAATTACGCGCAAAGGAGCGGCTATGATGTTTGTAAAAATCCAAGACACTACCAGCGGTCTGGAATTGCTTGTGTTTCCGCGCACCTATGAAACCACCAAGGATGTATGGGTGGAAGGAAGCACGGTGTGCGTGGTGGGTAAAACTTCGGAAGAAGAAGGGGACGATAAATTGTTTGTGGAAAAGGCCTACACTTTGACCAAGGAAAACGCACAGCAACTGGCCGCGCAAATGTCCGTCAATGCCGGCGAGCCTTCGGTGAGGCACTGCGCTCCAGTCTCGTTCCAGAGTCATTCTAACCAAGCGAATGCGGGAGAAAGAGTTGCGAAAGTTGATGGAATTGAAATCGTGGTTGCGCCGGCGGAGATAAAGGATAAAGCCGATGCTATTAAACAACTTTTAGCAAAGTTTCCCGGGAGTAAAAAAGTTTTTCTTTCCGTGGGAAACAAAAAAATCAAGACTTCATATTCTGTTGAGCCGAGCGAAGATTTGTTGAAAGATTTACGGGAACTTGTTGGAGAAAATAACGTGCGTGTTTGATTTAATCTTCCGGATAGGATACAATACGTGTATTCTTGATAAAATTTATGGCCGTCACATTTATTTTAGAGTTTTTCATCTTCGCCTTTTTTGGTTGGATAATTGATACCGCCGATCGTAGTCGGATGGCGAGAAGATTTTCCCCAGGAGGTTTTTTTAGAGCGCCAATTTGTCCGATTTATGGAATAGGTGGTTTAATGTTGGTTTTTATTTTTAAATATTTCTCTTCATTACCGTTCTATTCGTTGATTATTTTTGCCACCTTGAGTGTGATATTTTTAGAATATTTTGGCGGGATATTCAGCGAAAAAGTGCTCATGGTTAGACTCTGGGATTATTCCAAATCCAAATTTAATATCAGCGGCTATATTGATGCCGCTCATTCGTTTTATTGGCTTGTTCTCGTGTCAGTCTTTTATTTTTATATTTTTCCATCGGTTTTGAAGTTTGAGAATATTTTGATTGTACCGAAGTATTTTGATTTGCCGGCTTTGACCGTTTTTTTTCTTATTTTCGCTTGGTTTACTATCCGCAAAAGTCCGACCAGATTTTTAGAATTCAAGGACAAAGTTTTGGATTTGTCGGTTAGCGAATATCAACATTTGGTATCGGATATCAAGAAATATCAAAAAATCAAATCGGATGACGCGCGACGAGCCTTGGACGAAAGAATTAGAAAACGCCTGAAGGACACAGGCGCGCGTATGAAAAAAAGAGACTAGCATCTCTTTTTTTGTTTATTCTATTTCCCAATTCGGATCGGCTTTGATGGTTCGCCAATCGGCGAATTCTTTTTTTACGGCTTTGTAATATCCGGCCGTGGCGATCATGGCGGCATTATCCATGCAGTAGGTGTTCATTGGAAATAGGAAGTTGGAAATTTTTAAATTAGCATTAAGAGCTGTCTCGAGAGTTGATCTAAGTTTTACGTTCGCGCTGACGCCTCCGCCGAGAATGACTGTTTTTGGTTTATACTCTTCCGCGGCTTTTAAGGTTTTGGCAACAAGCACGTCAATAATAGCTTGCTCGAAAGAGGCGCAAAAATCTTCCAACGTAGGTGGCTCGGGCATCTGGGCGAAAAAACCGGCCGGTAATCTGATATGGTTTAAATGCATGGCGGCCAATTTGTGGTCGCGCAACCAATAGAGCGCGGAAGTTTTTAATCCGGAAAAACTCCAGCCAAAGGCCGGTTCGTTCTCAGAAGAGAAATCTATTTTTTCATTAATCATCGGGCGCGGGAAATTGATTGCCTGGGGATTTCCTTTCAAAGCCAATTGTGAAATTTGCGGTCCACCCGGATAGGGGAGATCCAGTAATTTTGCCACCTTGTCAAAACATTCTCCAGCCGCGTCATCCTTGGTTTTGCCGATCACTTTATAACTACCTTGTTTTTTAATATAAATTAGTTCGGTATGTCCGCCGGATACGATTAATGCAAGAGCCGGATATTGGATATTGGATGTTGGATATTTTTGGTGATTTGAATTTTGTGGATTATTTGATATTTGAAATTTTGAATTTGTAATTTCTACAGAGTGCACATGCCCTTCAATATGATTCACAGCCACCAATGGAATATTCCAAGCATATGAAAGTGTTCTTGCCGCTTCCACGCCCACGACAAGTCCGGTGATTAGCCCTGGACCGGCCGTCACGGCAATCACGTCCGGCCGATTCTTTCCCCCCTGCCCGAGGGGGGATTCAAGGGGGGAGGGAGAGTTCAAAACTTCTTCAACCAGTGGCACAATTTTTTCCGCGTGCATGCGACCGGCAATTTCCGGCACCACACCGCCGTATTTTTTATGAATATCAATTTGCGAAGCGGTTTTTTCAGAAATCACAACATGACCCCGGTCGGATGATTCCACCAGGGCCACTGATGTGTCGTCGCAAGATGATTCGATTCCTAAAGTTAGCATAGTGGGGGTATTTTAGCATATTTTAGCGCATAGTCAATGTAAGCCGCGAGTTGACAAATCGCCCAAAATGCGGTTATATACCCCCTATACATCCCCATTTTCGGGGAACTTTTGCGTTTTTTGTGAAGTTTAAAATTCACTCGAAATATAAACCTGAAGGCGACCAACCCAAAGCCATCGATGGGTTGTTTTTTGGCTTAAACAAGGGCATGAAAAAACAAATCCTGCTTGGAGTCACCGGTTCGGGTAAGACTTTTACTATCGCCAATGTGATAGAAAAGGCTCAGATGCCTACCTTGGTTATTGCCCACAACAAAACTTTGGCCGCCCAGCTTTGCAATGAATTCCGTGAGTTTTTCCCGGATAATGCCGTGGAATATTTTGTGAGTTACTATGATTATTATCAGCCGGAGGCATATATTCCCAGTTCCGATACATACATTGAAAAAGAGGCCATGATAAACGAAGAAATTGATCGTTTGCGACATGCTTGTACGCAGGCATTGCTCACTCGTCGCGATGTCATTATTGTGGCTTCTGTTTCAGCCATCTATGGTTTAGGCTCGCCCAAAGAATATGAAAAAATAGTTTTGCATTTACATTCCGGACAAGAGCTCAATCGCCGAGGCATGCTGGAGCAGTTAATCGCCATGCAATTTGAACGCACCAATAGCGACCTTACGCGCGGAAGCTTCCGAATGACCGGCCCGGTGTTTGAAATTGTTCCAGTGAATGAAGAAATGATTTATCGTTTGGAAATCGGTGACAAAATCAATCGTATTGAAATGGTTGATCCGGTGACCAGAAAAGTAAAAAAAGGGTTGGAAGATATTTGGCTCTTTCCGGCCAAACATTATGTGGTGGGTGAACAGCAAAAAGAGAAAGCGTTCGCGTCTATCCGCCATGAACTCGGCGAACAATTGAAAAATTTTGAAGAACAAAAAAAAGTGCTGGAGCATGAAAGATTAAAACGCCGTGTCAATTATGATTTGGAAATGATAAAAAATATCGGATATTGTAATGGCATTGAAAATTATTCCCGCCATTTTGATAACCGCACCCCCGGCGAACCCCCATTTACTTTGCTTGATTATTTTGCGCACAATCATGTCGTTACGAGGAGCGAGCGACGCCTGTCCGCCTTTGGCGGGAAGCATTCTCTCGCTTCAAAAGATTGCCACGTCGGCCTTCGGCCTCCTCGCAATGACAACGCAGGGATTGCCGCGTCGTCCGCTCCGCGGCCTCCTCGCAATGACAATTTTGATGGTTTTCTCACCATCATTGATGAGTCGCATGTGACTGTACCGCAAATCGGCGGTATGTATTTCGGTGACAAATCCAGAAAAGATGTTTTAGTTGATCACGGCTTTCGTTTGCCTTCGGCGCGAGATAATCGTCCACTCACCTTTGAAGAATTTGAAACACGCGTTGGACAAACAATTTATGTTTCGGCGACGCCCAGGGATTTTGAATTGCAAACATCGGATCAAGTGGTGGAGCAGGTTGTGCGCCCCACGGGACTTATTGACCCTGAAGTGATAATTCGTCCGGTGACAGGGCGAGCTCCAAGTGTCATTGCGAACGAAGAGAAGCGCTCTCACAATAAACAGACCAGCGAAGGGATTGCCACGTCGCCTTCGGCTCCTCGCAATGACAATCGTAATTTGTCTCAAATTGAAGATTTGATAATTCGTATTGAAGAGCGTGTCCTACAAAACGAAAGAGTGTTGGTAACCACTTTGACCAAAAAAATGGCTGAAGATTTATCGGAATATTTGGAAAAGAAAAAAATAAAAGTGAAATACATGCATAGTGGTATAGAAACCATTGAGCGCATTGAAATTATTATGGCTTTGCGCAAGGGAGACATCGATGTTATTGTTGGCGTGAATTTGTTGCGCGAGGGCCTGGATATGCCGGAGGTTTCTCTGGTGGCTATTCTGGACGCTGATAAAGAGGGTTTTTTGCGCAACGCGACGAGTTTGATACAAACCATTGGCCGCGCGGCCAGGAACGTGAACGGCCAAGTGGTGCTTTATGCGGACAATATCACGAAATCCATCAAAAAAGCGATTGACGAAACGGAGCGCCGCCGTGAAATTCAGGTGTCTTACAACAAAAAACACGGCATTACGCCGAAGACGATTGAAAAAAATATTCGCAATATTTTGGAGGAGTTTGGGATTGGACGAAACATACGAAATACGAAAGGTACGAAAGTACGAAAGCGTGATAGTGAAATTACACGGTTGGATCTGATTGGAGATGCCCGGCCGTTGCCGGAGATTATTAATGATAAAGAAAAGCAAATGAAAGAAGCGGCTAAAAATTTGGAATTTGAATTGGCGGCCATATTGAGGGATGAAATTCGCGAATTAAAGAGAAAATAGTATGCAAGACAAAATTATAATCAAAGGCGCGCGCGAACACAATTTGAAAAATATTTCTTTGGAGCTTCCGCGCAATAAAATGATTGTATTTACGGGCTTGTCCGGATCGGGTAAGTCGTCTTTGGCATTTGACACTATTTTTGCCGAGGGGCAAAGACGCTATGTGGAATCTCTTTCGGCCTATGCTCGTCAGTTTTTGGGAGGCATGCAAAAGCCGGATGTTGATGAAATTGAAGGCCTGTCGCCGGCCATCTCCATTGACCAAAAAGCGCACAGCGCCAACCCGCGTTCCACGGTTGCCACAATCACGGAAATTTATGACTATCTGCGCGTGCTGTTCGCTCGCGCCGGCAAGCCGTATTGTCCGTTGTGTGGAACAAAAATTGAAAGGATGACAACGGATGAGATGAAGAGCAGCATCCTGAATAATTTGAAGTTCGATGATGACATACGAAATACGAAAAGTACGAAAATACGAAAAAATGGCGAGCGGGAAATTCTATTGTTATCTCCGGTTGTTCGCGGGCGCAAAGGGGAGTATTATCAGATGCTCTATGATATTTACAATTCCGGCTATTTGGAAGTGCGCGTGGATGGAAAGATGTATAGTTTGAAAGAGAGAATAATTTTGAGTAAAAACAGCAAGCATACGATTGAAGTGGTGGTGGATAAGATTGTCATTGCGAGGAGTGATGAAAGAGCGACGAAGCAATCCCAAACATCGGCAAAAAACAACGGGATTGCTTCGGACGCATCTGTCGGCCTCGCAATGACAGATGACGCCGATCGTCGATTGTCCGAAGCCATCGCCAATGCCGTGGATTTGTCCAATGGTCTTTGCACGGTAATTTTTCCGAATGGGAACGAGCAGATATTTTCCACAGAATATTCTTGTCCTAAAGACGGTTTTTCTTTTCCCGAAATTGAACCGCGACTTTTTAGTTTCAACAGTCCGTATGGATCTTGCGAGGCCTGCACCGGCCTTGGCATTAAAGGGTTGTTTCCCGCCATAGGCGGGTTCGCCTCTGGCGGAAGCGAAGAAGAGTGTCCGAAATGCCACGGCAAACGCCTGAATGATAACGCGCTTAGCGTGAAAATTGCCGAAAAGAATATTTGGGAGATAACCAGTTTGAGCATTGCCGATGCCAGGGATTTTTTTGCGGGTATTGAAGAATTTTTGTCGGACAAAGAAAAAGAAATTGCAGGAGCCGTACTGCGCGAAATCAACAATCGTTTGCAATTTATGTTTGACGTGGGTTTGCATTATCTCACGCTCAACCGCAAAGCCGGAACGTTGTCCGGCGGAGAGGCCCAGCGTATTCGGCTGGCATCGCAAGTGGGCACACGGCTGGTTGGCGCCCTCTATGTGTTGGATGAGCCGACTATTGGTTTGCATCAACGCGACAACGACCAATTGGTAAAAACTTTGCGCAATCTTTGCGACGCGGGAAATACTATTATCGTGGTTGAGCA
>JAHJCN010000035.1 GCA_018812905.1 Patescibacteria group bacterium
CAATCATTTGTTTTGATCGTGCTGGCATAATTTATTGCGATTTAAAGGGGCAAATAATTCGTCTCGCATTTGCGTATCAATTGATGTTGCTACTGTAGAGCAGACTTTTGTTGACGGGGATATGATTATTTCGCACAATAAAAGCATACCAAATATGGCATACTTTTACAAGCGAGATCCTCGCAGCGTCGTGTATTGATGCATGCATTTTTTGTCCGCCCACGGCGGATCACTTTTTATAATGGACAAATTTGACAAGCGCATATTTTGTTTGTTAAACTTTCCTGTATTCACCCATTCACCTTTTGGAGGAGGAGTAAAATGCCTTGGGCAATCGGCCTCATTGTTATCTTGTGCATGTGTGGAGGCGTAGTAGCACTTCTACTGTGGGAAGACGATCGCTAGCCCCTCCCGGATGCCGCCGATCTTCACCAACCCTCCCCACGAGACATCTTCTCGGCTCCGCATCCACAGAAAATATCAGAATTGGTATTTTGTGTGGAGCCGATAAGTATTTTAAAAGACACCGTCAGCGACGTTGTCTTTTTTTATATTTTGGGTAAAAATAATGGCGATAGTCCACAGCATGTTGAAGTCAATAAAAAACCTCCTCGCAAAGGTGTTTGAACAATTCAAATAATTTTTGTTGAGCTTTGTCAATATTTGCCATATAATCGCATTTTTAAAAAATCACCTCTTAACGACATGGGTTGCATAGCTAAAATCTCATCTTTGACATCATTGATAATTATTAAGAATAATTCGCCGACCAGGTATTTACGATCGGTTTTTTTGGTATTTATTGTTTTTTATAAAACTTCAGCATTTTTCGTTGAGATATGAGAATGCAAGCCCAACCCGGAATCGAGAAAAATATTGAAAGCGCGGCTGACACAACGGCATGTATGAAGCTTTGAGTTGCTATATCGGAACTGAGCATATTTCCCGGCGGGGCGCCGATTCCGCAGGCAAACCACTGACCGAAAAACAAAAACATATATCCAAAAGCGCTCCACTTTGTCGCCGAGCGCAAAGGTCCGTCGGATAATTTGTAAACTTTCATCCAGTTCCAAATAACCAAGATGAAAAGAATTGTTCCGATTATCGCGGAGATTGCAAAAAAAAGCCACATCCAATCAGGATGACTTGAGGGAAAATTCATATGATTGTTTTTTTAATTTTTTTACCATAAATTAATCCACCGATGACCATGAGCAGTGCGCCGATGGGCGGGGTCATTAGCGCAAAAAGACCAAATAGGTCTGACTCTCCTGCGAGCGGATAAGGCAAAGGAATCCCTGAAAGTGCCCATAGAAAAGAGAATGCGGAATAAACAAACATTGTTAAAATCCCAATAAAAAAAATTATCTTTCCTAATGTTTTTGTTTGCATAATTTCACCTTTTATTATATGGATAATTATAGTTCATCACAAGTTACGTCGACCTCGCAACAAAATAAATTGTAAAGATTGTATAAAAAAATTTAACGTTTGCGTGTATGCGATGTGCGTCAGCATATGGGTGAAGCGAAGCGTAACCGCATACACGCTGTTATCGGATGTAATTTATTTTTTAAACTTTTTCCCGCTTTACGCCTGATGCAAAAACATTCAACTCTTGGTTATATTGCTCATCGGTCGCCCTAATTGTTGCTGATCTTTTTTGGCCACGTCCGCTTTCAAGAAACGCTTTTAATCTTCTTGCTGTTGGCACATCTTTCCAGTCTATTGTTATTGATAGAGACGGCTCATTTTTTTGTGTCCTTAAAAAGTCCATAAATTCAAAAGTATCCATACCTAAAAATTCGGCGCTAATATCTTTTGGAGCCGGCTCGTGCTCAATTTTGGAGTTGAATGTTTCCATAGTGTTAAAAGTTAAAAAAATAAATTATTTCACATAACGTTTCAGCCACTAGTGTTGCGTTAAACCTCACCTCGCACCTTAAAATTTAGCTAACCATACAAGAAATTTGGCATTTTTAACTTGTACACGACTTGAATCTGTTAAGATAGTTTTATTAACATTTTAATAAAAACTATCTATGTTCCAAGACCAATATGTTTTTTCACAAATCATTGAATTCATCCCGCGTCGCGAATTCAATCAATTCGTTTTTGATCACAAGGGCAATTGGCACAGTCGCACTTTGGACTGTCGCGACCAACTGCTGGCAATGATGTTCGGACAACTAACCAACCTGCGCAGTTTGCGTGGAATCGTTCTCTGTCTGAACGCTCACTCCAGATTGTTGTATCACCTCGGTTTTAAATCAAACAATTTTATACTTTCAACATTGAGTCGCGCCAATGAAAAGCGTGATTGGAAAATCTACTATGATTTATCTCAACTACTAATCAGACAGGCGCGCAAACTCTATCTTCATGATAATGATTTTACCATTGATCTGCAAGGCGCGGTCTACGCGCTCGATTCAACGGTGATTGATCTATGCCTCAGCACGTTCAAATGGGCATATTTTGAATTGGGTAAATCCGCTGTAAAAATTCACACTCAACTGGATTTGAGAGGCAATATACCATCGTTTTTTCACATAACTGAATCCGCGCGAAAAGCTGTGTATCATGGACACGACTGTATTCGCGCGCGATTAATCGCTCAACCGGTCTGCGCTGTGATCAAATTATTAAACTAAACAATTTTTATTCTAAAAAACATTATCCGGAA
>JAHJCN010000036.1 GCA_018812905.1 Patescibacteria group bacterium
CTCTGCGCTCCGGTCCAAAAGGCCATATCTCCTATCGCCGAATCGCGCAAGAATGCTGGAGAAAATTGAACGATATTCAACCGCTTATGGCCAAATTTATCCGTGTAAACATGGAAGGAGGATCTTCTTCTTGGGCCTCCACCATGTTCAATCCGGAATATAATTTCGAGCCAAAAAAATAATGCAATTTATATGCTCATCGTCATAGACGGCATTGATGGAAGTGGTAAAACCGTACAATTTAACTTGCTTGTGGAGCGCCTAAAAAAGGAAGGGTATGATGTGGAAACTGCCGACTTTCCGCAATACGGAAAAAAAAGCGCCGGTCCGGTGGAAGAATATTTAACCGGCGCATATGGAACACCTGAGGAGGTTGGCCCATACCGCGCCTCCATTTTGTTCGCGGTTGATAGGTACGCGTTTTCCAAAGCAATCAAAGATTGGATCGCCTCCGGAAAGATTGTGGTTTCCAACAGATATGTTGGCTCCAACATGGGCCATCAGGGAGGCAAAATCGCAGACCATGAAGAAAGAAAAAAATATTTTGCATGGTGCGATGATCTTGAATTCAACATCTTTGGCATTCCACGCCCAGACATCAATTTCTTTCTTCATATGCCGACCGAAATCGGCCAGAAACTCGTAGAACTGAAAACCGAACGCAAATATTTGGAGGGCGGAAAAAAAGATATTCACGAAGACAGTTTAGAGCATTTAAAAAAAGCTGAACAAACATATCTTGAAATTGTGGACACCTTTCCCAATTATATTATTATTGAAAGCACGGAAGGTGGTGAGATTTTATCTAAAGAAGTAATACACGAAAAAATCTGGAAGGAACTAATGGCAAAAATTACAAAATAAAATACGACGTCCTCTTCCGCCACAACCTGTTTCAAAAATCAACAAAAACTGCTATACTATGGTGAGATATAATAAATTATAATCTCACATAAAATCATATGCTCATCACCGCAAACGATATTATCAAAGAAAGCTACCTGGTCTACAAAAATAACTGGCGCAATTTGGCTGTCTATGTCGGTCTTTTGCTCTTGCCGAGTTTAATCTTGTCTTTTTTGGGAGTTGTGGGAGTGTATCTTAGCAACTATCATTCCGCCCTCACGCTTGTTACCAATTTGGTAATTTTGGCGGTTTTTGCCGCCAGCCTCATTTTCAGCGTCTGGGCTTCAATCGCACTCACCAGAGAAATGGCCAACCTCATCAACCACCAAACTGTCAATTGGAAAATCAATTTCACCGGAAGCAGCACTCTCATTTGGCCCGTGCTCTATACTTCATTTTTTGTCGGCATCATAGTTTTTGGCGGCACCCTGCTTCTCATAGTACCCGGTATAATTTTTGCGGGTTGGTACATGTTTGCGACGAATTCGGTAATTCTTGATGGAAAAAAAGGAGTTGAAGCTATGCGCTTCAGCAAAGACATGGTAGCCGGCCGTTGGTTTGCGGTTGTTTGGAGAATGCTTGTGCCGGCTTTGGTGTTCGCGCTCGTGGTCATGGCCTTGCAATACGCGCTCATCCTTCCCGTTGACTATTTAATCAGCTCCCCCACGGTTTTGCTTGTTCTTAATCCAATCATCAATTCTGTAATAAACAAGATTTTTACGCCCTTTGCCATTGCCGCAAGCCTTTTTCTATACTTCAGCGTCAAAGCAAATCCAATGACGAAATAAGCAACAAATTTCATTCCCCGCCCATGTGGCGGGGTTTTTGTTTGATATTGATTTCTTGGTACATTGTTGGTAAGATAGCTTCACACAACTATAATCCAAATTTTTTATGTCAAAACTAATTGCGGTAATCGGCCTAGAAATACATGTTGAATTAAAAACGCAAAGCAAGATGTTTTGCTCTTGCGCGAACGATCCGGATCGCGGAGATCCCAACACCAATATCTGCGAAATCTGCTTGGCGCATCCCGGCACCCTGCCCGTGCCCAACAAAACAGCCATTGAATGGACCGTGAAAATCGCCAAGGCCTTGGGTTGTCGCATCAATGAATTGTCCAAATTCGACCGTAAACACTATTTTTATCCGGATTTGCCCAAGGGCTATCAAATTTCCCAATATGACCAACCCATCGGCGAGCACGGACAAGTTAGCCTACAATTCCTAACCGGCAAAAACTCTCGCGATCAGGCCAACATTGGCGTAACTCGCGTTCATCTGGAGGAGGACACCGCCAAACTTTCACATGACTTTACCTCCCCTCCTGCCCGAGGAGGGGCCGGGGGCGGTGGGAGCACGCTCGTAGACTTCAATCGCGCCGGCGTGCCTCTGGTGGAAATTGTATCCGATCCGGATATTCAAAGTTCATCCGAGGCCAAAGCCTACTGCCAAGAACTTCAAATGATTTTGCGGTTTCTGCATGTGAGCAACGCCGACATGGAAAAAGGCCACATGCGTTGTGAAGCGAATGTTTCGGTGCAGGAAGAAGGAAAATTCGTAATTGAAAATGGCCTGGTACGCCCTCTTGGCGACTACAAACTTAATAACAAGGTGGAACTAAAGAACATTAATTCTTTTCGAGCCATAGAAAAAGCTATTGAATTTGAAACAAAAAGACAAACGGAATTATACGGTAAAGGCGAAGAATGGGGTCCGGAAACACGCGGTTGGGACGATCCTAAAGGCGAAACCGTTTTACAAAGAGTCAAAGAATCGGCGGCCGACTACCGCTATTTTCCGGAACCGGACATTCCGCCATTTCACCCCCTGCAAATCGCCGGTGAATTATCACTGCCGGAATTGCCTGCCCAAAAAAGGCAAAGATTTCATGAAGAGTTCGGTTTTTCATTTGCCGACTCCTATCTTCTGGCCTCCGATGAAAAATGGGCGGAATTTACGGAAAATGTGATGAGTGAATTGTCCGAATGGTTGCACAGCATGCCGGAATCAAGCGAAGATGAAAACATCATGGAAAACAAAAAACAACAATTGGCCAAATTGACCGGTGGTTGGATCACCTCTAAATTGATGGGAGCCATGGCCGATCGAAGCATAGATATTAAAATTTTAAAAATTAAGCCGGAAAATTTTGCCGAACTCATAACCTTAATTTACAACGGTCGCGTCAATTCCACCAACGCGCAGAAAATCCTAGGCGAGATGTTGGATTCGGGAGTGGATATGGACCCCACGCATATCATGGAAGAGAAAGGCTACGGACAAATCGCCGATGAAGGCAAGCTGGGAGCTGTGGTGGACGAGGTAATCAGAAGCTATCCGGAACAGGTATCCGCGTTCAAAGCTGGAAAAGAACCTCTGTTGCAATTTCTTAAAGGCATGGTGATGAAAGCCACCGAGGGTTCAGCCGATCCGCAAGTGGCGGAAAAACTATTGAGAGAGAAAATGAAATGATGCTTTTTTTTAATCAATCTTGTTCAAAAATAGGTATTTGACAGCAAAATTTTAATTAGATATTATTAGATAAGCCACTCTGTTTTCCAGATACACCAGAAGGAGGTAGCGATGAAAGAGAAAGAACACAAGTACGGCGAGCACGTACATCTTGTCCGGGACAACATGGCAACCAGCAGGCTCACAAGCCTGTGCGATGCCAGAACACCTCAGTCTCAGGTTATAAACCTCACACAGAGCCTCTACGCGGAGGTTCTTTTGAGAGCAGTCGTAAACCTGATCTTCCCCACCATCACGATCAAGGTCTCCACGCCCATGGCCACCATCGTGGGGCAGAGGGGGCGGGTGCAGGCGGAAACCATCGACCCTCTCACCATGGTGGCGATCGCCACACTCTTGCGAGCTGGAGACATCGCAGCCGGCGCCTGCTTTGGCAGCCTGGTGAGCATCTTGTCCGAAGGCTGTGTTCGGCAAGATTTCTTCGGCGCTACTCGGCAGACAAATACCGAACATCAGGTGACCGGCACGGAAATCAGCTACATCAAGAAAGGGTCGCTCGACGGTCGGGTTCTGTTGATCCCGGATCCAATGGGAGCAACGGGAGGATCCATCATCAAGACTCTCGATTGCTATGGAGATGGGGTTGGAAATGTGCGTGCAATGGCCACGCTACACCTAATTATTACGCCGGAATATATTCGGCGTATAACGTTGGCGTATCCAGACTTGCACATCTTCGCCCTCCGCGTGGACCGCGGAATGAGCGACGACGACATTCTGAATACCGTTCCCGGAACCTTCCCGGACAGAGAATTCGGGTTGACCGAAACACAATACATCGTCCCTGGCGCGGGCGACATGGGGGCGCGGCTCACCGGCCTGCCCTAGGAGGCGCAAAACCTGTATCCCCGTCGCGACATTGGTCGAACGGGGATACAAAAACACCGGGCAAACCCGATGTTTTTTATTTTTAAGGAGGGTTGCGTCGACTACGAGAAGCTGGATACAACACCCACACTATCTTCTCGCTGTCCAAACTCCTTGAGCATTATCTTGCACAAGGAATCATCTCGCCCGCTGTGTATTCCGAAGTCACGGAATACCTGCGGTCCAACCAATTCTAAACCCACAATCCCTCGGTAGCCATCTGCTCTGCCGGGCCGCAAGGCCCTGCCGAACATCAACGCTACCGAGGGATTGCTGTTTTTAAATTCATTATTATGCGCTTCTCACCTAACAACTCTCAAAGCTTCTCTGAGCAACTGATCGGAAGTTTTGCCTGTCGCATCCAACATTTTCACCGCATCGCGTGCCTGCAAGGCCGAATAGCCCATAGCCACCAAGGCATCAATCGCGTCAGCCACCGCATGGGATCCTTCGCTTTGCTCGGGATGAACGGGCAAAAGGTTTGTCACCTTATCCTTCAACTCAACCACCAATCGCTCGGCCGTTTTTTTGCCGATTCCGCTCACTTTGTTAAGATATTCCACGTCTCCCTTGGCAATGGCCGAAGAAATTTCCTCCACACTGCCCAAAGATAAAATATGCAAGGCTGTTTTTGGGCCAACACCGCTCACATCCAACAATTTCAAAAAAAATTCCCTTTCCTCCTCATTAGCGAACCCATACAAATCCATGGCATTTTCGCGCACTGCCAAATAGGTGAACACTTCGGTTTCTTGCCCACTTTTCCAAATTCTTGTCAGGCCTTCTTTAACAGCCAGTTCATAACCCACGCCACCCGGGGTCATAATCACAATTTTCGCGCCATTATCAGCTACAATTTTACCTCTTAGAATAGAAATCATATACATTCATATTACCATTGTTAAACAGCCCTACGCAAGAGCTTTTTATCAAATAAAAAAGAGAGAATTTTTTCTCTCTTTTTTATAATTTATTTTTTCTTATTTCTGCTTACACGGATAAGTCCGCCACAGGGAACAGCCTCAACTCCCTTCTTTTCCAATTCATCCAAAAACAAATTCATACCAAGGGAGTCGGAAGAAATATGTCCGGCAATGACCACGTTCATATGGCGTTCGTTCGCCTTCTCCATGGCATCGTCGCGCATATGCATGCCCACAACCGTACTAATACCGGCATCGGACAATTCTTTATAAACTTTATTGGACTGGCTCGTGCCACCAGTCATTTCAATAATATATTTTCCGACACGATGGTTTGGGCTACCGGCAAATATTTTCGGTCCGGCGCCACGCATCTTTGCCTCTTTGTATTCCGAAATATCGCATAAAACTTTTAGCAAATCGCCCAATGTCTCCGGCTCTTTTTTATCCAAGTATTTTCGCACGTATGATTTAACCATATTATCCGCCGGAGTATGCACGTTCATCAAATTTATGCCCAGCAAATTGGCCACATCAATAACTTGAAAATGGTTAATGGGATGCACTCCTCTGCCCACTTCTTTAATTCTTTCTTCTGTTATCTTTTCCGCGATATGAATAGGCAAGCCATGCTTGTGATATATTTCAGAGAACATGTCCATTACCCCGTGCAAATCGGCCAAGCTTTTTCCCAATGGATGATGGGATATGATTAAATCAATTTTTTTACCTCGCTCATTCAATTGAGAAGCCAACAATACTTCGGAAGAATCAATATCAATTCCAACCAACACTCTTTTCACGGACGCGTTCAAATTGCCCGTGTGAAAACGACTGTCAGAATATGGGTTAGTCAAACGATCTTTATCAAGATATTCTTTATCTTCCGGCTTGGCTTCATTATGATTCTTCTTCGCCCGATCCAGATATTTTTCCACTCCCTTGACTCCGCGCGGATCATTTTGGATGCCCAGCTTCACCGCCAGATCGAAGATTTGTTTTACAGTCATCATACGCAAAAAAATTATGAGTAATGGTTAATCATAATATATTTTGCTAAGTTTGTCAAAGGCGATTAAAAAGCCGCCTTAAACTAATTTATGAGATGGCTAAATGGCGATTTGCCTTTGTATCTTTTCACCGCCGAGCTGATGATAAGTTCAAGAAAATCACCATAATCATATTTTGCCAGCTTGGCGCATTTTGCCGTGGCCGCGTCCGATCCGATGGATGGATTGGGATTAAGCTCAATCACATAGGGATTGTTGTCCTTGTCCACGCGCAATTCAATGCGGGCATAATCGTGAGCGTCCAAAATATTATATGTATCAATGGAAATTTCAGTGATTAATTTAGCCAATTTTTCGGGAATTTTCGGAGGCCTTTCCAGCCTTATCTTGTCGTATACCGGATCATCGGCAAACTTGGATTCAAAGGGATATATATGCCAATAACCCTTCGGCATTTTATCGAAAATAGAGCGAGATAACGGTAAAACCTGCAAGCTTTCCCCATTGCCGGTAATGGAAACATCATATTCGTCTCCTTCAATGTATTCCTCCACCAAAGCCGGACGGCCGGCTTTAACAATCACTTCCTCCAATTGCCTTTTCAGCTCTTTCTCATTCACCACTACGGATTTATTCGTAATGCCGATGCTGTTGTCCGTATTTGCCGGTTTCACTATCAGCGGATAACGCAGAGTGTCGTCAATTTTATCATCCATTGTGTAGGCCACATCAAAACGCGCCGTCGGAATGTGGTGAAAGTTCAGCAATTTTTTAACCCTGATTTTATCAATGCAAAAAGCCAAGGTGAGCGGATTGGACCCGGTGTATGGCACTTGCAAAATATCCATCAAAGCGGCTCCGTGCGGTTCGAGCAAGCTGGAATCGTTAATTCGCTCGCAAACATTAAACATCAGATCAATTCCCAAACGGCTTATTTTTTCAATGGGCAATGGAGATTCGTTCATATCAAAAAAATCCACTTTATAACCTCTGGCGCGCAAGGTGTTTTGAATTTCCAAACCCACGGACATGAGTTCATTGGCCACTTCGGATCGATCTTGGGTGGTACCGCTGTTTTTATACATATTACCCAAAACACCAATATGCAAACTGCGCAAATTTTTAATATCAATATTGCGCAATTTTTCAATCTTGGCCTGAGCCAAAATTTTTCTGCGCGTCACAAATGCCGAAGAAAAACGGCTGGCACGCCTGCTTTTTCCCACTGAAGATTCCGGATCAAAAGGAATGATTTGGATATCAAGCTTGGCGCGCTCGTCTTCGGCCACTTCTTGCGCCTCGGAATGGCTTTCGCCCTGCCCCACAATCCAACCCATCACATCAAAACCTTCCGGCGGTTCCAGCACGGCGTCGCCAACTTCTTTGTCCAAGCACATTTCGCGCACCCCTTCGGTTTTTTCCGCTTCTTTGGCGCCGTGGATGGCG
Source organism: Patescibacteria group bacterium (assembly GCA_018812905.1). Classification (GTDB taxonomy): domain Bacteria; phylum Patescibacteriota; class Patescibacteriia; order Magasanikbacterales; family GWA2-37-8; genus JAHJCN01. Next base: position 7,688 of record JAHJCN010000036.1, read on the forward strand.
GTGAGGATGCCTGAATCTTGAATTTCCAAAAAACGACAAAACCAATATTTTTTCGGCTCAAGATAACTTTTATCCGCTGTCATGGGAAGCCCCAATGCCACGCGAAACGCCTGCTCAGCCAAATCCACTCCCCAAACCGCTTTAACTCCATCCCAAATATATTTTCCGGACATTCGGCTGGCAATTTCAATCACTTCCGGCCCCTTGTCCGTCACGCACAATTCGGTATGCGACACGCCATTGGTGATGCCCACCGCGCGATGCGAGGCCAACACCGCTCTTTCAATTTTTTCCAAAGTGGCTTTATCAAATTTTGAAGGTAAACTGTCGCTTAACTCAATAAAATACGGGTCGTCGCTGGTGTGCTTGTCCACCACGGCCACAATCACCGTCTGTCCGTTTTGCGTCACCGCTTCCACGCTAACTTCCGGACCGTCTGCGTACGATTCGAATAAAAATTCATAGCCGTTGTAATTAAAAATCGGATCAAACTTGGGCGTGGCGTTTTTCTTTACATAATCAAAAACTTCTTTGGCTTCGTCTTCATCGCCCACTTTCACGACAAAAAAATTGCCCGTGCCGGCCACCGGCTTGATGATTGCCGGAAAACGAATTTTTTTAATAGCCTGCTGAAGATCGGCGCTGTTGGTGATACGCATAAAATTAGGTTGAAGCACCTGCAAGGCGACCAACTGTTTGCGCATTAAATATTTGTTTCTTGTCAACAAGGCGGTCTTGACCCCATTTCCAATCAGATTAAATTCTTCGGCGATTTTTGCCGTCAATTCAACATCTTCCTCTTCAAAAGTTACCACGCCGTCTATTTTGTGTTTCTGCAAATATGCCCGCAGAATGGTTAGCACTTTAGCGTGGTTAAAATTATCAGCCAACAAAAAATCTTTCGCGTATTTTGTGCTCCAGTTTTGGCGATCGTTCAAAATTACCACCTTTAATCCCAATTTTTTGGCTGTTTCAAAAACAAATCTTTGGCGCTCTGTGCCGGAATTAACTACAAGAATTGTTTTGCCGTTCCAAATTTTTTTGTCTTTTTTAATAGCCATACTTTAAATTAAAAAAACCCAAACCAAGCTCTGCTTGTTTGGGTTTTATTTATTTGAACTAAATTTGTATCCGGTAGAGGATCTTCAGAATCCATAATCCACGTATCTTATGCCTAAAAAGGCAAAAAGTCAATGGGTTAGGGTCTATCTTGCTATATTAAGCCAAATCTTGGCACCCTCAATTTCCTTTTCCACGCCGCCTTCGCCGGCCTCAAGCTCTACCGCCGCAACACTTTTCATAATCTCCTCCGCGTACTGGCTCAAGGCATTTTGAAGGAGAACATCTTCCGTTTTATATGCAATTTTCACCATGTCGCTCACAGTGAGCTTCTGCTCCTTGCGCATCTGATTTATCGTGCGGACAATCTCACGCGCAAGGCCTTCTTTTTTTAGCTCTTCGGTAATATCAACATCCAACCCCACCTTCAAATCACCTTCTTCTTTCATCACCATGTTTTCAGCATCTCCGGCATCTCCAACAACTTCAACTTTTTTAACATTAATTTCATCAGCAATGATGCGCAACAACTCGTCGGAAATTGAAAATTGAAAATTAAAAATTAAAAATTTACCAAGAGGCTGTCTCACCCTTATTCCCTTCTCCGCGCGCAAAGCCAAACCCATTTCCACAATTTTTCTCGCCGCCGCCATCTGCTTCAAAACCTCTTCATCCACCCATTTCTTTCCCACCTCCGGCCAATCCTCCAGGTGAACACTTTCCTTTCCATTTGTTAATTGTTCATTGTTAACTGTTAATTGCAAATAGATTTTCTCCGCCACAAACGGCGTAAACGGCGCCATTATTTTTGATAGCGTCAAAAGCACTTCGCGCAATACGGCCGTGGCCACGGCATGGTCTTCAATGTTTTCGCCTTTAAATCTATCACGTGATCGGCGCACATACCATTGCGAAAGCTCGGTGACAAAATCTAAAATCGGACGGCTGGCGCTGGGCAAACTATACGCCACCATTCCTTCGGTTGCTTCCTTAACAAGCACCTGCAACTTCGCCAAAATCCACCTGTCTAAAACACCTAATTTTTGGAATTTTAAATTTTGAATTTCAGATTTTTTTACGCCATACATTTCATAAAAAATCACCACATTCCACAGTGTGTTAATTACTTTGTTGTACACTTCCCTCACCCCGGCTTCGGAAAAATTTAATGATTCCGCCTCCATCACAGGCGAAGTGATCAAATAATAGCGCACGGCATCGGCGCCATATTTTTCCAAAATAATTTCAGGCTCGGGATAATTTTTTAGACGCTTACTCATCTTTTTGCCATCTTCGGCCAGCACAATACCGTTCACAATCACATTTTTGAATGCCGGCTCACTATGCTTGCAGGGAATGGACGGCTTCTTTCCCATGGTGAGCGCCGTGGCCAACACGTGCAAAGTATAAAACCATCCGCGTGTTTGGTCTTGTCCCTCGGCAATGAATTTCGCCGGAAAACTATTTTCAAATTTTTTCTTGTTTTCAAACGGATAATGCATTTGGCCGTAAGGCATACTCCCCGACTCAAACCAACAATCCAAAACATCAGGAACGCGCCGGTATATTTTTCCGTCTTTTTTAATCTCCAAATCATCAATTTTGTGCTTGTGCAAATCTTCGACTTTTTGACCGGTGAGACTTTCCAATTCTTCCACGCTTCCCACGCAAACATGCTCTCCATCCTCGCTTTCCCAAACTGGAAGAGGCGTACCCCAATAACGGCTTCGGGAAATTGCCCAATCCCGCGCGCCCTCCAACCATTGGCCAAAACGACCTTCTTTGATATGTTCCGGCACCCAATTTATTTCTTCATTGTTTTTCAAAAGATGATCTTTGAGCTCGGTGACGCGCACGAACCAGCTGGATGTCGCGTAATTCAAAAGCGGTGTATCGCAACGCCAGCAATGCGGGTAGCTATGTTCAAATTTTTCTTTCGCAAATAATTTTCCATTGCCCGCCAGCCATTTAATTATTTCCACATCAGTGGCAGTGGGGTCTTCTTTGGGTTTCACTTCGTGTCCGGCAAAATCTTCAACTTCTTCTATAAATCGCCCTTCCATTGACACATGCTGGACCATTGGCACGCCTTCACGCTTTCCAACATTGTAATCATCTTCACCAAAAGCCGGGGCAATATGCACCACTCCCGTGCCGTCGGTGGTGGAAACAAAATCTCCGGCAACCACCCGAAAAGCATTGGGCGTGTTGGCAAAATATGGAAACAAAGGTTCATATTCCAAACCCACCAAGTCAGAACCCTTCATCTCGCCAATTTTCGAATATTCTTTATCTTTCAAAACTTCCTCCACCCTTTCTTTGGCCATCACCAAATATTCATTTGTTAATTGCTCATTGTTAGTTGTTAATTTAATCACGGAATATCCGATATCTTTGTTCACCGCCAACAAAACATTTCCTGGCAAAGTCCACGGCGTGGTCGTCCATGCCAAAATATATACCGGTTCGTTGTTTGGAATTTTGAATTTGGAATTTATTTGGGGCTTGTCTCCCAGCGATAGTTCTTTCGGGGAGAGAGAATTTTGAATTTTGAATTTCACCGTCACGGAAATATCCTTAACATCCTTGTACCCCTGCGTCACCTCAAAGTTGGAAAGCGGTGTAACACAACGCGGGCAAATATGCATTGCCTTGTGGCCTTTGTAGATTAATTTTTTGTCCCACAATTGGCGAAAAACCCACCATACAGATTCCATGTAGGAAACATCCATGGTTTTGTAGTCGTTCTCCATGTCCACCCAGCGCCCCATTCGCCGAATCGTTTTTTTCCATTCCTCGGCATATTTCAAAACCGTGGCGCGACAAGCTTCATTGAATTTTGCCACCCCATAATTTTCAATGTCTTTTTTACAGTTCAAATTCAAATCTTTTTCAATGATATTTTCAACCGGCAAGCCGTGGCAGTCCCAGCCCCATTTGCGCTCCACCCTATATCCTCGCATCGTCCAAAAACGTGGCACCGCATCCTTCATCAACGAAGCCACAATATGCCCATAATGCGGTAGCCCGGTGGCAAAAGGCGGGCCGTCATAAAAATGATACGGCTTTTTTTCAGGCCGACTTTCCACGGATTTTTCAAAACACTTGCGCTCGTCCCAGTATTTGGCTATTTCGAGCTCTTCTTTGTTGGAGTTGTACATACGGAAAGGAATAAATAGTAAAGAGTAAAGAATAAATTAAGGAAAATTCTAGCAAATACCTTGTTTCCTCCAATGAACCAAAAGAGATAATCAAAAATCTTCTGAATTCATTCGCCCCTTGCCTGGCAAATCCCTCCACCTTCGCCTAACAAAAAACCACGCTCTTGCAGGAATCCCCTTGGGGACGGTACCATCCTGCTTCCACGAACGTGGCGCTTAATTTAGGCGTTAACGGGCCTGCCCGAAAGGGTCTACTCCCCCGATACGATCGAAGGTTCTTCCTTTAGCTTGCCATGCTTTCGCAAGGCTCCCCGCTGATGACGGGTTTTTCGCTTTGAATGTATCTTAACAGAAAAAATTAAAAAGTCAATAAAAACAGTTATTTATATTATAACAGACTCCGTCTTATTAATTACTTCTTTCAAAAGTTCCAATTTATCCAATATTTCGGGAATGGTAAAAATTTTTGGCTCAAAAGAAGCTACTTCATTTAACGGGACCCACTTATATTCCGAATATTCTTCGTTTAGTTCAATTTCTCCACTCTCGTGTATGGCAAAAAAATGAGGCAAGATCATTGCGTTGCCGTCTTTTTTGGCATAAAAGACATTGGTAGTAAAAGTGGGAAAAATTTTAATTTTAAAACTCTCCCCAACTTCCTCATTTTTTTCTCGCCGTAGCCCATCGACAATACCGGCGTCGGTAGTTTCCATTTTACCGCCAATAAACGAAAAGACACTGTCAAAATCGGCTTCGCCTTTTCTCTTGCACATCAAAACACTCTTTTCATCTTTTGAATAAACAACTATTTTTTGGCAATATTGAAAATTATATTTTTCCATATTTTTATAACATTTTATCGCGACCGATACGCAGATTGTTAATGGAATAATATCAAATATAACAAAAGAAAACAATGCATTAAAAATACAGAACCCGCGCCGATCTCCAGTCGACGCGGGGAAGTTGATGGACACGAAAAATGTCCGAAAAAGAGCTACTCGTCCTCCCACCCCTCCTCGCCGATCGCGGGCAGGTACCCGCCGACGAGGAGGCCCAGCTCCCTCCGCTTGTCCCGATACTGTCCGCGTGGCGACCTACCATGCTTGTCATCAGGACCGAATGCCGGAATGTCCGCCGGAACGGTCATGATTGCACCCTTGAGCGCCTCTCTGCATCCGCACGCGTACGGAACTTCGGGGTTCCGCATCATGGCGATAGCTCGGCGAATGATCACGCCGACCTTGCGAACGTTCTCCCTCATGACCTTTTCGACTTCACCGGCCGTCACAGCTCCAGCTGAGGGATGCCAGCAGTCGAAGTCGGTGACCATCATGAGCAGGGCGAAACACATCTCTGCTTCGCGAGCGAGCTTGGCCTCCGGCGACGCGTTCATTCCGATAGCGTCTCCTCCATCCTTCTTATGCGCATGTGATTCTCCGAGCGTGGAGAAGGCCGGTCCCTCCATGCACACGATCTGCCCGATCTTCAACCCCGACCCCCTCTCTGTTGCGCAGACCAGAGAGGTGAGCGCCGGGCAGAACGGATTAGCCATGGACACATGTGCCACAAGCCCACGGCCGAAGAATGACTCGGGCCGGTGACGGGTCTTGTCTATCAACCCGGTTGCCACAGCCAGAGTTCCCGGTGGCAAATCCTCGCGCAGGGAACCCACCGCGGACACAGCGATGATCTTGCTGACGCCCACGGACTTGAGCGCCCAAATGTTCGCCATATGCGGAATATCCGTAGGCGGAATGGTGTGCCCGCGCCCATGACGCGGAAGGAACCAAACCTCCTCTCCGTCGATTCTGCCGAGGATCAGATAATCCGACGGCCAGCCGAAGGGAGTGTGGATAGCCTTTTCCTCCAACACTTCCATCCCCTCCATCTTGTAGAGACCGCTTCCTCCAATGATGCCAAGCATCTTCTCCTCCTTCTACCATCGCCCAAAGGCGGTTGAAAATAGATGACCGCGAATATCATAACACATTGAGACGGTTGGTCAAACCAAAAACCGGCTGATTTGCCGGTTTCTTCGCATTTTCTCTTCTGTTATACCCCAAAACATCATTCAAACTTAAAATTTTCTCTCAAAATAGCCCTGTAAATCATCTTTCGACTCACCATTCCAACCACTTTTCCGTCTTCCACCACAGGCAAACGGCTGACTCCGCGCGAAAGCATCAATGAACCGGCCTGCATAATCGGATCATCGGGCGAGATTGGCACTACATTTTTTGACATAAACACTTCGGCCGGCTGATTGCGAATCTCTGTCGCCTTTGACTCCCTGTTCTCAAAATTCGTGTAAAGAACCGGCTGTTCGTAATAGCTTTGATAAAACGGGTATAACACCTTGAATATGTCTTTTTCCGAAACCACACCCAAAACCTTTCCAGCGTCATCAATCACAGGCAAACCGCTAATGTTCTTTTCGTACAAAATCTTGGCCACCTCTTCATATTTTGTGTCCTTTTTTATTGTAATTACGCTGGTCTCCATGATCTCGCGGATTTTCATATGTTTTGTGGTTAATGAATAACCTCCTTGTTTGTATTCTATACCTCCTCAAATCAAATCGTCAATGATTGCAAAAAAATCAGGTTGAGGATATAATTATAACATTGTGATAATGTAAAATTATGATATATATCTCATCAGATCACGCCGGTTTAGAAATGAAAAAAAAATTGTTTGATTTTGTAAAAGAAAAGTTAAAAAAACAAATTACCGATTTGGGGCCGAAAAAATATGATGGAAACGATGATTATCCGGATTTCGCGGTCAAATTGGCCATGGAAGTGGCCAAAAACAAAGACAACGTAGGTATTCTCATTTGCGGATCAGGTCATGGCATGTGCGTGACGGCCAATAAAATTAAGGGGATCAGAGCGTCAATCGGATACAGCATTCAGGGCGCGGAGTTGGCAAAAAAAGAAGACGACATCAATGTGCTTTGTCTGGCCGGACGCATATTGACCAACGACCACGCCTCCGCCATTGTTAAGAAATTTTTAGAAACAAAATTTGACGAAGCGGAAAAACGAACGCGAAGAATACAAAAGATAGAAGAACTTGAAAAATAAATTGAACTTCAAAATAATAAATAAAATCGCGATGTCTAAGATTCAAATTATACCGACCATACTGGTAAACAATTTCGAGGATTTTGAAAAGCAACTGGCAAAAACAGAAGGCCTGTCAGATATTGTACAAATTGACGTGATGGACGGAGATTTTGTGCCGTTTCAATCTTTTGAAGATATTGAAAAAATTAACGGCGTCAAAACCAAGGCAAAATTTGAATTGCATTTGATGGTGCAAAATCCATTGATTGAAATGGAAAAATGGACAAAAATAAAAAATATTTCGCGCGTGATTTTTCATGTCGAATCCAAGGACGACCCGAAAGTTTGCATTGATTTCGCGCGTCAGAGCGGTTGGTTGGTGGGCATGGCTCTGAATCCGGAAACTGCCTTGTTTGTGGCTGAGCCATATTACGGCTTAGTAGATGAGATCATGTTTTTGACCGTTTACCCGGGTCGCCAGGGCGCGCCTTTTATTCCGGAAGTAAAAGATAAGATCAAAGAATTCACCGCCATAGCCAACAGACCTCTTTGCGCCGCGGATGGCGGAGTGAGCAAATCAAATATCGGAGAGTTGGCCAAATTGGGAGTGGATATTTTCTGCGTCGGAAGCGCCATCCTCACGGCTCCCGATGCGAAGATTGCATATAATGAATTAATTAATCGCGCAATGAATGGCGTGTAACGCGCAACGTATAACGCAAAACCTGTCCAAAACATGCGTTATACACGAAACACGTTACAGGCTGCGCGCTATACGCTACACGTAGTATGTTGGATCTAGTAATTGTTGGAGGGTCGGCAGCCGGTTTGAGCGCCTCTATTTATGCCGCTCGCCGTAACTTGAATTTCAAAATCATTTCGGATAATTTGGGAGGTGAAGTGGCCATGTCCGGAGTTGTTGGCAATTGGCCCGGAATAATAAATATCAACGGCGTTGAATTGGCGCAAAAAATGATTGATCATGTCAAATCATTCAAGGTTGATATTGAACAAGGCTGGAAGATTGTCAAAATAGCGCAAGAAAAAAATCACCATGTGCTAACGGCCCAAAACAGCGCGGGCGAAGAAAAAACCTATAAAGCCAAATCCGTAATCATCGCCACGGGCATCCATCCGCGCAAACTGAACATTCCGGGAGAAAAAGAATTCTTGCATAAAGGCATCACCTACTGCACGGTTTGTGACGGGCCATTGTTTAAAAACAAAATTACAGCCACGGTTGGCAGTGGCAACAGCGCTTTGGAATCCGCTCTTATGATGAGCAAAATCGCCAAAAAAGTGTATGTTTTATCCAAATTTCCCAACACACCAGAAATGAACGGCGGATTTCGCCGAGCGGAAAAGGTGCTAATCGAAGCTGTAAAATCCACGCCCAATGTAGAAATTTTGTACAGCGCTTTGGCACAAGAAATTGTGGGAGACAAGGTGGTTAACGAGTTGAAATACAAAGATGAAAACGGAGAAATAAAAACCATTGAAACACAAGGCGTGATGGTGCACATTGGCAACATCCCAAATTCGGATTTCGTTGATTGTGCCAGCAAAGATCCTCTAGGCCAAATCATCGTCAACAACAAATGCCAAACCGATTGCAAGGGAATTTTCGCGGCCGGAGATGTTACGGATTTACCCTACAAACAAATCGTTATCGCGTCCGGCCAAGGCGCCATTGCCGCGCTTTCGGCCATTGAATATATTAACAGATGGAAAGAATAAAATATGTATAACATCATAGCAATTGGCGACGCTCTGATTGACACGCATGTCAAAATTGATAATGCCTCGGTGCATTGCAATTTGGATGGAAAAAATTGCAAACTCTGCATGGACTACGCCTCTAAAATTCCCATCACCGAAAGCTTCCAATCCTTGGGAGGCAATGGCGCCAACATGGCAGTTGGCTCATCAAAACTTGGCCTCAACACCGCTATTGTCGCCTCTCTCGGAAAGGACTCCAATGCCGAAATAATTATGGATGAAATGAAAAAACTCAATATTGACACCGGCATGATCAGCCGCGACGGCAGAGCCAAAACTCGCTATTCCATCGTGCTAAACTTCCAGGGCGAACGCACTATTCTTTCCTACCATCAAAAAAGAAAATATGTCTGGCCAAAAAACATGCCGGCCACGGATTGGATATATTTTACCGGTTTGAGCGAAGGATTTGAGGTTCTACAAGATCAACTGATGGGATATTTGGCAAAACATCCCACTGTGCGCATGGCATACAACCCGGGCTCTTTTCAACTTAAACACGCCATGAACAGGGTGCATGAGGCGGCGGAAAAGGCCGATGTCTTGATTGTAAATTTGGAAGAAGCAGAACAAATTTTGGGCACCACCATTAAAAAAGAAAAAACCGCCATGGCTTTGATTCACGAACTATTAACCGAAGGCGTGAAAGAAGTGGTGATCACCGATGGCCAGCACGGTGCCTGGGCCGGAAACGACGAAGAAATTTGGTACATGGAACCATACCCTGTGCAGGTGGTGGCAAAAACCGGCGCAGGCGATGCTTTTTCCTCTGGCTATGTTTCGGCAAAATGCCTCGGACACGGCATAAAAGAAGCGCTGACCTGGGGCACGGCCAACAGTTGCGGAGTAATCCAAGAATTCGGAGCGCAAAAAGGGCTCCTGGACCAAAAAACGATAAAAAAAATAGCGAAACAATATCCACCAATAACAGCGCGGAGAGTATAAACAAAACTGCCTGGCATACAGGCAGTTTTGTTATTTCATTTTTCTTGAGTTACTTCAGCAACTTCACAATCGCTTCTCCAAACTCCTCCGCGGATTTTGGACCATTCGCGGTGATAACATTTCCATCCGTCACAACAGCTTCGTGCGTTCTCTTCGCGTCAACCCTATCACACTCAATATCCAATTTGTTATCATCATCCCAACCGGTCATTTTTTTGCCAGCCATTACTCCGGCATGCGCTAAAATCCTTGGAGACAAACAGATCGCGCCAAAAGGCTCGCTGTTTTTAAAAGATTCTCTAATGATGCGATACGATGTTTCGTGATCCAAATGCGTCAAAGCGCCCGGTCCGCCAATAAAATATATTCCGGCGTAATCATCAATGTTCACTTCAAGGAGTGTTAGGTCCACAGGAGCGTCTTCTCCCTCATAGGCCGCCTTGGCCACCCCCGCTCTGTCACTGGCTGTTTCCACTTCAAATCCGGCTTCCTCCAACACTTTTTTTGTTGTCCAATATTCCACCGGCTGGAAACCATCAGACGCGAC
>JAHJCN010000037.1 GCA_018812905.1 Patescibacteria group bacterium
CGTAATTGCTATTTTTATATTCGAGGGTCAAGTTGTTATCCAGAGTGAAGCCAAGGAGAATCATGTTTTCACTCAGGGTAATAATGCAACGTTCTTTGACAACTCATGAGAAGAAAAAGGAGGTAATAACAAAAAAGGAGAGTGTAGACAGGCAACGGGTTGCCACCCCCGAATGGGTGGCGGAGTGATATGACAGGAGGAGAAAGATGAGTGTTTTCATTCGAATTCTGGCGATCTTCGCGATCGCGTTTTTCGCTATTACAACTTCTGGTTGTAGTAGTGAGAGTGCCAACAACCCCAGTGGAGAAGGAGAAGGAGAGAATATTCCCATCACAGTGAAGGGACGCGTGATGGATGGTCCCTTCTATGAGGGGGCAGTGGTCAAGGTCTACATGATCAACAAGACCACCCTGCGACAGACCGGTGAATCGTTCACGGCGTACACGGATAGGTTTGGTTCCTTCGCCGTGGATGCAACTATCGGATACGCGTTGATCTCGGTGCGTGGTTATCACCATCTCGAGATTATAGGAAAAAAGTCGCAAGGTGAGATGGAAATAGCCTGTTTTGCGCAGTTCGAGGCGAGTGGCCAGAATGTCTACTGCAGTCTGTTCGGGCAATCTATTCGTCCGCGATTGCAGAAGTTGGTTCAGGAGGACGGGCAGAAGTTCAAGGAGTCGATTGATCAGGCAGAGTTGGAGTTTCGTGCGGCCATGCGCCAAGTTGGGATCATTCATCCCGACGAAGCCAGCGCGTTACATGCCGACGAAGTCGACCTGATGAGCGGAGACAGCCCGGACACCCAGTGGCTCCTCGCGCTCTCGGCTTCGTACATCCAGGTTTGCTTGAATCAGGGCCTGGGTGAAGCCGAGATGCCGGGATGTCTCCAAACTTTCTCCAATTCCGTCGCGAACGATTTCGTCGACGGAGAACTGCGCGACGATATCATCATAAAGTTGCAGAGTGCCGTGCGAGTCATGGATCCCACGGTTGTCACCCAGTCTTCCCGGGCGTACATCGAGACAGTGGGGCTTGTGGACGAAAACGGAAGCCCCGTCGTCGCGGCCAACGCTGATGCGGCGCTGGATACCGATGGCGACGGGATCGCAAACCCCTTGGATGATGATATCGATGGGGATGGAGTTCTGAACGCAGAAGACTGCAATGCGAAAAAAGTCGATCTCTGGAACGTCATTGCCGCCGGACGATACACGCTGTACGGGCTCGGATCCGATGGGTCTCTTCATTCCGAAGGACAACCGGACTACGGAAATACCGAAGGGCAGATGTATGACGGAACGGACACGGACTGGTCCGAGGTGTCTTCAGGTGACGAGGGTCTCTTTGCGTGCGCCATCAAGTCCGCGGGCACCCTCTGGTGTTGGGGCCGCGGTGGTCAGGGAGAAACAAACTTCGGCTATGTGCCATGCAACAGTAGCGAGATCCCTGCACCATGCCAGGTCGGCGCTGATGCCGATTGGGCGCACGTCTACGTGGGTGGCAACTACGCATGCAGTCTGAAGTCGTCCGGGGCTCTTTGGTGCTGGGGTAAGTCAGCGACCGATGGGTCGGTCGTCGTTCCCGCCCAAGTCGCTGGTGAGTTCGTCGCAGCTTCGGTCGGCGGCAACTGGACATGTGCCATTGCCACGGCTGGTACCCTCTGGTGCTGGTTTGCCGGCCAGGAAGCGTCTCCAGTTCAGGTCGGCACTGATGCCGACTGGATCGGTGGCGATTCTGGTGGATACGACACAAGCGACTTTTTCTGCGACTGGCCTCCTCCCCCAGGGGAGCGATCCAACTGTGGAGATTTCGCCCCCTTTGCTGGGTGGTTCTGCGGCTTGAGATCGGGCGCCGATGGTTTCCACTGTGTGGAAGCCCGCTCTGATGCGTTCGCATTCACCGACCCGGCACAGATTTCCACCGACATTCAGTTCACCGAGATCTCCGTCAGCGGCGTCGAGGCCGACCATCGGCACGTCTGCGGAATCACTACGGACAATCGCATTCTCTGTTGGAATGGAACGCTGGACAGTGAGCCCAAGGAAGTACTGACCACATGCGGCAAGTGGGTCGAGCTCGCCACCAGTCGAAGCTACCAATGTGGACTGAAGACGGACAGAACAGTTTGGTGTTGGAATCCGGTCACCATGGTTGAAACCATCACCAAGCTTTCTACAGCCCAAGCCGTGCCGTTCACGCCCTGAATCGTCTTGATGGCACTTCGCCCCATTCTTCTCATGAATACTTCCCTCCCCTCGCCGTTCTCGGCGAGGGGTAGAGAGTCACCCGGGGCTTCCACCATGGAGGAATGGAAGCCCCAGCTACTTTCTATGGTATAATATATAGTAATATACTATGCTCACTCTCATTCATTATTTTGATGCTCAATTTATCAATCTCGCCCTTTCCATGCGAGCTCCTTGGCTCACCGGTTTTTTGTTGGTTTTCACCATGCTGGGCAAGTCGTATGTGGCTGTATTCATCACCGTTGTTGTTTCCGCTTTATTCTGGCGTTTCAAGAAAACATCCTACATCATCCCTCTTTGGCTGTCGGTTGGAGGCAGTGCGGTTTGTGTCTACATTCTCAAACTGCTCATCACCCGACCCCGCCCCACAGCCATACCTGTATATATAGAAGACTCCTTTTCCTTCCCCAGCGGTCACGCAACCGTGGCCGTGGCTTTGTATGGCTTTTTATTATATTTTTGCGTAAAAAATATTGCTAATAAGTTATGGCGTTGGATATCTATTACTGCTCTTTTTCTGGTTATATTTCTGCTTGGTTTTAGCCGTATTTATCTCGGTGTCCACTATTTTAGCGATGTTATTGGCGGGTTTTTATTGGGAGGTATTTGGCTTGGAGTGGGAATTTGGTTTGTAAAATCGGACAAGAATGCCAAGTTTATTGATATTTTATGCAAAAAATAGAGGAAAATAATGAAATTATCATTTACAAGACGTCTCAAGGACCGAATCTTGAGGTTAATTTCGCCAAGAGATCTGTTTGGCTAACACAGGCACAGCTTTCTAATTTGTTTGAAGTAGAAAGAAGCGTTATTACCAAACATTTGAATAATATTTTTAGGAGCGGTGAATTAGACAGAAAGTCAGTATGTGCAAAAATTGCACATACTGCAGCGGACGGCAAGAAATATGCCGTTCAAATATATAATTTAGACGCCATAATTTCTGTCGGCTATCGCGTAAATTCCCAAAAAGCAACCCAATTTCGTATCTGGGCTACAAACACGCTGAAACAATATTTAGTGAAGGGGTATGCGATTAATCAAAAAAGAGTAAAAGAAAATTTTTCTGATTTTGAGAATGCGGTAAATTTGATTAAAAAAGTGACTGATACAAAAATTTTGTCTCATCCGGAAACGCGTGGCTTGCTCAAGGTAATTACAGATTATGCAAATACCTGGTTGGTTTTGCAGAATTACGATGCCAATCAATTAGATGTTAAAATAAAAAATAAGGAGAAATATTCATTGAAATATGCGGAAATACTGGGGTATATTATTGAACTGAAGAACAATTTGGTCGAAAAGCGACAGTCGAGTCAATTGTTTGGGCAGGAGAGAGGGGATGCGTTAAAAAGCATTGTTGGAAATATTGGCCAGTCATTTGCCGGAAAAAAATTGTATTCGAGTTTGGAAGAAAAGTCTGCTCATCTGCTGTATTTCATCATCAAAGACCATCCATTTGTTGATGGAAATAAGCGAATCGCGTCTCTTCTTTTCATTATTTTCTTGGCGAAAAATAAATACTTGTATAATTCCAAAGGAGAAAAGAAATTCAATGACAATGCTTTGGTCGCTCTTGCGCTACTCGTGGCTGAGAGCGATCCAAAACAGAAAGAGACTATGATAAAATTGATCGTTTATTTAATTGCACAATAACCATGAAATCCTGGAGAACGCCCAAAATATTGAAACTCGCCAAAGCCTTTGTCGGTCTGGACAATGCCAAAGACATGGCCAATTTTTTGCGCGACCTCTGCACCATGGACGAACTGGAAGAGCTTTCCAATCGCTGGAACATTGTATTGATGCTTGAAAAAGGGATTTCGTACAGAAAAATAGCGGAAAAAACCGGAGTGAGCACCACCACCATCACGCGTATTGCCTGGTGGCTGGAAAACGGAGAAGGGGGATACCGAGTTGCTTTGCAAAAGCCAAAGAAGAGCGCCTAATAGGCGCCTCTTTTTTTATCCACAGCCTGACTCTTGACAGGATTGTATGTATGTGGTAATGTATTAATACATTGATACAGATATGAAATTAAAAAATACGGCAAAACAAATTACTCATCATAATTTTGACCTAAGCTAAACGCCCGCGGGTGGTTTTGTTTAGGTCAAAAGTCGCTTAACGAAGCGATTTTTTGTTTACTATGTCTCAACTCATTATTTTTGATTGGAATCGAACATTGTTCGACCCCGACGCACAAGCTGTCTATCCCGAAGCCTCGGTATTGCTTGGTGCGCTCAAAAACAACACTATCGTATTAATTAGCCGCGGAGTGAGCTCCGATCCCCGTCTTTTTTTGGGGCGAATGGGGCTGATTGATGTCTTTAGTGAAATAATTGTAACGAAAAAAAAGACAACGCAATTGTTTCGCAGGATTAAGATAAAAAATTCAGCCACAAGTTTTTGGGTTATAGGGGATAAACTTGATAGTGAGATTGCCTGCGGTAATAGGGCCGGTTTTACCACTATTCGCGTTCGGCAAGGGAAATTTGCCGAAACACTGCCGAATACACCCGATGAGCAGCCTTGTTTTGAAGTCGGTTCGCTTATTGGTTGTATAGGAATACTTTCTTCATAATTAAGCTTCTCAATTCTGGGAGGCTTAAAAATGGAGAATGGAGACGGAACTTTCGAAGGAGGTAATAATGCGAAATTACCAGGAGATCACAGATCGTTTGGCCGCCATTGGCCTCATGGGCGAAGCAAAATACCAATTTTTGCCCGGGCCGCTTGGACTCACGATCACGAAAGAAGATAAAAACGAGCTCGAATCGATCGGCAGTACGGCAAGTGTTTTTGTTCGGCGCGTTCGCAATTGGTATGACGAGGAGAAAACCAAAAGCAGAGGCTCTCGCTTGGCAGCACTGCTCGAGAAAGGTGTGCCCAGCGAGTATGTCAAGGCATCAACTTCCACCTCCTTGCCTTTCACCATGATGGTAGATACTGTCTGGACAAGCTTGGGTTGGCGCATCGTTGAGATTGACGTGACGAACAGGAATGCTATGGGGTATCCGCTCGTCATGCGGCATATCTACGATTTGTCGAGCGTCTGGCGCGGCATTGACCATGCCTGGCGGGAGGAAGGTTGGTCTGGGGTGATTCAGGTCATGGCCGATCATCATCGCTTCTACGAACCGTACTTTCGGTTTTTTCTGAAGCAGTTGGGAGGTGAGCTCGTAACCGAGGCGGATCTTCCTGATTGGATCAGGCAGAATCATTTGAGCATATACAAATTGCTCGATTTGCCAATTTTGTTTCGCAGTAAAGCGGTGCTGCCGGAGCTTTTGGCACTGAGTCAGGCCGCAAAAGTTGCTATTCCACCCGTGCACGCACTGTCATCGAAGGCGGTTTTGGCACTGCCGTGGGAATCGGAACAATTCGGCGGCGATCCCATTATGAAGTATGTGCCGGAGACCCGCTTTTTGTGGCGAGTGTTCACGCCGCCCGGCAAGGAATTTTTCGTGAAGTTGCTTCAGAGCGGTGGGGCGCATGGTACGTTTCATAATGACCATGAAAAGCTCGAACGATTTTTGATGGAACGGCGGCCACAAGCCATCTGGCAAGAGGCATTGCCGCTCGCGCAACGTTCGATTGCCTATCTTACGTCTGATAATCAGCTCATCACGGAAAATCGCTTCGTCCGGATTTCCATTTTTATTACGGAGCACGGCGAAGTGGTGGATGCAGATGCGACCGCATCGCCCGGTACAATCGTACATGGCAGCAAGCAGTCGATCATGACTGTCCCCGTGCTTATGTGATGGTCTTCGCTTCGCCTCCCTCATTGGCGAAGTAAAAACAAAAAAATAGGGTGTGCGCCACACACATGAAAGTGGCATCCTACCTTGCTAGCAAACAGGGCAAAAAATTACCTTGCAATATAGGTGATTTTTTGTTTATCCACATAACGCATTGTACTGTGTTTTTAAAAATGTTAACATAACATCCGGTATGCTCGAATACTTTCATACAAAACCAAAACAAGCCGACAAAGGAGACGTCCTTTCGTATTTCGCAAACCACTCTATAGTCAGAGTGGTTTTTTAATCTTAATTTGCCCTATGATAAAACCGCAAGCTGATGCTTTGGAAAAAGAGATAGCCCAAATGCGCGAAACAATTTTGGAGAAGAAAAGAAAATTGGATTCCGTGCTGGATCTGTTCCGAAACGCAAGCACCTATGCCGTGGAAGAATCTTTGGGGGGCACAGTGCAAAACTACCAATATTTTGTCTATCCTTTCAAGGGGGTAACCTTGGTGGATCAAAGTTTATACAAAATTTTCGCAAAATATTTGGCAAAGATGGTTTCCAAAGACACTGAAGTGCTCTTGACTGTTGAGGCGGATGGCATTGGCATTGCCACTCTCTTGGCCGCGGAACTTGGTCTTCCTCTTATCATTTGCAAATCGTTTCACTACAACATTCCGTGCGTAGAATTTGTTCAAGAAACCGGCTATTACAAACGCTCTATGCATATGCCAAAAATAATTCAGGGTAAAAGGGTGGCAATTGTGGACTGCCTCATTTCCACGGGCGGTACCATAAAAAATATGATTGAAAAGGCGATCGGACTGGCGGGCACCACCATCACCGGCGTTTATTGCGTGAACAACAAATCAAATTATCAAGAAAACAAAGATTCCAAAAGCGCCTTTGCCGGCTATCCCTATCGCTATTTGTTTGATACAAAAATAAATGAAAAGCAAGAAGTGGAATCATCAATGTCCGATCATTTGAAAAGGGTTTTTTGGAGAGATATTGATGTTAAATTTTATCAGATAGCGGAAAAGTTTTTGGAATTATCCAGCAGTTCCAAGCATGGCTATCGCGTGGGTTGCGTTTTGGTGGACATGACAACATTTGAAATTACCGCCTGGGGCTATAGGCGTGGCCATGTTCATGCCGAACAAGACGCCTTGAGCATGTTGCGTGAAAATTTTCCCGATTGGCAATCCCGCAAATATTCTATTTATTCCACCATGGAACCGTGCTCGGCCAGAAATGGCAGCGGTTTTAAGCCCTGCGCCCATTTGATTGGCGAAATTCCGCAGATAAAATGGGTGGTGATTGGTGAAAAAGACACCATGGATGGAAAAATTAACGGCAATGGGATCAAGTATTTGCTGGAAAAAGGAAAAAATGTGCGTGTATTTAAAACCGATGAAGTTTTTTTGGCTGAGAATCACGCTTCCGCGCCGGAAAGTCCGATTCCGAATCTGGTTCCAGCCTTCTGTGCTGTGTAACCAGTCGTGCTAAAATTCGTTAGACAGCAACGAGTTTTTTTGATATATTACACTCCGATGCTAGGACGAACTTCATGTCTGTGGAGAGGCATTTTTTATCAACCAGCGTTTAATTTTTAATTTACAATTTACAATTTTTAATCAATTTGCAATTTTCAATTTCCGCTCGCCTAGGTGAACCGAAACAATTAACAAATAAAACAAATCATTTTTTGATAATTGAAGCATTGAAAATTGATTGAAAATTAAAAATTGAAAATTAATAATTACTTCCTATGTCCATCGTCATTTCCGGTTCGTTAGTCCACGACCATATCATGAATTTTCCGGATAGTTTCAAAAATCACATTATGCCCGATCAGATTCACATTTTGAATGTTTCTTTTATTGTGGATAAATTGGAGCGCAGTTGGGGAGGAACGGCCGGCAATATTGCCTACACCATGAAGCTCTTGGGCGCCGACCCGTTGATTGTTTCGGGTGTGGGGAAAGATGGAGAGGAATATTTGAATCACTTTAAAAAATATGGAATGTCAACCAAATATATTTTGGAAGACAAAAAACAAATGACAGCCTCCGCGCACATCACCACCGATGCCGATGATAATCAAATTACCGCTTTTTTTGGCGGACCGCTAGATTTGGCGCGAGACATTGAGATTACGGCCATGCGGGAAAGTTTAACGCTTGCCCTGATCAGCCCCACGCACAAAGATACCATGATTAAGCACATGTTGGACGCTCGCGAAAAGGGTGTGAAGGCCGTGTTTGATCCGGGACAGCAGATTACCGCTTTTAATGAAGCGGAATTAAAGAAAATGATAAGCTTGGCCCACTTTGTCATTGGCAATGATTATGAAATGAAACTTTTGCAAGAAAAAACCGGCTGGGACGCGCAGGAAATATTAAAAAATACTAAAGTTCTAATAACCACATTGGGCGAAAAGGGTTCAGTGATCGTCACTTCAGAAGGAGAGACAACAGAAGCGACTTGTTGCGCGCCACAATCTTATGACGACCCAACAGGAGCAGGAGACGCCTACCGCGCCGGTTTTTTTGTCGGGTTCGAACAAGGATATCCTTTCAAGACTTGCGCGCAAATGGGTTCCACGGCCGCGAGCTATGCCATAGAAACTTTTGGCACGCAAGCCCACGAATTCACGGAAAAAGAATTTTGCGACAGATATGAAAAAGCTTTTGACGAAAAAATAAGTTTGGCGAGATAAAAATATATGCATAAAATTTTGCGAGCTTTGATTTTGTCCGATTTGTTCATACTTGGCAGTTTTGGGTTGATCCAGCCCATTTTTGCCATTTTTATGATTAACAATATTACCGGAGCGACAGTAACGGCCATTGGTGTGGCCGTAGCTATTCAACTCGTCACAAAATCCATTGTCCAGATTTTTGTTGCTCGCTGGACGGATGAAGAAAGAGGCAATAGGCGAGAGCTTGTAGCCTTGTTTTTCGGATCAATTTTGATGAGTTTGGTTCCGCTCGGATATATTTTTTCGCACAGCATAGAGCACATTTTTTTCTTTCAGTTTTTGTTCGGCTTGGGAAGCGCCATGGTGTATCCGGGTTGGGTGGTGGTTTTCATGCGTTATACCAGAAACGATAAAGCCGGCTTTGAATGGAGTTTGTATAACACTACTGTGAGTTTGGGCATGGCTGTTGCCGCTTTTTTGGGTGCCTATGTGGCCGAAACGTTCAATTTCAACATATTGTTTGTCGGCGTCAGTATTTTGTCTTTCATTGGAACGGGTTTTATCGTTTACATTTTCAAGCACGAATTTACAAGGAGCGAATAGCGTATCTGGCGTTGTAAAAAAATTAAAAAATTTCTAAAATAATCAAAAAATTATGTTGGTCGCGATACTTTTAATAATTCTCGGGCTGGGCGCGCTTATCGTCGGCGCCGAGAGTTTGGTGCGCGGAGCGTCGTCTCTGGCAAAAATGTTTGGCATACCTCCCATTGTTATCGGCTTGACCATTGTTGCGTTCGGCACTTCCGCCCCGGAGCTTATCGTTAACATGTTCGCGGCGTACAGAGGTTCGGCCGATTTGGCCGTTGGGAATGTGATAGGAAGCAACATCGCCAACATCCTGTTGATACTTGGCATTGCGGCGTGTATTAGACCGTTGCGGGTGAAAAGCAATACAGTGTGGAAAGAGATCCCGTTTGCTTTGCTCGCCGTTGTTTTGATTTATGCGATGGGCAATGACGCGCTGTTTGACGGAATGTCATTCAACGCCATAACGCGCACTGACGGATTTTCTCTTCTTGCAATTTTCGCGATTTTCCTGTATTACATTTATGGGATTTCCAAGAAAGAAAAAAACAACGAGGATGTCAAAACCTATTCCCAGCCCGTTTCTTTTATCCTTGTTTTGGTCGGACTTGCGTTTTTGTTTGTTGGAGGTAAAATTTTGGTGGACAACGCGGTTCTGCTGGCTCGTTTGGCCGGACTTTCCGAAGCGCTCATCGGCTTAACCATTGTCGCTATTGGAACATCCCTGCCAGAACTCGTCACTTCTGTTGTGGCGGTGATTCACAAACAAGATGATATAGCGGTGGGTAACATTGTCGGCTCAAATATTTTTAACATTTTTTGGATTTTGGGTCTTACCTCCGTGTTTATTCAAATTCCTTTCAACCCCGCCACCAATTTTGATGTGATGGTGTCCATGGGTGTGACAACCATTTTGTTCGTCTTTGTGTTCGTTGGAAAGAAGAATAATGTTGATCGCTGGCAAGGGATATCATTTGTTGCCGCGTATGCTGTCTATTTGGTTTTTTTGGGGATTAGGGGGTAGAGGTGGATTCATCTGTGGCGAAATGTTAATTGTAATTTGTTAATTGTTAGTTGTTAATTGCTAATTTAATATGCCAGAATACAAAATAGCTGACATCGGCCTTGCCGATTGGGGGAGGAAAGAAATTGAGATCGCGGAAAAAGAAATGCCCGGGCTCATTTCAATTCGTAAAAAATATGCTCCGGAACAGCCGTTGAAAGGCGCGAAAATTACAGGGTCTTTGCACATGACCATCCAGACCGCGGTTTTGATTGAGACGCTCACGGCTTTGGGTGCAGAGGTGCGCTGGTGCAGTTGCAATATTTTTTCCACGCAAGATCACGCGGCCGCAGCCATTGCCAAAGCCGGAGTGCCGGTGTTTGCTTGGAAGGGCGAGTCTCTTGAGGACTATTGGTGGTGCACGGAGAAAGCGTTGAACTTCGGTGACGGAGTCGGTCCGGATTTAATCGTGGACGATGGGGGAGACGCCACCATGATGATTCATTTGGGAGTGGACGCGGAAAAGAACCCTGGTTTGTTGGATGCGGATTTGAACGGAAAAGAAGCTGATTATCGCGAGCTTGTGAAACGTTTGAAAATTGAATATGAAAAAAATCCGAATCGATGGACCGAGGTTGTTAAGAAGATAAAAGGCGTGTCCGAAGAAACTACCACCGGCGTTCATCGTTTATACCAGATGTTTAAAGAAAATAAATTGCTGTTTCCCGCCATCAATGTGAATGATTCGGTTACCAAAAGCAAGTTTGATAATATTTACGGTTGCCGTCATTCCATTGTGGATGGGCTGAATCGAGCCATGGATGTGATGCTTGCCGGCAAAGTCGCGGTGGTGTGCGGATACGGAGAAGTAGGCAAGGGGTGCGCGCAAGCTCTGCGCGGGCAGGGTAGCAGAGTGATTGTGACAGAGATTGATCCCATTTGTGCTTTGCAAGCGGCGATGGAGGGATACGAAGTGACAACAGTGGAAGATACTCTCGGCCGAGCGGATATATATGTAACCGCCACCGGCAACAAAGATGTTCTGCGCGTGGAGCAGATAGAAAAAATGAAAGATCAGGCGATTGTTTGTAACATTGGACATTTTGACAATGAAATTCAGGTGGACAAATTAAATGAAAAAACCGGAGTGAAAAAAGTTAATATCAAACCGCAAGTTGATAAATATGTTTTTGAAGATGGGCATGAAGTGTATATGCTGGCCGAAGGGCGTTTGGTTAATTTGGGTTGCGCCACGGGCCATCCGAGCTTTGTGATGAGCGCGAGTTTCAGCAATCAGGTATTGGCGCAGATAGAACTTTGGAAAAAAGAATACAAAATCGGCGTGTATTTCTTGCCGAAAGAACTTGATGAAGAAGTGGCCAGGTTGCATTTGGGCAAAATCGGCATCAAGCTCACCGAACTTACACCCGAGCAGGCGGATTATATTGCCGTGGCAAAAAGCGGGCCATACAAGGCGGAGCATTATAGGTATTAATCTTCATAGTCATTGCGAGGAACCCCGACTAAGTCGGGGTGATGAAGCAATCTCGGTACCGTCATTCCGGACTTGATCCGGAATCCAGTCCAACAAAAACATCTTCCAAATTCGGAGGATGTTTTTAAATAAAAAAACCGACCATGAGTCGGAAATGTTTTAAAATAGGTAGGGGGGTGGCCGGAGCATGACATCCTTGTCATGCTCCGGCCGGGTGGGCGCATTGGGCTTGCGCCCGGTGGGAGGCGCCTCTGGCGCCTGGGTCTCCGCCACACCCTTGTCGGGAAGAGGGGGTGACGGAGAAGGAGGGAAATCTCACTTGGCGATCTTCTGGAGGTACGAGTGCAAATGCTCGGACCTCTTCACTGTGGTCTCGAGTACCGAGCGGTGCACCTCATTCAGGAGTGCACAAGCTCTGGCGAGCGCAGCCACAGCTTCTTCTGCCTTCTGCGCGTCCGCCACCACCTCCGAATCCTCCGCCATGCGACGGGCGAGTTCGCCAGTCGCTTGCTGAAGCGCGCCGGCGTTGCGTGCCAATTTGGTCGCGGTATTGGCCAATTTGGCCGCTCCGCGAGCACGGTCGGAAACTGGCACAGCTCGCCCCACATCTCCCCGGTAGCGCCTCGTCAGCTCTTCCAGAGAGGTTTTGAGCGCCACATTTTCTGCGAGCTGTTGAACCAGTTCGACACGAAGGCCACTGCCACTCTCTTCCTTGGGGAGCCGTATCAGTCTGGGCGGGGGTGGAGGCACCGGCGTGGAGCTGTCGCGGCTCTTTTTCTCTTCGCGATCGACGCCGTCGAACAGCCCACTGTGGTCCTCCTCTATTTTCCCCTCTTCGGGATTCTCCTCCTCCTCGCCCGGCGATGTTGATCCCGGGACTTCTTCCACTTGTTTAGGCCTCGCGTTCAGACCCCACGGGTCGCCTTCCGGCTGCTTTTCAACCAGTTCCGGCTCATCAGGTGCGCTCGCCATATTCTTTTTTCCTCCTCTATTTTCCGATCTGTTTTATCCGATGATAGGCGACAGCAAGAAACATCAACTTGCTTTCGTCTACCATCGGTTTTGCAAAGAACTATCCGAACAAAGCACTTTACATTTTACCCGAATAAATGTCAAGCGCTTGAAAATGCTCGATTATATTGGTAGAATAACATAAAATCAATCAGTTGCCCAAATATTATGCCAAAAATCAAATTCGGCAAGAAAACAACGGCTTTTAAAGGCAAAATTTTTAATATTTTGCACCAAGAAGTGGCTTTGCCAAGCGGAAAAAAGGCGATTTTTGAATATTGCGAGCGTTTTCCCAGCGTGAGTGTTTTGGCTTTTAATGATAAGGGTGAGCTATTGATGATTAAGGAATATAGACACGGCTACAAGAAAAATGTCTGGTTTTTGCCCGGAGGCCGTGTTGACAAGCCGGGGGATACGCCCAGAAAAGCCATAATTCGCGAAATGCGCGAGGAGGCTGGTTATAGGCCAAAAAAGTTAAAAAAGCTTTTCATCAAGTCGCCCAGCAACACTCTTATTTGGGACATCCACGTTTTTATTGCCAAAGATTTGGCTTATGATCCGCTACCCCAAGAAGACGGCGAAGATTCCAAAGCGGTTTTTGTTCCGTTTAATAAAGCGGTGCAAATGGCGTTGGACGGCACGATAGATAATGAATTTATTTCATATAACATAATCCGTTTAAACTTCATGCTTGAGCATGATGAGTTAAAGTGGTAGAGCTTTGCTTATTGTCATTCCCCCGACTAAGTCGGGGGAATGACAGAAAA
>JAHJCN010000129.1 GCA_018812905.1 Patescibacteria group bacterium
AAAAAAATTATGCTTTCTCAAAAGAAGAAACAGCAAATCATCAACAAGTTCAAGACTCACGCGACTGACACCGGTTCATCCGAAGTTCAAATCGCTATCTTGTCCGAAGAAATTCGAGAATTAACAAAACATCTGCAAATTCACAAGCACGATCATTCATCCAGAAGGGGATTGCTGAAGAAATTGGGCGAACGGCGCCGATTGCTTCGTTATCTGGAATTGGAAAATCAGGAAAGTTACAAAAAATTGATCGAAAGCCTGAAAATCAAACCGTCCAGAAGATCGCAAAAAGAAGCGGCAATTCAAAAAATTCTCGACGAAGAAGAACTCGCTGAAAAAGAATTGACAGACGAAAACATTGCGTCATTATAATACACTGGCCCGCCCCGCGAAAACGGGGCTGGCTTTATTTATCAAAATAATTTAAATAACTTCTGGTCGCCAGATAAGTAGATTTCACAAAAAGAAATCTAAAATTTGGCGGTCAGACACATTTTATGAAGAAGAAAAACTTCGAGCTCGAATTTGCCGGCAGAAAATTAACAATCAAAACCGGCGATCTGGCTCCGCAAGCAAACGGCAGCTGTCTCGTCCAATATGGCGATACGGTTGTATTGGCCACAGCGGTAATGAGTCCGAAATCACGCGAAGGCACTGACTTTTTTCCGCTAATGGTTGATTATGAAGAAAAAATGTACGCCGCCGGCAGAATAAAAGGTTCCCGCTTTATCAAAAGAGAAGGACGGCCGACAGATGAAGCTGTTCTCACCGGCAGAATGATTGATCGCGGACTCAGACCTTTGTTCGATGAATCAATTCGCAGAGACATTCAAGTCATTGTCTCGGTTTTGTCCATTGACGGGGAAAATGATCCGGATATTCCGGCAATCATCGCCGCGTCAACCGCGATTCACATGTCCGACATTCCTTGGAACGGACCGCTCGCCGGCATTCGCATCGGAAAAGTCGGTGATGAATGGGTGATCAATCCGACATACGCAGCCAGAGAAAAATCATCTTTGGATTTGACTTTGTCGGTTTCAAAAGACAAAGTGCTCATGGTCGAAGCGGGCGCCAATGAAGTGGATGAAAAAACCGCTTTCGAAGCATTTAAATTCGCGATGAAACACTCGGGAAAAATCATTAAACTTATTGAGGAAGTCAGAGCTGAAGTCGGAAGAGAAAAAATCGTTCTGCCGGCTGACGACACTTCACTGGAAGATCTGGATGAAAACCAGAAATTCGGCGCCGAAGAATTGCTTCGCATTCAGGATGAATGCAAAGAATACTTGATTCCTAAATTGGAAGAATTCTTGTTCAACATTCCCGCAGGTTCGAAAAAAGAAAGAAAAGAAATCTTAAAAAAGATGAAAGATTTACTGGAAGAATATTTGCTCGAACGGCAAATCGGCAAAGATCGCAGAAAAAAAATCGTCACATTTTTCAATAGTTTCATTGATGAACAAATCACAAATGCAATATTGGAAAAAGACAAACGCGTTGACGGCAGAAAATTGGATCAACTGCGGCCGATCAGCTGTAATGTCGGCTTATTGCCCAGAACTCACGGCAGCGCATTGTTCAATCGAGGAGAAACTCAAGTTTTGTCAGTAGTCACGCTCGGTTCTCCCGGAGACGAACAAGTTCTCGACGGAATGGAAATTACCGGAAAAAAACGATACATGCATCATTACAATTTCCCTCCATACTCAGTGGGAGAAGCAGCTCCGCTCAGAGGAACGGGAAGAAGAGAAATCGGACATGGCGCGCTCGCGGAAAAAGCGATCATCCCGGTTTTGCCGGACAAAGAAACTTTTCCTTATACAATCCGCGTTGTTTCCGAAGTTCTGAGTTCAAACGGTTCCAGTTCAATGGGATCGACTTGCGGTTCAACCTTGGCATTGATGGACGCGGGAGTTCCGATCAAAAAACCGGTTGCCGGAATCGCCATCGGCGTTGCTTCAAATGAAAAAGGCGATTTCAAAATATTGACTGACATTCAAGATCTGGAAGACGGAAAAGGCGGAATGGATTTCAAAGTAACCGGAACCAGAGACGGCATCACCGCCATTCAAATGGACACAAAAACCGATGGATTGACGCTCGACATGATCGAAGGCGCGCTGACTCAAGGGAAAAAAGCGATTCATGAACTTCTGGATATAATCGAACAAACAATTCCGGAACCGAGAAAAGAAATGTCTCAATATGCGCCGAGAATTGTCACACTAAAAATCAATCCGGACAAAATCAGAGCAGTAATCGGTCCGGGCGGAAAAATTATCAACGCAATCATTGACGAAACCGGCGTAAGCATTGATATCGAAGACAGCGGATTGGTGATGATCACTTCAAACCAAGAAGAAGGAATGAAAAAAGCCATTGCCAGAATTGAAGATATTGTGAGAGAAGCGATTCCCGGCGAAGCATACGACGGTACAGTCACGAGAATAATGGACTTTGGCGCTTTTGTGGAAATATTCCCCGGAACCGAAGGAATGGTTCACATCTCGGAAATCAGCAACAAAGAACGAGTAATGGATATAAACAAATATCTCAAAGTCGGCCAAAAAGTAAAAGTAAAAGTCATGAGAATAGATGAAAAAGGCAGAGTAAATCTGACAATGAAGTCAGCTTAACTTCTTCTGAAAAAGTCCTGCGCTCGCAGGACTTTTTTATTTGCATTGATTATAAATTCAATTTACCAATGACTGCAATATGTATCTGCACATGACCCCCACGTATTGAGCCGGGGATTTTTTTTTGCAATTTTTTTTCCTTTGCTAAATTTATAACAAATCCATTGACAATAAAAAATTGAAATGTTATATTCACTTGTCATGCGATAGACAAGGAGGCAGAAGAAATGAAAAAAGAAGTTTTCATCAAATACGTTTTTTTGTTTCAAATCTTAACGGCCATCTTCATGATCGCCAGTAGCAATGTATCCGGAAATGAATTCGCTCTATGGATCGGATTGTGGGGAACACTCAATATCATCAAATTCTATCTGTATGATAAAAAGCAACCGGATTATTCCATAGAAAAACAAATATTTCTTTCAATCTCAGGAACTGCATTCATTCTCATCGCATTGGGTCAACTGTTTCTATTCAACTGAATCACCGGCGTCGGCAACATTGCCGGCGTCTTTTCTTTTAACTGAAAAAACTTTGCCTTTTCTCTAATTTACGCTAAAATGAAATAGTAATGTTGAATAACTTATGAGCAAATTCATTTTCAAACAAATCTATCGGCTGTTTCCTTATGCGCTTTTTTTTATTTGTCTGATTTTCCTTTTCTGCAATCACCTCGACACGCTCGCATCCGAAATCCCGGCTCAAGCGGAAATCTATTTTCATGCCAATGCAAAGGATATTCAACAAATTCCGCGAGAACAAAAAGACATTATTCTCAACTGGCTGGAAAAGGGAAGCACTGTTTCGCGCGATTCCTGGCAAGAACTTTTCAATGCTTCAGCCGATGAAATCGGAATTTTTACGCTAAACAAACAAATATTCGGAATAACAAAAAATAATCCGGCTGTTATTTCCATATTGCAAAATAGAAATATTGAATTCTCCCTGAATGAAAATGCTCTTTATTTTCCTTCATTAAATGTTGCTGACAAGAAAATTTCAACTGAACCATGGTACATGGAAAGCAAAAGAAAAATCAATTTCGCGAAATACAATCTTTTCCTCAAAAATTCCTCGGCAATTGCCATTCTCCAATCCTTCTCTGAAATAAATACGACCAAACCGGTCAGCGCGTTTGGAAAATTGGAAAACAATCATCTGATTTTCAATATTTA
>JAHJCN010000038.1 GCA_018812905.1 Patescibacteria group bacterium
CCTTGCCCTCGGTGCTCACCACATAGGCAATGGCGCGGATGAGTTTGCGGCCGGCCACGGATTCTTTCACAATGTTGCCAAAATTGACCTTGGAGCTATACAAATTTTTGGCACTGTAATACATGTTCTGTACGTCAATAAACACCCCCACGCGTTGGTCGGGGTGTTTTAACGGATGCGATTTTTTATTTACTGTTGGTTTCATTTTCGTTTTCTACGACCTCTTCCCCCAGGATTTCCTCTTCAGGAACGGCTTTTATGCCGTCTGTGCTTTCCACCACTTTCGGTTGTTTGATTTTTATTTTTTAACCAAAATTTCGTAGCTTTCCTGGTTTTCCTTTTTTAAATAGCGCATTAATCGGCGACGTGCGCTTACCTTGCGCAACAAACCGCGACGAGAAGAATGATCCTTGGGATGCTTCTTCAAATGGTCAATGAGCTCGTCAATTTCGGCAGATAATATGGCAATTTGGACCTCGCTGGAACCGGTATCGCCGGCATGGGTCTGAAATTTCTTTATAATCTGCGCCTTTTTCTTTGCTTCTAGCATACATGCGTAGAGTTTACCGGGCCGTCCCGAGGCATGTCTTGGGCGGTTCGGTCCGCTGTCTGGCCCGCCGAGGCGGGTTAGCGGTTAATAATGGATATATGCTAGCAAAATAACGAGTTTTTGTCAAGTTTGTACATGAAGTGTAACGTGTAGCGCGTAGCGTGTAACCTGTCGATTGTAATGGTTGGCGCGTTACGGGTTCTGCGTTACACGTTGCACGTTGCGCGTTACACGTTATGCGGTTTTACCCACCGAGTACGCCAAAAATAAAGGCCGAAATAGCATAGGAAGCGCCAATAATCACTAGTCCGATGATGGCCGCGTAGACGGTTTCTTTGGCTCTGGTAACATCTTCTTCTTTGCCCATGGCGGTCATCCAACGGACGCCGGCGTAGAGCATTAGGCCAAAAAACAGGATGGCTAGAACGGAAAGAGCGACCGTGATGACCACTTGAACCTTGGTGTTCAAATCCCCCTTCGTGCTGGTATCATAATTCAATTTTTGCGCCGTTTTATCTAAATTATAACTATCAGCCAAAACAGGCAGACACAAGGCAAAAAAGCTTGATGCTACTAGCGCGAATATAACGATTTTTTTCATATATACATACTTTATAATTGTCATTGCGAGGAGCGAAGCGACGAAGCAATCCCACCAATCACAGAGATTGCTTCGTCGCTCGTTCCTCACTCCTCGCAATGACAATACAAAAATGTTCACAGCGAACTTCAGACTATATTCATTTTACCACATCTTGCCATTTTACTCAAAATCGGCTAATATATCGCCATCTGTCCCTGCCCGCCTCCGCTAAAGCTACGGCGGACGCGGTAGAACAGATCACACGAAAAAAATATATTTGTCCCTGTAGTTCAATGGATAGAACAATAGCCTTCTAAGCTGTGGATCTAGGTTCGATTCCTAGCGGGGACACCAAAATAATTGTCATTCCGGACCAGGATCCGGAATCCATCGCCCAATTGTCATCTCAGTCCAGACGAAGGGATCCCTCCAACGGGTCGGGATGACAGTGTGGCGGCGCCACTTGGACTTGAAATTATCTTAAAAATGTGGTAAAATCACAAAAATAAGGGAAAAAGCAAGTACATGGTGCCTATAGTGTAGTGGTTAGCACAAGAGATTGTGGTTCTCTTAGCACCGGTTCAAGTCCGGTTAGGCACCCCAAATTATGTCTTCCACAAAAAAAATACTATTCATCTCCTGCTCCGCCGGAATGGGACATGTGCGCGCGGCCGAAGCCTTGCGTCTTTCTGTATTAAAAAATTATCCCAATATCACTGCAGAACATATTGACATGGCGAAATATTCCACGGCTCCCTTGAAATATTCAAGCACTTCCGGCTACGCGTCGCTAGTTCGTCATCTTCCAAAAATATACGGCTCAATATACCACGCACTGGATGCCAAGCTCCAATCCAAAATCATTTCCAAACTAAATTTTCTTTTTAAAATCAATTCAAAAAAATTATTAAAATTCATTGATGATTTCAAACCCGATCAAATTGTTTGCACACATTTTCTGGCGGCACTGCCCTTAAAAAAATATTTCGGCAAAGTGCCGATTAGCATGGTGGTGACAGACTACACGGCGCACAAGCTTTGGCTATCCCCTTTTGTGAGCGAATATTTCGTGGCAAACGAAGGGGTAAAAAAAATGCTCGGCGCGGATAAAGATAATATTTTTGTCGTCGGCTTGCCTATACAGCCAAGTTTTTTTGAGGAAAAGAATATCGAAGAATTGAAAAAAAATTTGGGGATAAAAAATGACTGGCGCACAATCTTGTTGATGGCCGGAGGTTTTGGGCTCATTGACATCGCCGAGGCGGTGAAAAATATTTTGAAGGAAATGGAAAAAATAAATGTGGTGGCCGTTTCCGGAAAAAACAATGAAAAACTTTTTGAGAAATTAAATAAAATTTCAAAAACAGACGAGGCGAATTTGATTGTTTTAAAATTTACGGACAAAATTGACGAATGGATGCGCGTGGCGGACGTGATTGTCACCAAACCCGGAGGCATCACGGTGGCGGAATGTTTGTCTCTGCAAAAACCATTGCTTTTGGTTGACCCCATTCCCGGCCAGGAGGATGCCAATGTAGAATATGTGGAAAAAAATAATTTTGGCCGAGAGGTAAAAAACGTTGAAGACTTGCCCGAGCTGATTAAAAATGTTTTTAACGCTCCGAATTATTTCTCCAAACCACCGAGGATGCCGGACGCGTGCGAAGAAATATTAAAACAAATTTTAAACTAAAATTCTCCAAAAACTTGGAGGATTTTTTATTTGCCAATGCTATGAGCGAAGCGACGCCTGCCCGCCTTTGGCGGGAAGCAATCTCACAACTGTCACCCCAGTCTCTCCACTGTCATCAAAGAATTGGTTCGTATTGAATTCTGCTTTGATCAACGGTGGTCAGCGAACGGACGACAAAAATAGTTATGCTGTAGGACAACAAAATGATCGCCAAACCAATCACAGCCTGCGTAAGTAAACTTTTCGCCTTTGTCACTTTTTCTTCTTCGCCACCCGCCGTCATCCACATATATCCGGCATACATTGTCAGGCAAAGAAAAACAGTGCCAATGAGGCCAAAGGCTATACGCACGATTGTCATCGCAATCGCTCGTGGGTCTTGAACTTCGGTGGTGCCGGCTTTGTCCCCCGCGGCTTTGAGCTGTTTGGCAATATCATCTTGCGTGGAGGCGAGAGCCGGAACGGCGACGAGGATTGTGGAGGTGAGCAATGCCAGCAGTAAAATGATTTTTATTCGGTTTAACATAGGTGTGTGATTATTGCGTGTAACGTGTAACGTGTAACCTGTCGAATTTGTATTATACGTTGCGCGCTACACGTTTCGCGTTGCGCGACGTTTTACCAGCAATTGGTATGTGAATAATGATACCAAAAACCCATACAGGGATCATCGGTTGCCGGGGCGGCTCCTCCAACAGCTGTGCCGGAGGTGGCGCCGGTGAGCGCTTCAACTACAAACCAGGTGATGCTGTAGGCGGCGAGAATTATTATGAGACCTGTGACGGCGAATGTGAGGATTTTTCTGGCTTTGGTGACATTCTCTTCGTTTCCGCCGGCTGTCATCCAGAGAACGCCGGCGTAAATTGTCAGAATCAAGAAAATAACGCCGACTAAGGACAAAACAGTTTTGATGAGGGTGCCTACTGTTTCGGAGAGAGTGGTGGCGGTGGTAGCGCCATAGCCACTTTTGGTAGCGATGTTTTTACTCATGGTGTCGATGTCTGGGGCGGAGAGGGCGATGTTGGAGATTAGAAATTGGGAAATAACAACAATGGAAATTAGGAAAATGGAAATTGGGATGTTGGATATTTTGAATTTATTGCCTATAAACATTTTTTTCATAAAAACAAAGTTAGCTAAAAGTAAAAATTCAATCATAATCTTGATAATTCTGGGCACAAGTTTGACCCGCATAAAAAGTTACAGAATCACCCGCTTCCTCGTCTCTATCCTCCCAAATAGTGTCGCAATCCGCATGTGTTGCATCAACGCATTCCTGCATATCCGGATCTGTATCATTTGTTGTGACGCACACTCCCGCTTCTTCTGATTCTGCCCCACCATTTCCTCCACCCGCATCTGTTTCAACTGCTGGAGGAGTGGTACCTCCACCACCCCCGCCAACCGCACTCGTTATAAACGCCGTAATGGCATAGGCGGCCATGGTGATTATAAGACCAACAATCGCGGCTGTGATTATTTTTCTCGCTCTTGTTACCCTCTCTTCTTCTCCGGCAGCGGTCATCCACAGGATGCCGGCATAAATTGTGAGCAAAAAGAAAATGGTGCCAACAAGAGACAAGGCGCCTTTAACCACCGCGCTGATGGATGTCTCCAGTGTCTTCTCAAACCCAACACCTTCAACAGCCGTGCCCAATTTCGTATTTGCTTCTTTCAAAAAATTCCCGGCCTTCGCCACGCCCAGTGGCGCGAGCGTTAGCATGAGGACAAACA
>JAHJCN010000039.1 GCA_018812905.1 Patescibacteria group bacterium
CGCGCTCATTGGATTTTGGCGATATTTACACAGCAAATACATTTCACCGGCTATTTTAAAAACAAACATTGTATTTGCCGGAATCACACCAGAAGCCGTGGAATTAATTAAAATAATTAACAGCGAACCGGAACGCGGATACGCTGTCATAGGCATTGTGGATCTGGACGCCGGAACCACAGTCCTAGCGGGTCTGGAAAGCATGCCGATTGCCTCCAATTTATCCTCTTTGCGAGAAAAAATTTTTCAACCGATTCATATCGTTGTTACCGCGCCGGGTTTGAAAAAGAACGCCGATCTTTTGAAAGAATTATATTATTATTTAATTAAACAAACCGAAATCGCCGATCTTGCGAAATTCTATGAGGAAATTACAGGCCGTATTCCCCCATTCACTTTTTCTGAATCATTTTTCTTATCCAATTTGCACGAACAACAAAAAAAGATCTACGATCGCTTTCGAATTTTAGTCGATTATTTTATAGCCGTGATAATTGCGCTCTTTTTCTTGCTAACATTTCCGTTTATCGCCGTGTCAATCAAATACACCTCAAAAGGTTCTCTCTTTTTTAAACAAGAAAGAATTGGAAAAAACGGCACGACATTCAAAATTTTTAAATATAGAACAATGACGGTTCTGGCCGAAGATGGAAGCGCGGAAACAGACGGGCCAAAATTCGCCGAGGCGCATGACGGACGCGTCACCAAAGTGGGAAAGTTTCTGCGCCGTTCGCGGATTGATGAGATACCTCAATTTATCAATATTTTCCGCGGTGAAATGGGGTTGATTGGGCCCAGGCCGGAAAGACCGGAGTTCGTGAGGCAACTAACGGAGAGGATGCCGTTTTACGAACTGCGCCACTTGGTGAAGCCGGGGCTCACGGGCTGGGCTCAGCTACGCTATGGTTATTATGGCACAATTGACGAAAACTTACGCAAGCTGGAATACGATTTATTTTACATCAAAAACCGCAACATATTTTTGGACGCGGTGATTGTTCTTCGGACTGTGAATGTGTTGGTTAGGATGATTGGACGGTAGGTCGTGTAACGCGTAACGTGTAACGCGAAACCTGTGTAATTGAAAAGAACCCACGGGGGTTCTTTTGTCTATAATCAAATAAACGATATGGGTTGCATGTTACGCGCTACACGTTTCGCGCAATCGCCGCCTTTACCATCCCCATAAACAAAGGGTGCGGACTAAGGGGGCGTGACTTGAATTCGGGATGAAATTGCGTACCCACGAAAAATGGATGATCGGTAATTTCAACTATCTCAACCAAATCATTTTCGGGATTAACGCCCGCGACTTTCATTCCGGCGCTTTCCATCTTCTTCCTATATACATTGTTAAACTCGTAGCGATGGCGATGACGCTCGCTGATTTTTTTCGTCTTATATAATTCGGCCGTTTTTGTATCCGGCGTTAGCGTGCAATTGTATGCGCCCAAACGCATTGTACCGCCATAGCGATTCAAAGCTACATTGTTGGCTTGCTTTGGGTTAATGTGGATTATCGGCTCATGAGTTTTGGCGTCAATCTCCACTGAATTCGCATTTTTTAACCCCAATACATTGCGAGCAAATTCAATGGTGGCAAGTTGCATGCCATAGCATAAACCCAAATATGGAATTTTATTCTCGCGCGCGAATTTTATCGCGGAAATTATTCCTTCAATTCCGCGAGACCCAAAACCGCCTGGCACAATCAACGCGCTGAAACCGCATAATTCCTTTATTTTTTGCGGATGTTTCTCAAATTCTTCAGAATCAATCCACGTCATTTCCGGTTGCGCCCCATTTGCCCAAGACGCATGCTTTACCGCCTCAATTACGGAAATATAGGAATCGGCAAGAGTGTAATCTCCGGTACCAAAATATTTCCCAACCACCGCAATCTTGACTTTTTTATCTGCCGCGTTCATGCGATTTACAAAATTATCCCACCGATGCGATTTGCCGGATTTAAAATTTAGCTTCAATCTTTCTCCAAGAAGCGCGCTGAATTTCTGTTTTTCAAACAAAGCGGGAATTTCATAAATGTTTTTCACATCCGGAGCGGAAATAACATGCTCTTTGGAACGTAACCAACAGAAGAAAGCCAATTTTTCTCGCCGAGGCTTGTCCAATTCATTGCGTCCGCGCGCGACAATAAAATCAGGTTGAATACCAGAATTATTTAACGCTCGCGCCGCGTGTTGAGTCGGCTTAGTTTTCATTTCTCCCAAATGACCCGGAATTGGCAAAAAACTCACCAGGACAAAAGCCACATCGTCCGGATTGTCCAACTTCATCATGCGCGCCGCTTCTAAAAACAAAATATTTTCATACTCGCCTACCGTTCCGCCCACCTCAATTACCATTACATCGGCATCCGCTTTTTTTGCCGCCGCTTTAATGCGTCCGATAACTTCAAGAGGTATGTGTGGCACCACTTGTACGCACTTCCCCTTATATTGCATGGCTCGTTCTTTTTCAATCACACTCATGTATACCCGCCCGGTGGTCATATAATTCAAAGACAAAATATCGGTATCCAAAAATCTTTCATAATTGCCAACATCCTGATCGGTTTCATCTCTGTCCTCTGTGACAAACACTTCGCCGTGCTCCAGCGGATTCATTGTGCCTGCATCCAGATTAATATATGGGTCGATTTTAATCGCGGATACATTATACCCACGATTCTTAAACATGCGACCGATGGAGGCGGTGACCACACCCTTCCCCACCCCGCTCATGACACCGCCTAAAACGAAAATATACTTGCAGTTTTTTGCTTGTGCGGACATAAACAATGGCAATTAAAAAATATTTATTATAAATTAAAAAACCCTCACTTGAGGATGAGGGTGCTATTTAGCGGAGACAATGACGCGAATGCTCGTTTCCAGCCCATGTCGGAACCTAATTTTCGCGGAAAACTCTCCGATTGTTTTTATTTGTGGAACAATAATTTGTTTTTTGTCGATTGAATAACCAAGACTCACCAGTTTTTCCGAAATTTTTTGGGCATTTACCGCTGAATAGAGCAGACCCTTGTTGTTAACCTTTTCCGTAAATTTCAATTCCGCGCCGTCTAGCTTGGAAGCCGTACTTTGTGCTTCATGAAGGTCCTTTTCTTCCTCTTTGGCCAAACGATTCTTTTGCGCGACAATCTCATTCAAAGCTTTGGCAGAAGCCTGTACGGCCAAATGCTTGGGAAACAAAAAATTCTTGGCATATCCGTCCGCCACATCTTTAACATCGTCCACATTGCCTAATCCCGGCACTTTACCCAATAATATCACTTTCATAGAAAAGCCTTGATTTATTCACCATTTTAAGCTATTATTATACTACAACGAAGTAAAAAATGTAAATATTTGAAATTTCCTATGTTAAAATCAGGAATAGCAACTTTGGTCGGTAGGTCCAATGTCGGCAAGTCAACCCTGCTAAACACGCTAGTTGGCACAAAAATCGCCGCCGTCACCCATCGTCCACAGACCACTAGAAACATTATACACGGAGTAATGAATACTGCGCAAGGGCAGGCTGTTTTTGTTGACACACCGGGTATTTTTAAGGAAAAAAGCGCTTTGGCCGGCACCCTGAGCCAAAGAGTGCACGAAGCGATAAAGGACATTGATTTGGTTGTTTATGTGGTAGATCCGGGAAGGTCTCTGGGCGCTGAAGAGCGTTCAATTCTGGCCATGATCCGCCGTTTGGATGTTCCAAAAATTTTGGTTATCAATAAGTCGGATTTGCCGAAAGATGAAAAAGAGTTTCTGGATGATTACAAAAATTTGAGTGAAGAATTCTTGGACACCTTTGAGGTGTCGGCTCTGCGCAACCGCCATGTTCAACCATTGCGCGATAGAGTAATAGAGCTTTTGCCGGAAGGCGAGCCGTATTATCCCGAAAACCAAAAAACCAATATCGATCCCAAATTCTGGGTGGCGGAAATTGTCCGAGAAAAAATATTTTTGGCTTTGCGCAAAGAAGTGCCGTACACCACGCATGTGGAAGTGTCAGGGATGGAAGAAAAACCGGACGTATTTGTTGTAAAAGCAAATATTTTTACCTCTGAAAGCAAATACAAAAAAATGATCATCGGCGCTCGCGGACGCGCGCTGAAAGAAATTGGTATTGCTGCACGCAAAGAACTGGAAGCCGCTCTAAACAAGAAAATATTTTTGGAACTGGAAGTTGAAGTTGATAAGCATTGGACGGAGAGGGTCTAATCAACGAAATAATGCGGTACAAAATTACAAAAAAGAACCCTAGGGGTTCTTTTTTAATTACCACTTCCCACTTGCCCCGCCTCCGCCAGAAGAGC
>JAHJCN010000003.1 GCA_018812905.1 Patescibacteria group bacterium
CAGGAAGAAGCTTTTCGCATTGTAGAGGGCGGAGGTCAAAATGTTTTGCTGGTGGGCGATCATGGAACCGGGAAAAGAAGTATTATTCAAGGCATCGCGCAAAAAATGGTGGAAGAAGATGTTCCGGCGCGTTTGCAAGACAAACGATTTGTCCAGCTTTCCGTATCGTCGCTTTTGGCCGGCACAACTCCGGCCGGCGCGATGGAGCGCCTAATTCACATGATGAATGAAATCGCTCGCGCGCGAAATGTAATTTTATTTATCAACAACTTGCACGAATTGGCCGGTGTGGCCGCCGGAGGCGAACACAGCAGTTTGGATGTTGCCGACACTTTGGCGGATTATTTGAAAGGAAACAGATTTTTGACTTTTGCCACCACCACGGATGAATCCTACGCGCAAGTAGTTGTCAATTCGCCGCTAGGCAATGTGTTTAGCAAAGTGGAAGTTAAAGAAATGAATGAAAATCAAGCCATTCAAGTTTTGGAATCCAAGGCCGGAATGCTTGAATACAAACAAAATATTTTTCTATCTTACGATGCGGTGGAAAAAGCCGTAAAATTATCGAAAAGATTTTTACATGATATCTATTTGCCCGGAAGCGCCTTGGAAGTTATGAGCGAAGCGGCGGCATATGGCCGTAATCAGCGAGGGGCAAATACTTTGATTATGGGCGAGGATGTTTCGGCGGTGATCGCGGAGAAAACAAAAATTCCGGTAACCACGGTTTCTTCGGATGAATCTTCAAAGCTTTTGGTTTTAGAAAAAGAAATGCACAAACGAGTTATCGGCCAAGATGAAGCTGTTAATCTGGTGGCCAATGCTCTGCGCCGAGCGCGCGCTGAAATTCGCTCCACCACGCGTCCCATTGCCAACTTTCTGTTCATGGGTCCGACCGGTGTGGGCAAAACCGAGCTTGCTAAAACCATTGCCACGGTATATTTTGGCGGTGAAAACCGCATGATTCGTTTGGATATGAGTGAATATCAAGACAAAGCCAGTATTTATAGGCTCATTGGCGCGCCGGGGGAAAAAGGCACTGGCATTTTGACCGAAGCGGTGCGTCGCAATCCATTCAGCCTTGTTCTGCTTGACGAAATTGAAAAAGCGGACAAAGATATCATTAACTTGTTTCTACAAGTAATGGATGACGGACGATTAACAGACAGCACGGGTCGGGTGGTGGATTTCACCAGTGTGATTCTGGTAACCACTTCCAATGCCGGCACTTCCTACGTTCAAGAGCAGTTGCGAGCCGGCATCCCAAGCGACAGTATTAAAGAAAAGCTGTTGCACGGCGAACTACAGCAATACTTTCGCCCGGAGTTTCTGAATCGTTTTGACGGCATTGTCTTGTTCAAAGCTTTGGAGCGAGAAGATATAAAGAAAATAGCGGCTTTGATGTTGAAGCGCCTGGCTAAAGATCTGGAAGCCAAGGGAATGGAATTGGTCGTGGAAGATTCCGCCATTGATTTTCTGGCTGACGTGGGCTTTGATAAAGAATTCGGCGCCCGACCCATGCGTCGCGCCATTCAAGAAAAAATTGAAAACCGATTGGCCGAGTTGTTGCTGGCCGGCAAGCTGAAGAGAAAGGATAAGATTGTTTTGGGAAGGGGTGGGGAGATAAGTGTCATGTAACGCGTAGCGTGTAGCGTGTAACGCACAATGGACAGGTTGCGCGTTACGCGTTACACGTTTTGCGACAAAGACTATGCAATATTTTATTTTAGCATTCGCGCTATCCCTCGTCGCCACCTACGCGGTAAAAAAGTTCGCGGAGCGTGCGGGGATCGTGGACAGGCCGGATGAAAAAGTTAAGAAACACAAAAAAGCCGTTCCACTTCTTGGAGGATTGGCTATTTTTTTATCATTTTGGCTAGTGGTGGCATACCTGGCTTTTTTTACTAACCTTTTTGGAGCGAATTTACAGCCCCAGAAACTGATAATGGTTTTTATCGCGAGTGTTCCCTTGATGATAATCGGTTATTTTGATGATAAGCATAAATTGCCAGCGGTATGGAGGCTTGGTTTGTCGGCTGTTTGTGTCCTGCTTCTTGTTTTGGGTGGATTGGGTTTGAACAAAATTACAAATCCGTTTGGTGGTGTTCTTTATCTTGATTTTTGGCAAATCAATTTAGGTTTTTTGGGATATTTTTCACTTGTTTCCGGCTCATTGGTTTTTTTGTGGATTATCGGAATGATGTATACAACCAAAATATTGGACGGGCTCGACGGTCTTTCCACAGGCATCGCCAGCATTGCCTCCTTCATGATTTTTTTTATCGCCAATGGCGAGAGATGGCACCAACCGGATGTGGCGCTTTTGTCTCTGGTTTTTGCCGGCGCCTGTCTTGGTTTTTTAGTTTTTAATTTTTATCCGGCTAAAATTTTTCTGGGTGAAGGAGGGAGCCTGTTCGTCGGATTCATGCTCGGAGTTCTATCGGTTATTTCCGGCGGTAAAATCGCCACGGCATTGCTTGTGATGGCTGTTCCGATTTTGGATTTGGCGCGTGTTGTATTCGTTCGAGCGCGCAAAGGACAATCAATTTTCAAAGGAGATCGCGAGCACATGCATTTTAGGCTTCTTGATTTAGGCTTTTCCCACCGGCAAACGGTTTTGCTATATTACACGATCGCATTCATTTTCGGCATAACCACTTTATTTTTCCAAAGCATTCAGAAATTATTCGCCTTGGCTGTTTTGCTCGCTTTGATGTGTCTGTTTGGATTTTGGCTGGGTAAAAAAGAATAGTATTTCATCAATTATGCTAAAATTATCAAAACAACAACGTGAAAAGATCAATAAAGCGGAAGCTGAATTGCTTGCGAAATTATCTATAATAAAAACGGAAAAGATTGAACTTGCCTCAAAGAAGCATAAAATAAGTGAAGAAAAGAGAAAAAGGAAAATTTTAGATTTTATTAGTCGTCAATAATCAAACCATTGTTATATGTCGGATGACGGCAAAACAATTAACAAGGATAATGTCGAAGAACTTGAATTAGTGGCTAAACAGGATGGAGCGGGTGAGGAAGAGCGTCCAATGGAAAATTTGGACGATATTCTTAATCCCGTTTCCAAGCGTGTCACCGGCGCGGTGGATGGTGTTGTGGAAGCCGGAAAAAGCATGGGCGAGCCCGACGAAGAGCTTAATAAATTGACGGATGAGGCCAAGCAACTAAAGAAGAGGGTTATCAAAAAATGCTCGAAATTATTAAAAATTATCTCGGCTATGATTAGTTTTAATTTTAAACTGATTGGTTCTAAAATATGGGGATAATAATTGTAAGATTATGTCAACAAACAAAAGAGAGATAAAACAATTCAATAAATGGCA
>JAHJCN010000040.1 GCA_018812905.1 Patescibacteria group bacterium
GCGGTCTGCGTTTTTTGCCCTTCACGCAACAAATCAACCAACAAAAGCTCTTCATTCGGATTTGCCAATCCCGTTAAAATCGCATTTATTTCCGGAATCTGCATTGCATGGAAACAAGCCACCGAGGTATCCAGCGCTCGCAGAGGCCCCACATGCAAACGCGCGGGAAAGAAACTTAGCATTTTTTCTTTCCAATCCAAAATGCCGGTGGTGAGCGCGTTAGCTTCAGGCGAACCAATAACCGCGATCTGCGCGCGCTTGTTCAACTGCGAAATAATATATTTGATTTGAGTTTCTTCACCGATAAACGGCAATTGCGCGTAATGCGTTTTCACTTTCAGATCAAACCGTTCAATTTGCAAGGCAAACCGCGCGGGCGCGCTAGCCAGCTCGTAAAATTCTTCTATATGCATATATTGTATAAATCCAAAATTCAAAATTTTATCTTCCTCAACTCCCCCCTTCTCACCAAACAATCAGGCATGGCCTTGGCCAAAAGCGCCCAAAAACGAACCGAATGATTCATCTCTTGCAAATGACACAGCTCGTGCGCCACCACATACTCGGCCAGGTGCTCGGGCAACAACGCGATTTTATAATTAAAGCTCAAAGTTCCGCGCCCCGAACAGCTCCCCCATCGACTACTCTGATTGCGAATGGTGATTCTTCTAAATTCCAAACTATATATTTTATTAAATTCAGCCAGTTTATTTTTCGCCAACTGATAGGCCGTGCTTTTATGCAACAGATATTCTTGGTGCGTGCCTTTGAGCCGT
Organism: Patescibacteria group bacterium; assembly: GCA_018812905.1. GTDB lineage: Bacteria > Patescibacteriota > Patescibacteriia > Magasanikbacterales > GWA2-37-8 > JAHJCN01. Next base: position 777 of record JAHJCN010000040.1, read on the forward strand.
CTTGGCGCCGGCCGGCTTTTAAACCATTCAATTTTTTCCACCAGCCAATCGGCGCGAGATTTAATAAAGCTCTCCAACTGCCCGATAGTAACAAAATGCGGAGCGGTCACAGCCACTTCGGCATTGCAATTTACACTCAAACTCAAACGTCGGGATCGGCGCCGTCTTCGCAAATTATATACTATTTCTCTATTTTGCAGTAAAACTTTTCTTTGCATATTGGCTACTAATTTCATTTTCTTCTGTCATCCTGAATTTATTTCAGGATCTCTGTCCGTTTCACCCGGGCTGGCAAGGGAACCCCGTGCTAGCTACGCCCAGTCGGCATGACAGAATGCGCTTTCCTCAACACATCATACCATTTTTTCCAACCCCGGGAAATTGCACAAAAAAGCACCGCGTCGGGCGATGCTTTCATTGTATTTTTTTCTTACTCCGTCACACAACAAACCGGATTCGCGCCAGTGCAGGAGCCATTGCGCAGAATAGACTGGCCGGTTCCGTAGCATTCGGTTTCACTCATAATACATTGACCTGGACACGCCGGAGCCGTAGGAGGCGTTGCGGTTACACAGCAAACCGGATTTATACCCGTGCACGCCGTATCATGCACAATATTCTTTCCCGTGCCGTAGCACTCGGTTTCGCTCATAATACATTGGCCGGAACAAGTCGGGACCGGCTCGGCAACCTGCCCTGTCACGCAACAAACCGGATTCGCGCCTGTGCAAACTGTGTCGCGCACAATTGTTTTGCCAGTACCATAACATTCGGTTTCGCTCGAAATACAACTTCCGGCACAAGCTGCCTTGGCCGACTCATTCACCTCGCAGGCATCTCCCACTCCGTCCCCATCGGTATCTTGTTGCGTTGGATTATATACTCCTGGGCAATTATCAGCTGGTTCGGCATAGCCATCGCCATCCGCGTCTTGGTTTCCTTGTCCCTGCTGTTGGGTTGGCACTTGTTGCGCCGGAGCCTCATTTTGCGCCGAAGTCTCGACCGGTTCTTCCACGGCAGGTTCTCCCGCTTGGTTCTCTCCACCATTAAAATTCAAACTCACCGGCATGTTGCACCCCGCTCCAAGCAGAACTGCAACCGACAAAACCGCCCCCAAAATCATGTATTTTTTTGTACTTGATTGGTTCATATATATTATATTAAAGATATCATACGTTTAGTCTTTCTTCATAATCAATTTTTCCTCCAATTCCTTAACCGTCTTCTTCAACTCAATCATCTTCAATTCTCTTCCCACTGTCAAATTAATAAATTTTTCCAATTCAACGACTTTTTTCACCAGAGCTGCTTTAGATTTTTCTAGTTCATTTTTTGTTTTTTTTAATTGAAAATATGCATCTTTTAGAAGGAGAATTTCCATTTCTAATTGCCTGACTCTTTTTGTTGAATTCACTTCGTCATCCTTTGTATTTGACTTCTGCATATGCGCAACGATTATAAAAATTAATTTATTGTTGCACGGTTAATCACCAAGTACCGCTTTCACCCTCTTTACCAAGTCGTCCCGTTCAAATGGTTTGACAATGTAGTCCCTAATACCGGCCTCCTTCAGCTCATTCAACCTTTCTTCGGGAATCTCAAGTACAGTAAGAAAAACAACGTTATATGTCGATTTTATTTGTGAAATGCGTGTAAAAAGATCCCAGCCAGACATGTCTGGCATCATAATGTCCAAGAGTAACAAAGAAAAATTATCCAGCTCAACCTGTTGCAATGCTTTTTTTCCATCTTGAACACTAACCACTTCATAACCTTCTTTTTCCAGAATTGTTTTGACAACTTTGAGCGTGTCCGGCTCATCATCAACATGAAGAATGCGTTTTTTTGTAATTTCTGCGGGCATATATTTTTATTTAATCATAATAATCACTGGATAATTTAAAATTTTGAGCACGACCTTTTTTCTATTTTATCGGCAACCAAAAGGTAAAGACACTCCCCTTCCCCAAACCGTCGCTTTTTGCCCAAATTTTTCCATTATGCGCTTCGATGATTCCCTTGCAAATCGCAAGCCCTAAACCGGTGCCGCCATATTTTCGTAAAATATCACTTTGTGCTTGAAAAAAAGGAGTGAACAATTTTTCGAGAGTCTTTTTCTCCATACCCAAGCCGGTATCTTTAACGCTTACCTCAACATTTTTTTCCGTTTTTTTGACCATTATTTCAACCTCGCCTTTTTCTGGCGTAAATTTAATAGCGTTATTCAATAAATTATTCATAACTTGCGTCATCCGTCTTGGGTCAATAGATAATTTTGGTAATTCAGGCAACGGTTTTAAAACCAACTTAAGCCGCGATTTTTCCGCGATTTTTTCCATATTTCTTACGGCCTCAACAACAATCCGGCCTAAAACGGTTTCTTCCAAAACGAGTTTCAGTTTGCTTGATTTTATCTTTGTGACATCAAGTACATCGCCGGTCAATTGGTTAAGTAATTCTTCATTTCTAAAAATCATCTCCACTGCTTCTTTTTGCTCAGCATTCAACTCTCCGTAATCGCCGGCCAAAAGAATCTCAGACTGACTCTTAATCGGTATCAGGGGAGTTTTTAATTCATGAGTTGTTGTATTTAAAAAATCATCTTTCAATTTTTCCAACTCCTTCAATTGCTCCACCATTTTTTTCAATTCTTCTTCCGCTTGCTCTCGTTTCGTTGTGTTTGTTGATAGTAAAATAAAAATTATAATACTTAAAATGATAGCCGAGCCTCCCAAAGCAATTATTCGCATATATGCCTCAGCAGATCCTCTCTCCTCCTCTTGGGAACGCAGTGCAACACGCTTTTCATTGTGCAGTAAAAAATTTTCAATCTGATCCACCTGTTGACCGAGGGCTGGAAGCCCCTCCTCGTTTAGCAAATTTATTGCCTCTGCTGTTTTCCCCATCACGGCAAGTTCAATAACTGCATCTTGTTTTTGCCTAGCTGAAACTTTGGATTCCTCCAATTCCTTTAACAGACCGAATCCGATCATATCTTCCTCCGCGACAAGCTCCCACATCTCATCAGCTGATTCGTCATACTCCTTCCTGCCTTCAAGGATATCGGCGACAAGCTCCGTGGCTTTCTTGTTGTATTCAGGAACCTCTGTTACCAATAAAATGTCTCTTGTTGCGACTGCGGACTCTCTCACACTGCTTAGTATGCTATTTGCCAATTTAAGGCGCACGAAGTTGATCTCTGTAATATATTTAAATTTTTTACGAGCTTCTCGTGTTTGCGCCAGACTGTTCACTAACGTGACGATCATAAAAATAATTATGATGCTAAAACCTATTTTCAAAAACTGTCTAAATTTTAATTTTTTAGGCATTCTCATATTTCGAAATACTGTATGCAATATTGAACAGCAAAACACGAAATCCAATTAAGAATAGTATAGCACAAAAATGTTAATTCTATAATTCAATAAAACAATATGCTATTGCTAATATAATAACTCAATATCCAAGCCCAGTAATAAAGCAATTAAAAAGCACCGCATTCCGTGGCGCTATTTTTCATTTGAAAGTTATGTTTTTTATCCAGCACGGCTTTCAATGAGAAAAAGGAACTACAATACCTTCTTTATTGAAAGCGTTTATTATCCTCTTTCTTAATTCGCCGGCCACTTCCCATTGCTTTGAAGGCTTGGTTTCGCCCAAGATTTTTATAATTACAGCCGAATCACTAAAATCATCCACGCGCAAAAATTGGGGTGGTTTGATAATCAACTCTTTCCATACAGGGTCTTTTGCCATCTTTTGTCCGACATCATTCACGACGGAGATCGTCTGTTCCAGATTCGCATTATATGGAATGCTAATATTCAAATTAACTCTGGCAAAATGTTTAGATAGATTGGAAACTTTTTTAATCTGTCCATGAGGCACGTGATGCACGACACCATCCAAATTACGGAGAGTGGTCATGCGCAAACTAATATCCTCAACCGTCCCACAAGTCTCATCGAAGCATACGATATCATTGATACGGTATTGGTTTTCCATGATAATAAAAAGTCCGCTGATGAGATCGCGAATTAGATACTGCCCGCCAAAGCCAAGAGCCAGCCCCACGATTCCCGCGGCCGCGAGAAACGGCCCGATGGCAATGCCGGCTTCCTGCAAAACTATTAAAAACGCGAGTATCCAAATGAGAAAACTGCTTGATACGGAAAAAATTCTAATGAGCGTATCCTCCCGTTTTTTCTCCGATTCTTTACTGTGAAAATTATCGGGAACAACAATATTTCTAACCATTTTTTCAACAAAAAAGCCTATTGACCGGCGCAGAAGATAGGCAACCAAAACAGTGGCAACGATTTTTACGCCGTGGTTTAACAACCACGGAGATGTATTTTGGATGATTGTGGAAAAATAATTCATAATTTGTTTTTTATATAACCCAACCTGTTCTTTAAGATTATTATGTTTAAAACTGTCGCAAGCTTTCCAAGACTAATTCTTTCAATTTCGCTGAATGTAAAACTTGGCGGAAGGGGTGGGATTCGAACCCACGTCCCGATTCAATCGGGAACGGCTTTTCGAGAGCCGCACATTCGACCACTCTGACACCCTTCCATTCCCACAATATTACTAAAAAAGAGCGGTTTTGTCCACTCTTTTACTCTTGCCATCAACCAGTGTCGGGCCAGTGGGACTTGAACCCACGGTCTCATGCACCCCATGCATGCGCGATACCAACTTCGCTATGGCCCGGTTTTTAATTGTCCCAACAAAGCGGAGGAGGTGAGATTCGAACTCACGGTGACATTTCTGCCACGACAGTTTTCAAGACTGTTCCCTTAAACCGCTCGGGCACTCCTCCGTAGATTTGAATTTTGTGAAAAAAAGAGCTGACAGTTTTTCTCCCTACGGGAGATCCCCCGAAGGGGGACAAGACTGTTCCCTTAAACCGCTCGGGCACTCCTCC
>JAHJCN010000004.1 GCA_018812905.1 Patescibacteria group bacterium
AGTTCCGACCTGCACGAATGGCATAACGATGGTGCGACTGTCTCAGCGAAGGACTCGGTGAAATTGCAAGGGAGGTGAAGATGCCTCCTACCCGCAACTAGACGAAAAGACCCCGTGAAGCTTTACTACAACTTGATATTGGCATAAGGTTAGATATGTTCAGCGTAGGTGGGAGCCGCAAGGCGCCAATGAGACACCACCCTTATCTAATTTTATGCCTAATCTTTTCCCCTGAATCGGGGAAAGGAGACAGTGTCTGGTGGGTAGTTTAACTGGGGCGGTTGCCTTAATTTTGGGGCATCGCGATGGCAACATTGCGATGAATCACACAGCCGTCGCAGAACAAATAAAATATAAATTCTTTGGCTCATATGCTGGAACATCCGGGCATATTGCGAGACGTTTTCTTTTGCGTGGCAAAAGACGTGAAACTTCGCAATCGACGCGGACAATCAGCAGGGAAAATACGCCCTCAACGACTAGACGCCAAACTCCACCGCCCTCGGCGGGGGATGAAGATATAGTCTGACCTGTATGGCGACATACAGATCCCGATTCGTCAAATGGCGAAAGTCGGGAGCCTAACATGCATTATCCTTATGAATCACACAAAAATCTCACCGCGTCAGCGGGAGATAATTATAGGGAAATTGCTTGGTGATGGACATCTGGAAACACAGACGAAAGGGAAAACCTATCGTTTAAAAATAGAACATTCCGGCGCCCAGCGCGACTATGTAGATTGGATATATCAAGAGCTTTTATCTCTGGCGGCCAGTCCGCCGCGGGAAAAAGTTCAAATAGTGCGCGGCAAATCGTATATGAAGTACTGGTTCAATACCGTCTCTACCGGTTCGCTTCGGTTTTATGGACAGCAATGGTATCCGGAAGGAGTCAAGATTATTCCGACCCAAATTCATAAGTGGCTCACGCCACTGACCATTGCGGTATGGTTTATGGACGATGGTTCTATTAAGAGCAAACATCATCGAGCAAAAATTATCAACACGCAGTCGTTTTCCAAAGAAAACATCGCGCGTTTGATTAACGCGTTGAATGAAATATACGGCATACGCGCCGTAATGCGGAAGCAAAAAGAAGGATTTCAGGTTTATCTTTTGTCTGAAACGATTGATAAATTTGAAGAGCTTATCCGTCCTTATGTTGTTTCTTCAATGCGATATAAATTAGGTTAACAAAAGTGCCTAAAATGTAACGGAGGCGTTTACAAAGGTAGGCTTAGCTCGGATGGAAATCGAGCTGGACGTGCATACGCAAAAGCCTGCTTTACTGCAAGGGCTACAACCCGAGCAGTCGCGAAAGCGGAAGTAAGTGAACCGACCATCCTATATAGGAAGGTGGAAGATCAACGGATAAAAGCTACTCCGGGGATAACAGGCTGATCGGGCCCGATAGTCCACATAGACGGCCCGGTTTGGCACCTTAATTAATATCGGGGTGCACACAAAGTGATTTGTTTCCTAAGTTTTTTCGTCGAAACTAATTGTAGTTAGATAGGTAAAGAGATTTTAATCGGCTTATAACGGAGAACCCGTCAGTCCGACACAATGTTGGGCCCGGTAACCCCGTGGGAAGTCTCCCAAAAATATTGGGATGACCCCGTAACGACTGACCCGAAAGGGGAGATCCCGACTTAGTCGGGATAATACGCCGACTCTTGTTATATCAAACTGAGATCATGCGGTCACGATCCGCGTTCGCCTAGGTGAACGGGAATCCGCTAACATCCAGAACAAGAAGAAGATATAGTCTGCCCCATATGAAAATATGGACCATGTACGATGTCGGCTCATCGCATCCTGGGGGTGGAGAAGCTCCCAAGGGTTTGGCTGTTCGCCAATTAAAGCGGTACGCGAGCTGGGTTCAGAACGTCGTGAGACAGTGGAAAATTTGGCTAATATTAGCCGAGAACCGCGCTGTCTTAAAATCTAGCTAAATGCTGGAAAATCTGTATGGTCTCATCAAAGAGTGAGACCTGTGAATCTCACACTACTTGTGGTATAATATTTGTACTATGAGTGACAATGTGCTGAGTGCAGACAATCAGCAGGAAAGACCAACCAAGATCTTGAATCCGTGGTATATCGTAGGGTTTGTTGAAGGCGAGGGTACGTTCCATATCGCATTCTACAGCGACCCGAACATGAAACAAAAGATAAAAGTGATTCCGGAGTTTCATGTTAACCAAAGTTACTTAAGAATCTCAACACTAAAAGAGATAAAGAAGCACTTTGGGTGTGGATATATCAAAGTGAATCATGCCGGTCGCGAAAATGATGATACTTATGTATTCGTTGTGCGCGATCGCAAAGATCTGTTGAATAAAATTATTCCTTTTTTTAGGAAATATCCATTACGCTCAACCAAGCGAAGCAGTTTTGACAAATTTGCTCGAATTATTGAAATGATAAATTTGGGCAAGCATCGCGAAAGAAATGGGGTCAAAAAAATTATTGACATCGCTTATCGCATGAATGTTGATGGAAAATATCGAAAAAAGAAAAAGGAAGAATTATTCAAACAGTTGGAATCCTCAGAGACTATACGCTAGAACTCCTGCCAGTTAGGCGGAGTAAGATATAGTCCGAACTGCATGGCGACATGCAGAGCGTCTTTAGAAATAGAGCGCCATTCCGACTCAGTCGGGATTGTAACATATTTGTCGGTCTCCTATCTGTTGCGGGCGTAGAACATTGAGAAGGCTCACTCCTAGTACGAGAGGACCGGAGTGGACGAATCTCTAGTGTACCAGTTGTTCCATCAGGAGCATCGCTGGGTAGCTATATTCGGCACGGATAAACGCTGAAAGCATCTAAGCGTGAAGCCGTCTTCAAGATTAATGTTCGTCATAGACCCCTTGTAGATTACGAGGTTGATAGGCCCTAGGTGTAAGCTCAGTAATGAGTTGAGCCGAGGGGTACTAATCGGTTAAGCGCACGACGAGAGCGCCAAGAAGTGCTTAAAATTTTCGGAAAGATCAATTATAAATTGCAAAAAAAGAGGCAGTGTCCTGGTGTTTTGAGCGACGGGGCCACACCTGTTCCCATCCCGAACACAGAAGTTAAGACCGTCAGCGCCGATGATAGCCGAATGGCAAAAGTAGGCCGACGCCAGGACAATGCCTCTTTTTTAATACAAAAAATATCCCCCGACTTAGTCGGGGGATATTTTTATTTTTTATTTTTTATTTTTTTTCGCAATATTCGATGAAGGTGTTCGTGATGCTGTTTTTCCAAGTATTTGGCTTTTGCGAATGCGTATATCGCAATCGCGATACAAATTATGATGAGGATGTAGAGCAATCCGAGTGTTTCAAAGTTCAATCCGCCGATTTTAATGAATATTGGTGGTAGTTGTTCATAGGTGCAGGCGGTGCTTGTGGCCAAAACAATCGCGGAAGTTGCAATAGCCTCGCCGGCTAATTCGGCTCCAGGGGTTGTGGTGGGTGTGGTTGTGCTCACCTCAGCAATTTCCTTCCCTTCTTCCGGTGGTTTTTTTACCTCTTCACTCGGCGGTGGTTGAGGCTTCAATACTTCCGGAATCGGCTCTGGTTTTTGCTGGCCGATGCTAATTGACGCCGAACTGGCGACAGACAACACATTGGTTCCCAGCCCATCGTTGGCCAACACTTGAGCCGAATTAAAATTGAGCTTAACCGTACCCGAATTTTTTGCTCTAAAACTCAAAGTAATCAAGCGCCCGGCTGAACCGGTGTAGCCCGGATTCAAAATTACTCCGGAAAAATTTATAACCCCGGATTGGTTGGAAAAAGTGGGGTTTTGCACCATCAAGTTAAAAATTGAGCTTTTTGAAGATACTGACAAAATTTCCAGTTTATCGGTTGGAAAAGATATTTCCGTTTCGCAGGCGTTAATCGCTTGATCAGTGCTTTTCACGAACACGCCCATTTCAAAAACATCACCGGCGTTCACTTTTGGAGAAGCAGGTGAAAAGAAAATTGTGGCACCTGCAAAAGCGGGCTCGGCGCGAAATAATAATGCGAAAAAAAAGACAATTACAACAAAAACGATAGATAAGTATTTGTTACTTCCTCCTTCTTTCATAGATCCTCCAAATTATGATTGGAATAGCAATTAATAATATTATACACCAAAATAAAAAGTTTGTGTACCATGTCGCTCGATGTGTTGGCGCGAGCACAATTATCCGTTCATAACCGGCTTTGTCTATTGCTTTGATCTGAATTTCGCTTTTTAAACTTTGATCACGGAGCAAATAGGGGCTTTCGGCGATTTTCCATCGGCCGGTTTGATAGGTGAATGCAATAAAACGGTAATATCTTTTTTCCATTATTTCATAGTGATCGATGCCGGAGACTTTGTCTTGCGCGTCAAATGCTAGAAAATATTTATTTTTAAAAATATTAGGATCACGACCGATTTGCGGTTGGAAAGGTTCGGGAGGAGCATTGTCTGCTGTTGGCAAATATACGCGAGGACTGTTGGGGCGAGCAAGCGAAGCTACGTTTATTGGCAAAGCGGTGGCTGAGCTTTTTACTTCGGTTCCACGACCATTATTTTCTAAAGCTTTAGTTTCCGAAAAAGAGACGGAGCCGGATCCGCCTTTTTTTGTTTCAAAAATCATTGAAAACAGATAACCGGTTTTTTCCGAAAAACCACCCGGCGTGATGCCGGAAAAGACAATGGGGGAAGCGGATATTATAGGTTTTTCCAGCCAAAAATTTATCAAAGAATCTCCAATTGAAACATCAAGCAAGCTAAGCAACTCGGCTGGATACGAAATATTTCCTTCAACCGCATTGATGTTTTCGTTTTCGCTGTTCAGATAAGCTCTGACTTCAAATTGATCGCCCACATACAGATCGTTCGTGTCAGCGGAAAAAGAAAAAATCGCCGCCGAAACAGGGGAGGCAAGAATAATGCTCGCAAGTAAAGTGAAAGTTGTTAGTGTTGTTTTCATAAAACATGAATCGCGCAACGTGTAGCGTGTAACGCGCAACGCAAATTGTACAGGTTACACGTTACACGATTCGCGTTACACGCCGTCTTACCCTGTCCAATAATACGCCAAAATACTAAAGTCTGTGAGGTTTACCTGCCCATCTCCGCTTAATTTTATTTTTTCAATTTGTTTGAAACTCTCTGAAACCGTTCGTTTGTACCAATAGGCAGTGATAGAGAAATCCACGAGGTTTACTCGACAATCGTCGTTCACGTCGCCTTTTGCCGGGCAACCCGTTGGGGCGGGTTTTGACTCTTCACCCACAGTGAAATCCGCGTAATTGGAAAATTCACTGCTTAGCGACCCTAATTTTTCTTTGGCACGATTTGAATACATTTTTTGTTCAAGTAAATTTGTGTTCACAGAAAAAGAAAAAGTGCCGTTTAAACCGGAATACATAGTTGCCAGAAGGTGCTCCACAATTTCATCTGATTTTTTGCTATACAAACTCACCTCGGCCGAGGGCGCTGATTGTCCAAAAAGAGTGAGGGACTCGCCTTTTTTTACCGAACTTTTATCTGCCGATAAAGTGGGTGGGACAATTATGTCGTCCGCTGTAATGGTGCTCCAGGTGGAAATAGTTATGGGAAAAACCACTGAGCTGGATTTGTTGCCGTTAATATCTGTCGCATAAACAGAAAAGCGATAGGTGCCGGCCGGAATGTTGGTGAAAACTTGTTGAAAACTACCGAGGTTGTTGGCGGTCACCGTGGCCACGATTTGTCCGTCTTTCAAAATTGTCACCGGGCGATTGGGATAGGCAAAACCGCTCAAGTTGATTTGAGCCACCGTAAAACCTCCGCCACCTCCGCCTCCGCCTCCACCTCCGCCTCCGCAAGACGGGCACAGCGCGCCACCGCAGTCCACGCCTGTTTCATCGGCGTCTTTGATGCTATTTGTGCAATGATTGGGACAGGCAGGACAAAGAGACCCTCCGCAATCCACACCGGTTTCATCTTCATCTTGGATGCTGTTGGTGCAATGATTGGGACAAGATGCACAGTCTACGCCACCGCAATCCACATTGGTTTCGTCAAAATTTTGCACGCTGTCATTGCAGTGGAAGGGGACACTGGAAGAAACAGTTATGGAAATGTTTTGGCCGTCGGTACTTGTGGCGGCATTGGAAAGGTTATAATTTCCAAATAGCCAAATTATGGCCATGCAGAAGAAAAGCCCTAAAAAGAAAAATTTTAGGGCTTGTTTTTTTAAAAAATTTTTATTAAAAGTTTTTAACACACAAAATTACTAGAGCTATTTGTTTATTCTTACGATTTTAAATTTTTTCTTAAATGTTTTCCAGCCAAGAAGCACAAACAACACAAGCCCAATGATGGTGAGCGCTTCTTGCCAAGGAAAAACCCAAATGATGAATGTTTTTTCCTGCAGAGCCGGACCGTTTTGCATATTGGCCGATATTTTTACCTTAACCGGTCCTATAAAATATTTGTCCGACCATGCGGTTTTAAAAGTGCGGTTGTAGCCTGGGAACACAACTCTTGGCTCCCAAACGCCCTCTTGTGTTCTCTGTAAATTTCTAAATTCCGCCCGTCCCTCGGGGAGAAAAAAGGTATTTCCGTCATTTTGAATTTTAAACGACAAATCAATCGGTCCGTGGCTTAAAAATTTTGGAGCATTGATCTCGGAAATCTCGCCTGATTTTTTCACATCTCCTGAAATTTCAAAAAGCAATACACTGCCCACGCGTCCGGCAATTGCCACGCCACTATCATTTGCCGAAGCGGATTCAACCGGCTTTGCCCTAAACAAAACCGAGCCATAGTGCCCTCCGGGTTCGGCGTTTTCCGGAATTGATATTTTAAAATTAACTGTTTTTCTTTCTTGCGGAGCGAGCGGAATTTCCTCTGGCTCATTCACAAAGCTTGTCCAGGCGGCCAGGCCATATTCGGTTGCTTCTTCTCCCAATAAGCGCACTTCTCCTTCGGCTCCACCGGCCAAGTTTTCTTTTTCAAGCACTGCAATGATGGGAAAATCATTCGGATTGACCACAGTTACAGCGCCTTCCCAAGTTTTTCCCGGATCAAGATTGCCTCTGAATATTGTTGGAAAAACAGAAATAGAAAGCTGTGCGTTGACAGCTTCCGTTGTGTGTAATCCGGCTATTCCCGCCAATAATATCAGAAATATTGTTCCCCTCCGGATCAGGCTATTCATATCAATTTTAATTTAGTTGATTACGGTGTTGACAGGGCGGTAAAAGTGATTGTGCCGGAATACGCTCCGCTCTGTTGGGTTCCCGGAGCGTCGGCGCGGAAACCATAAACAACAGTTTGGGCGGAGCCTACATAGGATGAAATGCCGGCGATGCGTTGGGACGTGGCCGGAAAACCGGCTAACAAGGCGTTTGGCACTGTGTCATCAGCCCCCCAAAGAGCGGCGCTATAAAGCGCGGCATCCGTGCCGGTGTTATACACGCGGAAAGATAAATTTGATCCCACATTGGCGGAAGTGGTGGCATTTGGGCTGGCATATGTCCAAGCCGTGGCATCCGGAAGCGTAATGTCCGGAGCTACGGCGCCATTCATATTGAGGGTGGTTGTGGTGTCGTCGCGTTTAACCGAAAGATACCAGCCATTGTTTTCATTTGTTGTGACGCTTAAGCTGGTAGTTGCGCTGTTTGGGGATCCGGG
>JAHJCN010000041.1 GCA_018812905.1 Patescibacteria group bacterium
ACTTGCCCCGCCTCCGCCAGAAGAGCCTCCGCCAAATCCACCAAAACCGCTTCCGCCACTACCACCGCCTCCACCAAGAAGAAAACCTCCGATAAACGGTCCAAGCCCCGAACCCCCACCCTTCTTCCCTTTCTTGCGCGCGTAGATACGGAGAAAAATGAATAGAAGGAATATAATTATAAATATAATCGTTGAAATTGTCTCTTCCCGCTGTTGTTTTGGATCCACCGGCACCTGAAATTCGCCATCAATGGAAGAAACCAAAGCATGAACTGATGAGCTGATACCGCCGTCAAAATCATTCTGCTTAAATGCAGGAATTAAAATCCTATTGATAATTTGCCCGGCCTCAAGATCTGTTATTTCACCTTCCAATCCATAACCAACCTCAATTCTCGCCTCTCGTTCTGCCGGAGCCACCAACAACAGCACGCCATTGTCTTTTTTCGCTTGCCCAATGCCCCAAGCCTTAAACAATTCCACCGCGTAATTTTCTATAACATCATCTTCCAAAGAAGGAACTGTCACGACTATAATGGCGTTGGAAGTGCCGGCCTCATAAGCGGTCAAAAAAGCTGCCAGATCTTCACGAGTCGATTGTGACAACAAGCCGGCAAAATCATTCACGGGTCCCTGCGGACTGCCCGGAACTCTGAATGCCAAAACCGTATTGGCAAAACATATAACACTAAATATACATGCAAAAGATACTGCGAATTTTTTTAACATAATCTAATTATTGCTTGGTAGAGCTTGGTGTGGAGCTGGCGCGGACGACCGGAATGCCAGTGATGATTTCAACAGCCTTGTCCACCACCACATCTTCTCCAACAGTTTCTTTTGACCAGTCTTCCTTTACTTCCAGATCAGGAGCAATACCATCTTTGTTTATATTTCTTCCACCCGGGGTATACCATTCGGCCACTGTTAGTTTTAATCCCGAACCATCCGGAAATACTTCAAAATCCTGAACCGAACCCCTGCCAAAAGTCGTTTCACCGACAACAGTGGCTTTCTTGTGATCTTGCAAAGCACCGGCAACAATTTCCGAAGCGGAGGCCGATCCTTTGTTGACTAGCACCACGGTTTTTGTGTTGGCCAAGGGATGAGTGCCGGCAGTTTCATGGTCGCGACTTGCCCCATCACGACCCTTTTCACTAACCACAACGCCATTATCCACCCACAAGCTGGCCATATCAATGGCTGACGTCAGATAACCGCCCGGGTTGTTGCGGAGATCAAGAATGATGGCTTGCGCCATTTCGCTTTGAATTTTTTTCACATATTTATTCAACAATTGCATGGTGTCATCATTAAACTGCATCACGCGCAAAACGGCGATTTTATCCGCGCGCAAGGAATACAAGACAGATGGAATAATAATTTTGGCACGCGTGATGGTAATATCTTTGGATTCACCCCAATCATCACGGCCGATAGTGAGCGTCACCTTTGTTCCTCCCTTGCCGCGAATTTTGGACACTGCCGTCACTATATCCATGCCAAACGTGGATTCTTCATTGATAGCCAAAATTTTATCTCCGGGACGCAGACCGGCTTTCTCCGCCGGCGATTCCGGCATTGGTGTTACCACCTGAAGAACTTGATTCTTAATCCCGATTTCGGCTCCAATGCCTTCCAGTTCTCCGGACAGGTCTTTTGTAAATTGTTCGGCCATTTTGGGAGGCATATAAATTGAATACGGATCGCCAAGAGCCATCACCATTCCCTGAATGGCGCCATAAAACAAATCGGCATCATTCACCGAGCTTGTGACATATTTGGTTTTCACCGAATCCCAAACTTTCCAAAATTCATTAAAATCAACCGAGTCTATCGGATCATATTCGCGATCAATATTAACAACCCTGTTAATGTTAATCGACGGTGATTCGGCGCCGGCCAGTTTTTGGGCGTGTACAACTTGGCTTGTGAAGTATCCAAAGCCAAAAGCGATAATAAAGAGGATCAGAGATAGATAAATTCCGATATATTTGCTTGCCCGCAACTTAATCGTCGAAGAATGTTCCTCTATAATTGGAGGCATTGGTTCCAGCATAAAAAAATAATATATTAAATAGCAAAATTAAAAAAATTATAAAATTTACTCTTTAACAACCTCAATATCAGCGCCCGCCTTGCCCAACACTTCATAGATGTTCTCATAACCGCGGTCAATCGCGTAAATATTTCGCAAAATTGATTTACCGGGAGCGGCCAGCATGCAAACCAGCACATTAACAGCCGGACGCAAGGCGTCGGGCGCGCTCATTTCGGCCGCGCAAAATTTTGTCGGACCTTCCACCCACGCGCGATGCTCATCCAAAAGCGTAACTTTAGCTCCAAGCTTGTTCAAATCTTCGTAATAAACGGCTCTGTGTTCATATGCCCAATCATGCACCAAGGTTTTCCCTTTTGCCTGCGTCAAAATCGGAACAAACAGCGGCAAATTATCAATGTTCAAACCCGGAAACGGACGGCCGTAAATTTTATCATCCAATGCTTTTAAATCACTTGGCGTTATCTCAATATCCGCAATAACAAATTTTCCGTTCTTGGATTTTCGTTGATTTTGCAAAGCCATTTTTTGCCCCATTACTTTCAATTTTTCCAATTCCAACTCCAAAAACTCAAGCGGACAATTTTTTATTGTGATATGCGAACGCGTTGTAATGCCGGCCGCGATAAAAGTCATTGCGGCTATGGGGTCTGGCATTATAGGATAACTCCTCACGGATCTTAATTTCTTGACGCCCGTGATGGCTAGGGTCGTGGATCCGATTCCGCGAATTTTGGCGCCGGCTTTGTTTAAAAAATAACACAGATCCTGCACCATATAATTGGCCGAGGCCATTTTGATGGTGGTCTTTCCCGGCGCCAGCACCGCCGCCATGATGGCATTTTCCGTGGTGGTGTCACCAGATTCATACATAACTACATAAGCAGCTCGCAATGGTTTGTTTTTTACTTGATAATATCCTTCTTTGGATTCAACTTTAACACCGAATTTTTCCAAAGCATACCAATGCGGACGCACCGTTCTGGATCCCAAACGGCAACCGCCCGATTTATACAATTTATAATTCTTTACGCGCGCGGCCAAAGCGCCCCATAAAAAAATGGAAGACCGCGTAACCTCCGACGCATGGCGATCGATTGCTTTCATCGTTAAACTCGCGGAGGAATCAATTTCTAATGTCCTGTTTTCAATTTTACGTATTTTTACTCCGATGCTGGTCAGAAGTTCAACAACACGATTGACTTCCTCAATTTCAGGCACATCGCGCAAAGTCACCCTGCCGTTAATCATGGCCGAAGCACACAAAATAGCCACAGCCGAATTTTTGGCTGATTGATTTACAATTTTACCGCTTAATTTTTTGCCTCCGTTAATAACTAAATAGGACATAATACAAAAAGCAGAACTTGGTGTTCCTTTGACTTTTCGGACTTTTTCCGCTATAATTGCATATATTCATTATACATCAATCTCCAGATTATTTCAACTATGGATTACCCTGAAAGCAAAATGACACTTCCTGTTCGTCGCACCATACTCGGCGTATTTATAGCCGCCTTTTTTATCATTTCACCTCTTGTGATTCTCTATACTGCCGGCTATCGCTATGACTGGCAGAACGGAATCTTGCGTGAGACCGGCGCGTTGAATGTGGATGTTTTGCCTCGCAATGCCACGGTATTTATTGATAATGAAAAATTAGGCGGAAAAATCCCGATACGTCTAAAAAATATAAAACCAAAAAAATATCAAATTAAAATTATAGCACCCGGATATTACGATTGGGAAAAAGAAATTGAGATAAAAAACAAGCAAACCATTTACATAAAAGAAATCTCTTTAGTTAAAAAGAATGAACCGGAACTGCTTCTCGCCGGTCCAGTAAAACAAATATTTTTATCTCCGAGTAAAAAATATTTAGTGTACACAACCAACAACCAGGCGACTGAAGTTTGGCTGGAAAATATTGCCGATCAAAACAAACTTCTGTTGACCAAAATGCACACAAACGAAAACATAAAGGTCTCTTGGTCAAAAAACAATTCATACTTCACCGTCAGCGCGGATAAAAGCCCGTATAATGAATTATATATTTTTGACGCTAAACGGCCAGAAAAACAAATTGAGCTGGTGAATAAAGTTAAATATTTGGTTACAAAATACATGTGGAAAGACTCCATTGAACCGGAACTTTTTTTCAGCACCAAATTTAAAATAATGTCATACCTGCCATCCAGCGACCGACAGTTGACACTCTCAACAAACACATTTAATGACTGGCAAATGGAAGGTGGAAAACTTTGGACAATTCATTGGGATAATGTAAAAAAGTTTTTTACAATCACCGAGGATTCTCTGGGCTTTTCTTCAGATTTTTCCTCTCTCACGCCGACTGAAATTTTCGGAGATGAAAAATTCAATCTTGACGATGCCATTGAAATATTGGATGCAAAAAATGATAGAATTTTGATAAAAAAAACCTACACGCCTGAAATGATTATGGTTTTTCGCGACAAAAAATACAGTTTTGCAGGAGAAAAATTTTTAGTGTCTGATTATAATAATTGGTGGCTCGCATGGACACCATGGGAACTCACCACTTTCAGTGAAGGCGAGGAGCCGAATTTATTAAATAGATCGGGAGAAAAATTGCAGGAGGTTTTGCCGATGGACGAATTCAACACCCTTGCCATGATTTGGGCGAACAAAACAACCGTCCTGTTTCCCTACTATTATGTAAGCCACAATTTATTGGATTTTAGTATCATCTCGGCGGCCGCTGACAGTAAAAATAAAATATTATATTTCACCGGAAATGTTGAAGGCCGTGATGGGCTTTGGCAATTAAATTATTAACAAAATCATTGGTATTATATGAAATTAGTAATTTTTTCAGACGGTGGCGCGCGCGGGAACCCCGGGCCGGCGGCCGCGGGTGTGGTGATTAAAAACGAAAAAGGCGAAAACGTTGCCGCCTATGGGGAATATTTGGGAGAACAGACGAATAATTTTGCCGAATATTCCGCCTTAATTTCCGGATTAAAAAAAGCCAAGGAGCTTGGCGCTACGGAAGTGGAATGTGTGCTTGACAGCGAGCTTGTCACCAAACAAATGCAGGGAAAATATCGCGTACGCGAACCAAATTTACAAAAATTATTTGTGCAGGCCTATAACGCCTCCACACAGTTTAAAAAAGTTATTTATAGGCATGTCTTACGAGCCGGCAACAAAGAAGCCGATAAAATGCTGAATGAAGTTTTGGACAAAAGAAAATGATAATTGTTTTTTCAAAGACCGCTTGACATAACGGTCTTTTTTAATCTATTCTTTACTCATCCCCCTTGCGATGGAGAAAGCCGTGAAAGAAGAAACTATTTTCCTTCCACCATCAACGCGCATAGAAGAACAGGAGGCGGAAGATCTCGTTGAGGCCGCACACTACGTTCGAGAATCATTGAATCCACTAGCTTCAGCGAGCCAGATCCTTGCAGAACTCACCCTGCCAAAAGAATTACGCAACGCACTAGATGATGCGGTGGGAAGCATGCGAGAACTTGACGAACTGCTGTCCTTCCACGCAGTGCATAGAGCCACAAAGGCCGCTGAGACCAAAGCCGTAAGAAAAATCGGCCCACCCTCGCCTTTCATCCAGCTACCTGCCAAACATAAACGTAACGACGAAGCCGCTGAAAAAACGGTCAGGCAACCAGCTTGATGCACAGCCCCACCCACAAGGCGGAATGCTTCTCGGCTCCGTCTCCCTTGATTCGCTCAAACGGTTTGTGCGCATCAAGGGATCCGAGAAGCTTTAATTTAAAAACTCTCCCGACTTAGTCGGGAGAGTTTTTAATTACAAATCTTTTTTCAAATCTTCCAATTTTTTTCTCGTGTCGCGGTTTATTTTTTTTGGGACTCTAATTCTTACTCGTGCATAGTGATCGCCATGAGTTGTCCGGCCGAGATGTGTTACCCCTTTAGACCTAAGTCGTATCAACTGGCCATGCTCCACGCCTTCCGGTATTGCCACTTTAATTCCGCCGTGCAAAGTTTCCACTTCCACCTTATCGCCCAACACAGCTTGCGGAAAACTTATTTCCAAATCGGAATACACATCAAATCCGTTTCGCTCCCAATCTTTGTATGGTCGAACATGAACGCGAACATACAAATCTCCGGACTGTCCGCCATGAGGTACGGCTTCACCGTATCCGGACAAGCGAACAGCTTCACCCTCATTAATGCCGGCAGGTATTTTTATTTTTATACCAGCGTTTTTAGACAGTATCCCATCGCCACCGCAATGTTTGCATTTTTTGGAAGGTTTTTCTCCCCTACCCAGGCAATCCGGACATGTTGCCGCGGACTGCATGTTTCCAAATATTGTTCTTTGGATTTGCGTTACCTGGCCCCGACCTCCACAAGCCGAGCATTTGTCCATTTTACTTCCGGGTTCGCCCCCATTACCACCACAGACGTCGCAAGTGCTTTGCTTTCGTAGGGAGACTTCTTTTTCCACACCAAAAGACGCCTCTTTGAAATCCAATTCAATATCAACTTGGATATCACGCCCGCGCGCCTTTCGCCCGGTTCTGCGACTACCCCCTCCGAACAAATCCCCAAATATATCACCCAAATCAACACCGCCAAAATTAAAAGAAAAATTCCCATCGCCAAAACCGCCCTGCCCACGCGCGGCACGCATAAAATCTTCCCAACCACCGGCTCCACCAAAACCGCCCTGCTGTTCAAAATCAGAGCCAAACTGATCGTAACGACCGCGTTTTTCCGCGTCGCCCAGCACTTGATACGCTTCGTTTACTTCTTTAAACTTGGCCTCATCTCCTCCCGGCCTATCCGGATGATGTTGCATGGCCATTTTTTTGAAGGCTTTTTTTATTTCATCTTGCGAAGCTGATTTTTCAATTCCAAGAATTTTATAATAGTCTTTGGACATAATTATTTAACAATTTGACTTTCTTTGCCTTCGATTCCAAGTATGAATACTTATCATTTTTCAATATAATTATTTCTTTCATCCATTAAATTTTCTACCATTTCAATTTTTAGATCTTCATTTATTTTCTCATCCACAATAAGCTCAATGGTTAATTTTGATGCGGTTAACCTGTTTTTCATCCAATAGCGAAATTCATTATTCATTGTGTTGTTTCTCTCCAGCTCATATACTCTCGAAATTAGTTCATATATTTCTTTTTGAGCCTTCTTTGCTTCCTTTACTACATTCAATTTTTCCACGCTTAATAGTCTTAAAATTTCTTTATACCTATCCCAGATAATATATTCTTCACGGCTAACATTATCAACATTAATATTAGCCAATGTTGCATCGCGGGGAAATTTCATTTGCAAATATTTGATTTCTTCTCTAAAAGCGAAAATTTGTCTCTCTGATTCGTGTTCGGGCATATTATTGTGATCTATAATACAATTAAATATTTCCAGTATAATTTTCATCCCGCCAAATTATCAATAAAGGCCATTGCTTCTTCGCAGACTTCTCTAAGCTCTCTTCTCGCCTCTCCAACATCCTTAGAATTTCTATGATCTAACAATTCTTTCGCTTTTTGATTGATCGCGTCTATTCTTTTTTGGGCATCATCAATAATATTTTCTACGGCTTTGATGTGTTCGTCTGTCATTGACGGGAATGTGCGTGATAGGTATTTTTTGATATCCGGAAGCAAAAGACCGTTTTCTTTATCCAACAATTTCGCAAGTTTTTCCCAAAACTTTTCTCCGCTATACATTTTTATTATCTGCAAAGATTCCGCTCTGCTAAAAAGACCCCTGTAATCTCGTTTGATGGCCACAATCGGATTAGTCAAAGATTCAATTGTGCTTGAAAAATCAACCAGACCGTTTCCGGCATTCAGGTCTTTCAAGCCCGTCAAACTACCCTGCAAATCTCGATTTTTAGACATAAATTTTGTGATTAATATATTATTTCACCACTTCTCCCTCAATCGGACCCTGATCATCTTTTTTGGCATCTTCTTTCTTTTCGCCCTTTTCTTCTGCCGAACCTTCTTTTGCCTTACCCTTCTCTTGTTGATACATTTTCATACCAACAGTTTGCGCGGCTTTTGACAGTTCCTCCGAGGCCTTTTTAATCGCCTCAACATCATCCTTGTTCTTCACTTCTTTCATGACTTTAAGTGTTTCTTCCACTTTCTTTTTTTCATCATCGGTTACGTCAATCTTTTTCTCTTCCACGTCTTTCATCATTTTTTCCGTGGTATAGATCATCGTATCAGCGATATTTTTCGCCTCAATCAATTCTTGTTTGTTCTTGTCGTCCACGGCATGTGCTTCAGCGTCTTTTTTCATTTTTTCAATCTCGTCTTTGTTCAAACCGGACGACGCTTCAATGCGGATGGATTGTTCTTTGCCTGTTGCTTTATCTTTAGCCTTCACACTCAAAATACCATTGGCGTCAATATCAAAAGTGACTTCCACCTGCGGAACTCCGCGCGGAGCCGGCGGGATTCCTTCCAGCATAAAGCGTCCGAGGGCTTTGTTGTCCACGGCCATCGGGCGCTCACCTTGCAAAACATGAATTTCCACGCCCGGTTGATTATCGGCCGCGGTGGAAAAAACTTGCGTCTTGGATGTTGGAATGGTGGTGTTGCGCTCAATCAATTTGGTAGATACGCCTCCCAGAGTTTCCAATCCCAAAGAAAGAGGCGTCACATCCAAAAGCAAAATATCTTTTACTTCACCGTGAAGCACGCCACCTTGTACGGCCGCGCCAACTGACACAACTTCATCCGGATTAACGCTGATATTTGGTTTCTTGTTGAAAAACTTTTCCACAATCTGAAGCACGAGTGGCATGCGGGTCATTCCGCCAACCATCACCACCTCATGCAAATCGTTCACCGACAATTTTGCGTCTTCAATCGCTTTTTTTACAGGCTCCAATGTTTTTTGTACCAAATCTCCCACCAGCTCTTCCAGTTTGGAGCGAGATATTTTCATCACCAAATGCTTTGGCCCTTCGGCTCCGGATGTGATAAACGGTTCGTTGATTTCCGATTCTTGCGCTGTGGACAATTCAATTTTCGCTTTTTCCGCCGCGCTTTTAATGCGCTGGAGCGCCAACGTGTCTTTGCCCAAATCCACACCTTCCGTTTTTTTGAATTCGTCAATTATCCATTGAATTACAACTTGGTCGAAATCATCTCCTCCCAAATGTGTGTCGCCATTGGTGGAAAGCACCTGCACATTGTCCGGCGCCACCTCCAAAATGGAGATATCAAAGGTGCCTCCGCCCAAATCGTATACGGCGATCTTTTGTTCTTTCTTTTTGTCGAAGCCATAGGCCAAAGCGGCCGCAGTGGGTTCGTTAATAATGCGCAATACTTTCAGACCGGCGATCTCACCCGCATCTTTGGTGGCCTTTCGTTGAGAGTCGTCAAAATATGCCGGCACGGTGATAACCGCTTCGGTAATTTTTTCACCCAAGCGCTCTTCGGCGTCTGCTTTCATTTTTTGAAGAATCATTGCCGAGATTTCTTGCGGAGAATAATCCTTTCCTTGCATGGTCACTTTCACGCCATCACCGGACTTTACAATCTTGTATGGCATGAGCTTCAAATCTCTTTGTACTTCGGCGTCATCCCATCTGCGCCCGATAAGACGCTTAATGGAATACAAAGTATTTTCCGGATTGGTGACCGCCTGGCGCTTGGCCAATTGACCCACCAATCTTTCCCCGCCTTTAGATATAGCAACAATAGAAGGCGTGGTGCGCGCCCCTTCCTTGTTTTCCAACACCTTCGGCTGGCCGCCTTCTATGATGGCCATGCAGGAGTTGGTAGTACCGAGATCGATTCCGAGAACTTTTGACATATGTATATATAAATTAATTGTTTATTAGCTTATGAGTTAAATATTAAAATGTTTCATTATTAGATTATTCAATTGTCATTCCAGCCTGCGCGGTAATTACGATGCGATTGTCCTCCCGAATAAGCGAACCACCTGGATACCCACGACTTAGTCGGGGGAATGACAGCCAAGTGTTTCACTTCGCACGGAATGACAAATTACTTCTTGTCCTTCTTAACAACCTTCACATTCACTTTTTTCAAAGCATTTGGAGTGGCTTTTGGACAGCTCACTTTGAGCACACCATCTTCAAAGGTGGCTTCCACTTTGTCCTCATGCACCGGAGCCGGCAAGGCAATCTGGCGATAAAACGCGCCACTGCGCACTTCCTTGCGGTAATAATTCTTCTCCTCAACCTCGTGCTCTTTCTCGCTTTCACCTTGTATGGTAAGCACGCCTTTTTCCACGCTCACTTTCACATCCTCCGGATTAACTCCGGCGAGCGGGGTTTCCACGACAACCGCATTTTCGGTTTCGTAAACATCCATTGCAGGCACAAATGCCTTCGGTTGCCCGGCAACCGTTGGGAGACGGTTCATCATCTCCTCCATCTCATTGAACGGATCCCACATTGGGGACCAACGAATTAATGACATACTTTTTCTCCTAT
Organism: Patescibacteria group bacterium; assembly: GCA_018812905.1. Classification (GTDB taxonomy): domain Bacteria; phylum Patescibacteriota; class Patescibacteriia; order Magasanikbacterales; family GWA2-37-8; genus JAHJCN01. The sequence goes on from JAHJCN010000041.1 coordinate 10,542, forward strand.
CCAACCTCATGCCGTTTGGCGATAAAGTTGGGTTAAAATTGACTATGAACTATTTTACTATAATCACCTTCGCCGGCTTTATCACTCTTTCTCCCATGATATATCCCCCGCTCGCTTCTTTCAAAATAACGCCCGACTCATTTCCTTCTGCTGACTCTTCCCCCAAGGCTTCGTGTAGCCTTGGATCAAATTTTTCGCCAATGGTTTTTATTTCATCCACTTTATGCGTCTTTAAAATATCCGCGAACTGTTTTGCCACAAGCCGTACTCCAACCAACCACGGATCATTATTATTTGCTAATTGTTCCTCATTTCCGCCAGAGGAGGATCCGCCTTTGGCTGAAATTGCTAATTTTAAATGATCATAAACCGGAATAAATTCCTCCAAAATTTGTCTCTCGCTCATTTGCGCCCACTCTCCCAATCTGGCGGTGGTTTCCTTTTGCAAATTTTTGTAATCCGCGAGCGCTCTTTGCCAACCGATTTTATATTCCTCCATTTCCATTTTCAATTTTTCACATTCTTTACATTCTTTCTTTTTGAAAAATCCGCGCTTTGTGTCTACTTTTTGCTGTTTACCGAGAGATTGCTTCCCGCCAAAGGCGGGCAGGCGACGCTCGCTCCTCGCAATGACATTTTGGCCGGATTGTGCCGAAGTGACGGACTGATTTTGTTCATTTGTCATAATTTAATAAACTCTTAAACAATTAAACTCTTTGCCTTGCTTACCAACGCCCAATTACGCTTGTAATTCATACGCAAAGGACCCAACAACGAAAACAATCCATTCTCGCCAAATTTAAATGACAAAATACTCAAAAAATGTCCAAACGGATGTTCCGATCCCAAAAAAAAATTAACATTCTTTTCCGATTTGTTAAAAAAATCTTCCAAACATTCTTCACAGCGATCAAACATAGAGGAAACATCCAGCACAACATTTAGATCCTTAAACTCCGGCTGGTTGAATAAATTTGAGAGTCCTGTGTAATATACTTTGTTGGGAGCCAGCGCCATCACCACTGTGGCGTTTGATAGTTCGGCCACGGCTTTGGCCATTTGTTTTCCCAAAATTTCAACATCGTTTGCAGTGCCGGAAAGCCCATCCAAAACGGCGCTATCTTTTTTTGAAATCTTAATGTTTTGTAAATCCAAACTATTCACAAAAAATTTATAACCCATTTCCGTTGGAACTCGACCTGCAGATGTATGTGGGTGTGTCAAATACCCTTGTTCTTCCAAAGCGCGCAGATCGTTGCGCACAGTGGCTTCGCTCCACTCCAACTTTTTCGCATTAACTAAAAATTTGGAACCAACCGGCTCGGCTGTTTCAATATGGTTTTCCACCACCATTTTCAAAAGTTGTTCTTGGCGAGCATCCATATGTAACACGCGATGACAAGAGCGCAAATATACAAAATTATCACTCAATGCACCTGAGTGATAATATATCATCACTGCGTATCCGCTGTCAAGAGTTTAAAAAGGCCCCTTGCGGAGCCTCTGTTCTATTGATTTATTGGGGAAATTTCGCTTAAAAGCACGTTTTCCACGTATATCCCTCGCGCGTAGAATATTCTTTCCAATTCATTCTTCAGCTCCATTTCCACCGCATCGCGCTTGCCAGAAACAATGTCTTGGTAGTCAAAATGCGAAAAAACCATTCGTATGCGACTTCGGATTGTTGGTCGTACAATCTTGGCCACGAAATCCTCGCCGATTGTTTGCCAAATGCTGGGAATTTGATGGACATCCAAACGCAACAGAACTGTGCCTTCCACAGCCACTCTCTTGGTGTCCAGTGTCACGGCCGCGATCGGTATATCGCCCATGGCTCTCTCGTGCTCCGCATTAAAATGTCTGCTAATGCTGTATTCCAAAGTCTGGGTATTGAACAATTTTGCTTTTTGCCAAAATGGAATTTTCAAATGCAAACCGGGCGTTAAAACCTTCTTCAGCACACCCCTGCCCAAATCATAAACACAGGCCACATAACCGGGCGGAACGTAGATAAAAAAACCTTTTAAAACATCTTCCACTACGAATGAGTACATTAATTTGTCTAATGAGTCGCCTGACATAAAATAATATTAAGTCCTTTATTTTTTATCGTTTTGCGCTGTTTTTAGCGGAAACAACACAACTCTAATTGCGGTTATTATATCAGAAAAAATCATTGATGTCAAAATGAAAAGCGATTTAACCATGGGCAAAAAGTACAATATGCCAAAGGTAAAGACGGGGAAAATAACCAAAAAAGTCACCTCCGAACCTGCCCATTTTTTGCGTTTTCTGTTTTCAATTAAGATTGATAGGAATAAATAGGATGCCACAACTCCCGCCCAAAACGCGTCATGCGCTTTGCCGATATCAAAACCGTAAAAAATATTGTTAATCTTTCCGGGAAAATCAATTGACGGGTACAGCATTTTAAACATTTTTTCACCGCTGATGCCACGCACAAACACCTGATAGAGCAAGACCAGAACCAAGACTTGAATGGCAAGTGTCACCACCTTTGCCCAAGGGTTGATGCGATTTTTGCGCATAATTTGACGCATCATTTCTTTTTGCGCCACCGCGTCGTGTTTAAAGGCCACTGCGCTTTTTTCCGCCTGCTCCTCGGCCGCCACTTCTTTGTATGCGTTGCGCTCGGAAATGATTGTTAGTGGCAACATGGCAAAACGCAAAAAAATTGTGAGCCAGATAACAGCCCAGCCCATATTTTTATCAGCCAAATTCGCGTAAATCCAAATCAGCGCATTAAAAAGCGGTTGATACAATAATGTGATCCAAATGTAGCTCAACATATATTTTATATCATAGCATAAACATGGCACAACGGCAACAAGCTGTTCATCGTGTAACGTGTAACCTGTTGCGAATTGCGTTACACGTTACACGTTTCGCGTTACACGCAATCTCATTTTGGACACAAATACGAAAAAAAGATATAATACTGACAGCAAAGAATATTTTCTGCAAAATTTTAAGCTATGAATCTCAAATACGTTTTTAATCCAAAGTCAATTGCCGTGATTGGCGCGTCCACACAACCGGGCAGTGTTGGAAATGATTTGGTAAAAAATCTTGTTTACCAGGGATTCAAAGGAAAGATTTATCCGGTTAATCCTAAAACAAAAAAATTGTACAATTTAAGATGTTATCCGAGCGTTCTGGCTATTAAGAAGCAAGTGCAATTAATAATCGTGGCAGTCCCCGCGCCGGTGGTGTTGGGGGTAATAAAAGAAGCGGCGGCAAAAAAAGTTAAAGCCGCCGTGGTCATCACCGCCGGTTTCAAAGAGGTTGGGCATAAGGATTTGGAAAGCGAGATTGGAAAAATTTGCAAAGAAAATAATATCGCCTTGGTTGGTCCCAACTGCTTGGGTGTGATCAATCCGGAAATCCACATGAACGCTTCGTTCTCCACTGTCATGCCCGAAGTCGGCCCATTGGCTTTTATTACCCAAAGTGGTGCGTTGGGCACGGCAATTTTAGATTACACGCAAAAATTAAACATCGGATTTTCCAAATTTATTAGCTTAGGAAATAAAACACTGGTGAATGAGGCTGATGTTCTGGAATATTTATCAAAAGATAAAGCAACAAAGGCGATAGCAATATATACCGAGGAATTGAGTGATCCGCAAGCAATAATTAAATTGTCCAAAAAGATGGCATGTGGTCGCAATCCCAAGGCAATATTTGTGCTTAAGGCCGGAAGAACTTCCGCCGGCGCCAAAGCCTCTGCCTCGCACACTGGAGCCATCGCCGGTTCTGACGCCGCATATGACGCGCTTTTCCATCAAAGCGGTATCATTCGTGTGAGTGGCAACACCGAATTGTTTGAATACGCTCGATGTTTTGCGCACAACAAATTGCAAACCGGAAATAAAGTGGCCATTGTCACCAATGCCGGTGGCCCGGGTGTTTTGGCGGCCGACGAAGCGGCCGCGAACGGTCTTGAACTTGCACACCTGTCAAAACAAACAACCGTAGCTCTGCAAAAAATATTGCCACAATTTGCCGCCATCAAAAACCCCATTGACATGTTGGGCGATGCCAAAGCCGATCGCTATCGGAATACTCTAAAAACTTTAATTAAAGACAAGAACGTGGACGGCATCTTGGCAATCCTCACACCGCAATCAATGACGGAAATAGAAAAAACCGCGCAGGTTTTGATTGATATTAAAGCCAAGACCGAAAAACCGATCATCGCGAGCTTCATTGGCGGTCCGATGGTTTCCGCAAGTGTGCAAATGATGCAAAAAAACAAAGTGGCTACAGCGAACTTTCCCGAGCAGGGAGCGAAAGCGCTGACCGCGCTCTTTAAATTTAACGCCCATTGCCGAATAAAAAAAGATAAAATCGCGATCTTTAATGACATCGACAAGAAAAAAGTGAAAACATTGTTGGCGATTGCCAAAGCCTCCGGCAAAAAAGAACTCCCGGAATATGACGCTACGGAAATATTACGAGCATATAATTTTCCAGTATTGCAAAATGTTTTGGCAAAAAACGTTGATGAAGTAAGAAAAATTATCAAAAATTTTGGCAACCCAATGGCCATGAAAATCGTGTCCGATGATATTTTGCACAAAAGCGACGTTGGTGGCGTGGCATTGAATGTGACAACCTATAATCTGCGACCAAAATACAACAAAATGATGCGAACGGTGAAGCAAAACGCGCCAGAGGCGAAAATAGACGGAGTTTTGATGCAAGAAATGGTTGCTGAAAGCGGGATTGAAATGATTTTGGGAAACAACAAAGAAGCCACCCTGGGAAATGTCGTGATGGTGGGGCTAGGTGGAGTTTATGTGGAAGTATTCAAAGATGTGGCATTTGGCATCGCGCCCATCACAAAATACAATGCCCGCGACATGGTGCAACAATTAAAATCCGCAAAAATATTGAACGGGGCTCGCGGCGGGAAAAAAATGGACGTTGGCGCGCTGATTGAATACTTGGGCAGGCTCTCGCAACTCGTGACGGATTTTCCGGAAATTAAAGAATTGGATATTAATCCACTTTTGATTTTGCTTGATGGGCGGGGGGCGAAAGTACTGGACGCGAGGATTAGTATTTAAAAACAAACAAAAAAGCACATAGGCGGATACCTGATGTGCTTTTTTTATTTCAAAAATTATTTTGTCAAACCTTCAGCGTTTACGAACTTATTTATTTCCGCTATCGTACTCATCATTTGTGCCGGAAAAATAATTGTGGAATTCTTTTCCACACTGATCTCGGCCATGGTCTGCAGATTGCGCAGTTGCAAGGCCACCGGATGCGCCGCAATAATGTCAGCTGCTTCGGCCAATTTTTGAGCGGATAGGAACTCGCCTTCGGCCGCGATGATTTTGGCGCGTTTTTCACGCTCGGCTTCGGCTTGTTTGGCCATGGCTCTTTGCATGCTCTCCGGCAATTCAATATCCTTAATTTCCACCACCGGCACCACCACGCCCCATCCTTCGGTGTGTGCATCCAACACTGCGGCAATTTCTTTGTTAATAATCACCCTTTCGCTCAAAATTTCATCCAATTGAAATTTTCCCACAATGTTGCGCACGGAAGTCTGCGCGATTTGATTGATGGCACTCATTACATTTTCAATGGACACGATACTTTTTACCGAATCCACCACTTTGTAATATGCCACGGCTGAAACATCAACGGACACATTATCTTTGGTGATAATTTTTTGCGTGGGAATTGGCATGGTGATGGTGCGCAAATCCACTTTACGCAAAATATCAATGAACGGGATAATAAAATTCAGACCCGGCTCCTTGGTTCCCACTATTTTACCTAGGCGAAATACCACGCCTTTTTCGTATTGTTTGACAATGCGTAATCCAAAAATGATAAACAAGACGACGATTGTAATTACTGTTTGCGACATATATTTGATGTACAAAAATGAATTAATTCTTTCTTTAGCGGTATGCTAGCAGAAAAATCGCGGAAAGTAAACTATCAATCCTCTCTTTGCTTAGACACAGTCTTCTCATCTCTTTCTATCCAAATATGAAAACGCACCCCATTTAGGGGCGTATTTTCATACGCGGAGGGTGAGAGATTTACCCCTTCGCTTCGCTCCGGGGTATAAACTTCTCATCTCTTTTTTATCCAATACGCGGAGGGTGAGAGATTCGAACTCTCGAGGCCTTGCGACCAACCGCCTTTCCAGGGCGGCGCCATAGACCACTAGGCGAACCCTCCACCTTTAACTAAGATTGCTACAAAATGTCATCCTGAGTGTAACGAAGGATCCCCTCGAATTGAATTAGATGCTTCACTACGCTCAGGATGACATTTTATTTTTCCTTTGCAGACATAATTTTATTCCAAAACAACGATAAAGTCAATATGGAGGCCAAAAATATGATTGATCCCCATTGCGCGGGAGTTAGACCCGCATAACGAGCGTCAATGTAATCTAAATCCGTGGCGCGCAAAAAATCCAGAAAAAATCTTACTATCGCGTAGCATACAAATGACCAAAACGCAACAAGACCTGCCCACAATCGTATCAATTTTTTTGAGAGTAAAATAAAAACGATAAAAAGAAGAAACCCAAGCAAAGAATCATAAAGCCCCAAATCGTGCCGCGCTCCATACGGAACAACAAAAGAAAAATCCACCGCCAAGAAAAAATTACTCAATTTTCCAATATGATCATGGATAAAAAAACATCCAATTCGCCCGATACCCCAACCCAACCACAAGCCAAGCGACAAAATATCCAAATATGGTAGGATTTCATTAAAAGAAAAATGATATTTTTTTAAATAAATCCAAACAGCTACAAAAGCGCCGACAAATCCACCAAGAGAAGACGCCCCGCCTTGCCAAAACTTAAAGATATCTAAAGGGTACTGAAGAAAATAATCCGGCGAATAGAAAAGTACAAAAAAAATTCTTCCGCCAATCAACCCTCCGATAACCGCCCAAATAGCCATATCCAAAACGACATTTGTGGACAGCGCATATTTTTTTGCGAGCAGATAGACCACTGCTACACCCGCAATGATGCCAAAGGACACCACTAAACCCCATACTTGAATTTGTATGGGGCCCAAAGCGATTGAAGTTAACTTAAAGTAAGGGATCATTATTTTAAATATTCCAAAACATCTCGCGGACGATCAATGACGCGAATATAAAGCTCATCTTCTTGAGAAATTGTTTTAAAATCCACGAAAAGTTTATGAATATAGTCCAAAAGCGGTTGCCAAAATCTTGATCCGTACAAAATAATCGGCACCGGCGCGATCTTGCGGGTCTCGATTAAAGTTAGGAGCTCAAAAAGTTGATGCAGAGTCCCGAAACCCCCGGGAAAAAATACAAAACCTTTTGACGGAGCGGTGATGATGAGCTTACGTACAAATGGAAAATAGAAACCGATGGATCGCGTGAGATAATTATTACGTCGCTCGCCCCTTTCAAAACGCATATTGATACCAATGCTTTCTCCGCCGGCTTCAAAAGCACCTTTGCTTGCAGCCTCCATCACACCCGGACCGCCGCCGGTGACAACTGAAAATTTATTTTTTGCCAAAATTTTGCCAACCTCATAGGCCGCCTGATAATATGGCGTGCCCGGCAAGATGCTTTTTGTTCCAAGCACTGTCACATCATCCTTCACTTTTGTCAAAAACTCAAAACCATCCACCAACTCGGCCATGATGCGAAAAATCATCCATTCTAAACTGCCACCGCCTTGAGCGGGCAAAGCCGGTGGCCTATCCGGTGATTTTTTAATAAAAGCAAACGCGCTATCAGCATCATCAACAATATGAAAACCTTTAAGATCCGAGGCGGACACCGCTCCCGCTTCTTCCATGCTTTTCTTTTTCAAAAAATTCATCAGGTGTTCCCAAAAATCTTTGCCAACTAAAACCATTCCTGTTTTTTCCATTTGACCCATCTCAATATAATCCGCCACTTCAAAAAACTCATCCAATGTGCCAAAACCGCCGGGAAAAAAAGCAAAGGCATTAGCGGGCGAAGTGAGAATCACTTTGCGCGTGAAGAAATAATTGAAAGCCACGGATTTGTTTACGTATGCATTTGTGCGCTGCTCCATCGGAAGCTGAATGTTGAGACCAACCGATTCACCGCCTGTTTCCGCGGCTCCCTTATTGGACGCTTCCATAATGCCCGGGCCACCGCCGGTGATTGTGGTAAACTTGTTTTTTCCGAGCAGACGACCGAGGTCTTCGGCAATCTGGTAGTATTTATTATTTTTAGGCAGACGAGCCGAGCCAAGGATGGTTACTTCTTTTTTGAATTGCGTCAAAAATTGATAGCCCTCAACAAATTCGGTTATAATTTTAAAAATGCGCCAACTGTCGCGATAATTCACCGCCTCGCCGGCAGTGGAAATTAAAAACTGTTTCCTCTCCTTTATTTTTGGCATAAATATTAATTTAAATTTTGGCTTCCACCTTTTTTGCCACCTCCGGATATTTTGGATAATGAGACGTTTAAAGCACGCAAACGATTTGCGGCTATGGCCGCCATGGCATTTTCTCGATCTTCAAGAGCCGATTTAACCACCTCACCTTTTTGCCTTTCGAAGTCGTCATTCAATGCTTTGTCGAAATCATTATCATCCAACAATCGTTCAAATGTCTCAAGTAACGGAGTTAGAACAAAGTGGCTACTAATTTTTTTTGGGATTGAGATGCTTTGGGCGGTTGCGAATAAAATTTCCTTTTCTTCATCACTCAGAGCCAGAATGTTCTTTAACTCCAATTGAACAGCTTTTTTGTTCACTAAGTTAAGTCTTGGATTGTCTATTTCGAAAACACCGCCTTCTTCATCTCCCTCGTCATCACTGCTAACGTTACTCGGATCACCAAACTCTCCTGATTTTTCTTTGGTCATATTATCAACAATATTGAATTAACAGATATTTGATCCAATATTTAACAAAACACCTTCCCCCATCATCGGTCCCATAATCTGAATTCCAACCGGCAAACCGGACTTTGTCTTACCACCCGGAACCGAAAGACCGGGAATGCCCGCAAGCCCGGCTGGAGTGGTAAAAACATCGGCCAAATACATTTGCATGGGATCTGCTACTTTCTCGCCAATCGTAAAAGCCGGAAAAGGCGATGCTGGGGCAATTAAAACATCAACATCTTTAAAAACTTTATCAAAATCTTGACGAATGAGTGTGCGTACTTGCTGTGCTTTTTTATAATAAGCATCGTAATATCCAGCAGATAACGCATAGGTGCCAATCAGAATACGCCGTTTCACTTCCTCATGGAAACCTTGCGCGCGCGAACGAGCGTATAAATCAAAAAGATTATCTGTTTCAACGCGAACGCCATAACGCACACCATCAAGACGGCCCAGATTTGAGCTCACTTCGCACGGTACGACAATGTAATAAACAGCGATGGCATATTTTGTATGCGGTAATGACACATCAACAATCTCACAACCTAATTCTTCTAACTTCTTAATTTTTAATTTCGTTATTTCCAGTACTTCACCGTCCATTCCCGGAGCTTCATAATATTCCTTTGGAACTCCAACACGCAATCCCTTTATGCTTTTATTTAAAATTTTGGTATATTCCGGAACAGCACCGGACACTGTTGTGGCATCCAGCGAGTCTTGTCCGGCAATTTGCTCCATTATTATAGCTGTGTCTTCCACGGTTTTGGCCATAGGACCAACGGTATCCAAAGATGAAGCCATGGGCATTATGCCATAGCGAGAATTACGGCCATAGCTTGGTCGCAAACCTGCGATTCCGCAAAAGCTGGCCGGCTGACGAATGGAACCGCCGGTGTCTTCGGCAATGCCATACACACACATGTTGTCTGCCACTGACGCGGCCGTTCCCCCAGATGACCCACCGGACACTTTGTCTAAATCGTGAGGGTTACGCACCGACCCATACATGCTATTCTCGTTGCTCGCCCCATGTCCGAAAGTGTCACAATTATTTTTTCCGAGTAATACCCCACCCTGTTTTCTAATTTTTTCTATAACCGTGGCGTTGAATGGCGGAATATAATTATCCAAAATTTTAGCGGCCGCGGTTGAGCGCACATTCTTGGTGGAGATGGAATCTTTCGCGCAAAAAGGAATGCCGGTTAATGGCCCGCCGATTCCTTGCCCAAGCATCTCGTCGGCTTTTTTTGCTTCTTCCAAGGCGCTCTCTTCACAAACAGTGATGAAGGCATTGATATCTTTATTTCGCTCTTTGATTCTTTTCAAACATGCCTCTGTTAGTTCAACAGAGGAAAACTCTTTCTTTTTTAAATCATCTTGTGCTTGTTTAATTGTTAATTCATTCAGTTTTTCCATAAAATGTATATCATGTTTTGTTGTCAATTTCTAATTTATTCAAACACCGCCGGCACCACCAGCTCATTGCTTTCCACTTCCGGCATTTGCTTGATTAATTCCGTTCTTATATTACAACCAAGCGGAACATCTTCTCGCCAAACATCTTCCAAACCGGTCACTTGGCAAGTCGGCTCCACGTCGGCTGTGTCCACTTCGTTCAAAATTTTCATGTAATCCAATACGGCCGAAATGGTTTCGGCATGTCTTTTTTCTTCTTTCTTAGTAAGTTCAATTCTCGCAAGTTGGCCAATTTTCCTAACCTCCTCAATAGTTAAAGCCATAATTATAATTGTTTGTTAAAGGCAGTATTGACAACTATTTGCTCGGCGCTTGGCAAGTTCTTTATTAAATAATCATTGTGCCAATCTCCACTTGTTAAAGTATGACTTGTTGCGGAAAAATCGGTCCATACGAGCGAGGTATCCGCGTTCATTTGCTTTTGTCCGGAGCCGGCCACAGACACAATCGCCTTGGATGGATTGGCAATTTGCGAAGAAACAAAATCATTGGCAACCAAATTCGGCAACACATCTCCCTTTAAATAATATGTTTTTGTTCCGGCCACCTCTTGATCGGCGTTTGCAATAAATATCCCCTTTACCGTCCCGTCGGAATAATGCTCGAACTGCCATGTGCCGGGCACTAAGATCTGATTTGTAACAAAACCAATATTGTCTATGCGATACAGATTGATGCTTTTCACCAACAAATCTTGTCTCTCTTCTCCGGGAGCAACGCCCGGCCCCAAAACTTCCAGATTATATAAACCATCAGTCTTTATCACCGGATTTCCGTAGCTCAAACGGCAAGTCATGGCGTCAAATCTACATTTGAAAGTTACGGTCATTCTTCTCCAACCCAATTTACTCCCACCACTGTTTGCCACACTGAATTTTCCGAGCGTGTTTATTCCTTTGACAAGACTGGCGCTGGAAAGAGCCACCGACGAGATGGTGGGATAGGTTTTGTAAACATAGACAGAATTTCCTTTGAGCGGACTGCTGTATATAAATGTTTTACTTTTCATATCTACTGCTTTCATTGCGTAAAGCGCCGTGCGCACGTCTTTTCCGCTCATAAATTCATCCGACACATCATTCAGCTGATATGAAACCGTCAAAGTTTTGGCCGATGACGGAGACAAAGACAAGTTTAACTTATTAAAGACAATTAAATTTTTGGACACGGCTTCGGGCGTGATATTCATTTTAATAACTTCTTGGCCGCCATAATTCAAGGCAACGCTCTGAATACTTTTAATCACGCTTATATCGTTCAATGCCAAAGAGACATCGGTAATTTTAAACGTCTCGTTTTTGGCGGCAAGTTTGAAAGCCACAACATCAACTGTGCTTATTCCGGCTACAACTTTTGTTTTTGGATTTGATGAGTCAAGCGAGGCTGTGATGGTGCCGGCGCTTAAAATATTTTGCGGCGGCAAACTTTCATCAGCCGGGGGTTGAACAGCGGGAACATCCGCCACCGGTTGTTCCGGAGGATTCACAGCTCCGCCGGAGGGCGCGACTGATTCTCCTTGTCCGGCCCCACCTCCTTGTTCGGTTCCTGCAGGCATTTCCACGGGCGGAATATCTTCACCACTCGCCTCGGGCTCCACCGCACCCTCCTCGCCAGTGACGGCGTTTTCAGGAATTGTTCCGGTACTCATACCAGCCGGCGCAGTACTTTCGCCAACACCTTTCTCTTGAGTGCGAGACATTAAATACCCAACCAAACCTGCTCCACCAATAATTAAAATACCCAGGACAACCAAAACAAAAACCCATATAAGTTTAGAAAACAAACTCTTGTGCGGTAATAAATCGGCGTTTATATTTGTTGGTGGTGGCACTTGCACTGACGCAGGGGCTGGAACGGATGCGGGGGCAGGGCTGGCTGAGGGCGTGGCGAAAGGCGCGGGATTTGGAGCGGGAGTCGGTGCTGAGTTTGGGACTGGGGATGAGATCGGCGAATTCGAGAGCACCGATGTTTGCCCTTCTTTATTTAAAGGTTCTTCTTGCATATATAAAAATTTATAACTAAAATACGCTCTATTTGTATTATTATACAAAGAGCGCGGAAAAAGCGCAATAGCTTGAAGCTTGATTTTTATCGCAAAATGGCATATTATTACACATATGGAAATTATTTCAAAATCACTCCACGAAACAATGGAATTCGGACAAAAAATATCCGCCGACCTCAATGGTGGAGATATTTTGTGTTTGCATGGGGATTTAGGCGCCGGAAAAACCAGCTTGGTTAAAGGTCTGGCTTTGGGTTTGGGCATTAAGAAAGATGTGACTAGCCCGACGTTTGCTCTGATGAATGTATATGAAATTGACAATGACCAAGGAGTAATTAATAAACTAGTGCATATTGACACCTATCGCCTAAAAAACGAGGAAGAATTGATAGATATTGGAGTGGAAGATTTCTTGGGCATGCCGGATAATGTCTGTGTCATTGAATGGCCGGAAAAAATCGAACGGCTGTTGGAAGATAAGACTATAAAAACCGCCAAAATAAAACACGGGCATGGAAACACTCGAACAATACTTTATATGGAAGATGCAAAATAATAAATCAGATGTTCTTTGGCAGTGAAAATTTACATCCGCAATAATTTTGCCTGTAAATATTTTTGGTCGACGCAATTCTACTTCCCTTTTCCTGCCTTCCGCCAGTCTTCCAATCCACATCAAAAAAATTAATTTTATATAATTTGGCGAACTCTTGGCCGATGGGATTGATCACTTCGGCTTTTTTGTTTCTACCGCTTGTTAAACTTGACCCAAAGAATTCAAAACTGTTCTTCGCCGCGTATTCCGCCGATTTGGCCAAACGGAACCTAAAACACAATGAGCATCTTTCACCGCCTTCTTCCACGTTCTCCAACCCTTCGGCCACTTTTCCGTGCCACTGATCAGCTTCATAATCCATATCAACCACGGGAACTTTACAATCTCCGCAAACTCGCATAACCTCCGTTTTTCTTTTGAGATATTCTTCTAGCGGAAAGATATTCGGGTTGTAAAAAAATACGGTCAAATCAAATTGATCTTTCAGTTCATCTATAATCGCGACACTGCATGGCGCGCAACAACTATGAAGCAAGAATTTTTTCTTTGATTCATCAAACATAATCACTGATTTTTCTCATCCACCATTCGCGAACCCTCCTGTACCAGCCTCTTTTACCCCAGCCCACGTCGGAAAGCGGATATGCCTCGTTCTTCCAAAAACTAAATATTCCTTTCAGATCTTCCACCATGTTTGGATCGGTAAAAAAAGCAGCGACCTCTTGATTGGCGAAAAAACTGCGAGGCGTAAGATTAACACTCCCCACCATTCCAAGAGAACCGTCAACCGTAAAACTTTTGGCGTGATTCATGCGCGGTAGAAAATATATTTCGCCGCCGGCTTTGCGCGTTAAACCATAAAACGTGTGCGCGACCCATTGCATAAACTTTAAATCGGGCCGCCATGGCAAGATAATGCTTACCTTAACTCCTCGCCTTACGGCGCGGGAAATGAGCTGTAGAAACTGAACGTCGGGCGCATAATATGGAGTGGCCAAATTGAATGTATCTTTCGCCGTGCGCAATGCCCGCCAAAAAAGGCGGCGCAACAAAAAAGGGTTGCGCAAATTATTCGACGGTGAATGCGAAAAAAAATTGATGGGGCTATCTTTAAGCGAAAACTTTTTCCGTTTAATTTTCAAATATCTTGCCACATCTCGTTTGCGCCCGCCACAACTCACGTAACTTCCGGCAAAACTGTTAAGCAGAGATTTGGCCATTTCTTCCCCTACAAATTTCATATGAAGATCATACCAGCCACTCGCGGCAATTTCCACGTTAACCCCACCCACGAATATTATTTTTTCATCAATGATTAGTAATTTGCGATGGTTGCGATGCCACAGGCGAGAAAAAAGAATTTTCGGACGATGATCAAATTTGAACTTGTTGTGCCATACAATGTTGACTCCCGCAGATTGTAATCTCGCTGTAGCCAGGCTAGAAAGAGACAAACTTCCAACGCCGTCAACAATAATTTTTACCTCCACTCCGGCGCGCGCTTTCGCGCAAAGGGCATCCATAAATCTATTGCCCGCCGTGTCATCAATCAACGTATAGACTTCCCAAAAAATATTTTTTTGCGCTCCTAAAATAGCCTCGTACAGCGCGTCCCAGGCCGTTTCTGAACTATGATAAAATTTGTAATTTAACGGCTGGTTCATGATGATAATTTAGGGCTGTAAAATATCGTTGATTCGCCCATCGATTGAAATAACTACTTTTTTCACGGTATCAAATTGCATGAGAGTCTTTTCTATTTGTGAACGAATGGCAATCACGCGACACGATCCGCCAACCCCCTGCTCTAACTCTTTGGAAAAATCCACCTTGGCAATCCCTTCTTCGATTGTCAAAGATTGGATTTCTACATTCTCCGGAATTGAAGTGAAGAGAGTTTTTTGCTTTTCTTCATCGGTCGGACCTTTTAACAATTCCTCCAACGCGGCGCGCGCGATGGCTTTCGTCGGCCTAACAAATCGCGAGGTTGATAATACGCTTTCACAAATGTCCGCTGTTCCGGAATTGAAATACACGTTCACGGTCGGCCAAAATTTCACCGAGTACATTTCCGATTTTTCATTTTCCGGCAATCCGGAAGGATTATCATTGATGATAACAAGAGTGCCGGTTGGAGTGTCCGGCTCATTGAAAAAAATTTCAGCGGCAAATGGCACATAAATATTCGGCTCCATCCACTCCGACTGCGCGGTCATTGGCGAAGCAATGAGCAAGACACCATCGGCATCATACAGTTTGACCACGGCATTCGCTTCAAAATACCAAGACGACGGCAATTCGCCCGCTATTTTTAGGGGGCTTGTAAGCACTTGATTGGCAGATGGACTGTGCAAGCGGGATTCGTTGGTTTGTGTTTTGCCATATCGCTCTTGCACATCTATCACTTCTTTTTCTTCGATTTTTTTCGCGGGAGCTTCGCAACCCGATGTAGGCATGGGAGCGCTGGGATTTCCACGCTTCACCCATTGTCCTTTTTGACAAATCCAACTATCTTCTCCGCCAAAAAACTTTATGGAAAACATTGAGATGGCGCCGGCGACCAAAAGAATCCCTAACCAAAATAATATTTTTTTAATCATAGAGATTTTTACAATCCTGTGAGTCTATACTACTTGATGGCGAGGGTTTGGTCAATTTACAACCACTCACTACACTAGGTATCAAATTAGTTTTAAAATGACTTTAAAACACCTCACGTTCGCAACGCAAGGCGTTTGTAATTATCTATTTTAGCTAAAATTTACCCAATAAAATTGCTTCTCACTACTAATTAATTGGTTTTAGCCTGCCCTTGGCCTCCGAAACCCTTGGCGCCGAATAGGCCTCTGCCAAATCCCCCGTGAAACAAAACGTATTGCTCCGGAATATTATTATCCACCGCCCATTTCTTCAAAGACTCCATTTGTGTTTTCATGACCGCGTTTCTCTCTGTTTTGGAAAGATCTTTCGCGTTCATCATGGCAGTTTTTATCTCTTCATTCTTTGATTTGATAAGATCCGCTTGAGCTTGAGTTAACTTGCCGTCTTTAATCGCTTGCGCGATTGGCTCAACCCATTATAGACGTTTTTTTGCCACTTTCATACGATCAGCCGTCTTAACTTCATTTATAACCTTTTGTACATCGTCAGCATTCAAATTGAATTTCTGCGCTATGGCCGAGGCAATTTTGCTGAATGGATTGTTCGCATTTGCGCTTATTGTAGCCGCGCGAGCAACACCACCAATCAATAATGCAAGGGCAAGAGCGGGCAGAATCGCATATATCAAATGTTTCTTTTTCATAGTATTTTGACTGAATTGTGATTGATTTTTGAGATTTAATCCAGCGCGCTTTATAATGACTGCCCGCACCGCCGGTTTCATCTATAATAAATCCGAGACGTTGAAGCGCTCGGATAAATTTATTACGTTTTATCTCTCCGGGTAATTCACTAAGCGAGGGCATACTCTTCTTGCTTGTCGGAAGTTTTATGAATGTTCGCTTCCTTCGCATAGGAAGACGGAATTTCAAAAGAAGTCAAAATCGCATCTTTGATGTTGCTATCTAAAGTTTTCAAATCTTGACCGGAAGTAACGATTGAACCATATCTAAAATTGTTACTGATGGCGATCAGTGTCCCATTTTCACCATGTTCACGCCGAAAACTAATAGGACCATACAGACGAAAGTATTGGTTTAACTCAACCAACCCTCTTGGCACAGAAGTTTTTCCAATCAAAAATTTAATTAATTGATCTTTGGCTTTTTTTACTAGGGTCATAAATTAGTTGATTGAGCAGCATACCAACCTTTCGCTCGTAAGTCAAGTATAGCATAAAGAGTATAAACAGAAAAGATGAGATAAGAAATCTGCTGTAATAAGCGGATTTTTCATTTTGTATGGCTTTACAACGTGGCACGAACCTTTTTCGAACAAAATTGTTAGGTGGGGATCTATAGTGTCCGCTCGCCGAAGCGAGTGGCAAAAAGACAACAAATTCGGGCGGGCAAAAAGGAAAGGGTTTGGGGAGGGAATTTTTGCCCGACAGCGGGGTCGTAGGGGCGGCCAGCCCCTACACACCATAAACCCCTAATAATTTTTTTCAAAATAGGTTCGTATTTGGTTGTAAAGTGATACAAAAATACAGACCGGATAGCCGGTCTGTATTTTTGTAGCCCGTAGGGGAATCGAACCCCTATTACCGCCGTGAGAGGGCGGTGTCCTAGCCGTTAGACGAACGGGCCTCAGCTTCGCTACGCTGCGCCGAGCAAGCATGACCGACGAAGCGAAACATGATAAATATATCAAAAATTATATTGAGAGTCAATGTAAACGGCAATAAGATTGCTTCGTCCCCGCCTAGACGGGTCCTCGCAATGACGCAACCGACCCCCTCTACACTCCCCCTTGATAAGGGGGAGAAGCGTTAGGATATTCCTTTTGCCACCCTTTTGGCTTCGTTTTCATCCAAAATCATTTTGCGAATGCGTATACTTTTTGGCGTCACTTCCACCAGCTCGTCGTCGCCGATATATTCCAAAGCATCCTCCAAGCCCATTATGCGCGGAGTGTTGAAATGTTCTGCCGAACCATCGCCTTTGGAGCGCATGTTGGATAGCTGTTTTTCCTTGCAAACATTAACACGGATATCGCCTTGACGCGCGTTTTGACCAACCACTTGCCCCATATAAACCTCCGCACTCGGACCAATAAACATCACTCCCCTATCTTGCACATTCAAAATTCCATATAAGCGAGTGATGCCTGTTTCGTGCGCCACGAGCGAACCTTGTTCGCGCTCTTTCCAATTCCCCGGATCCTTTTTATATTCCGCGAAGCACGTGTTCAAAATTCCCATGCCTTTGGAGATTGTTAAAAATTCATTTCTATATCCAAATAAACCGCGGGTGGGAATGATGAATTCCAAAAAACAGATACCGTTTTCCACGCGCATCTCGCTCATCTCGCCATGGCGAACGCCAAGCGACTGAATCACCGCGCCGGAAAATTGTTCCGGCACTTCCACAAAAATTTGTTCAAAAGGCACCATTTTTATGCCGTCAATTTCTTTTGTAATCACTTGGGGACGGGAGACCTGAAACTCAAACCCCTCGCGACGCATGCGTTCAATTAAAATCGCCAGATGCAATTCTCCACGGCCGCAAACTATCCAATCTCCATCCGTGCTGTCATCCACACGCAAGGCCATGTCAGTTTCCAATTCTTTAAAAAGCCTTTCGCGAATTTGGCGCGACGTGCTATACAAGCCATCTTTACCCGCAAACGGAGAATCGTTCACGCAAAATGTCATCTTCACTGTCGGCTCGTCAATCTTTAGAACCGGCAAAGCAACCGGATTGATAGCATCGGCAATTGTTTCACCAATTGTTATTTCCGGAACCCCTGAAATCGCTACTATATCACCGGCTTCCGCTTCGGTCGCTTCAACTCTGTTCAAACCCTGAAAACTCATCAAGGATACTAACCGACGCTTTTTCATTTTTCCTTCTCGGTCTATGTGCATAATTTCTTGCCCTGTTTTTATTTTGCCATTGTGAATTCGTCCGGTGGCAATGCGCCCTTTGAAATCATCACCCGAAATGGTGGTGACGAGCATTTGCAACGGCTTTTCCGCGTCGCCGGTTGGAGCCGGAATATACTGAAGAATGGCATCAAAAACCGGAAGAATGTCATTCATTTGGGAAATATCCGGCACGTTACCGGCCTTGCCTTGTTTGGCCGAAGCATACACCACGGGAAAATCGGAATAGCTGTCGTCCGCTCCCAACTCGCAAAACAAATCAAAAGTCTTGTCCAAAACGAAATCAGGTCTGGCATCGGCTTTGTCAATTTTATTTATCACAACAATTATTTTCATTTTTCTGGCCAGAGCTTTTTTCAAAACAAATCTGGTTTGGGGCATAGGGCCTTCTTTGGCATCCACCAAAAGCAAACAGCCATCGGCCATACTCAACACGCGCTCCACTTCTCCGCCGAAATCCGCGTGGCCGGGGGTGTCAATAATATTGATCTTGGTGTCGCCCCATTGCACAGAAGCATTTTTTGAAAAAATGGTGATTCCACGCTCTTTTTCCAAGTCGTTGCTATCCATAATACAAGTCGTATCAACCACATCCTTATTTAATTTTGTCTTGGATTGGCGCAACAAAGCATCCACGAGCGTGGTTTTGCCGTGGTCAACGTGGGCTATAATTGCGACGTTTCGAATATTTAGCATATTACATCAGATTCCAAGCTGTCGTGCTGAATTTGTTTCAAGCATCTCTGTCGGTAAATTTTTGGCTAATTTGACAGAGATCCTGAAATAAATTCAGGATGACAATTGACCAAATACATTTTTATGTTATTTCAATCAAAAATCCGCTACCGCTAAGTAGCAGATTGGTGTGATTGTACACTAAAAACGGCATTTTGTCAACCCACCCACTCCGGCTCTTGTCTAATCAGCAACTCCGAAGATTTCAAAGGTTCGGCCATAATTTCTTTCACAATTTTTTCCATGCGCGCGCCTTGCGAACCTTTCACTAAAATAACATCGCCCTCTTTTATTATATCCTGCAAAAATTTCCCGGCAGTAGCGCTATCGGCGAATGTTGCCACACGATGCTCGTCCAAACCGGCCTCGCGCGCGGATACGGCAGTATGCTTGCTTGCTTCGCCCACAGTGATAAGAAAATCTATCCCATGCTCGGCCACTCTCATGCCAATTTCGCGATGCAAATTTTCCGTTTCGGCGCCAAGCTCCAACATATCACCCAGCACCGCGTATCTTTCAGCCACGTGCTTAATATTTATTTTGGTCAAAGTTTCCAAAGCGGATTTGGACGGATCCGGACTGGAGTTATATGTATCGTCAATGATCAATGTATTTTTGATTCCCGCAATCAGGCGCATATGACCGGCTAACGGTTTCAAATCACGCAAAGCATTCACCGCCTCTACGATGTTTATACCAAAGGTGCCGGCCACGGCAATACCCGCTAAAGCGGAATAAATCAAATGTTCCGCCACCTGACCCGGCAAAAAAACCGGCACAATGCTTCCTTGGTGCAAAACTTTGAAATTCAAACCCGCGGGCCAACCCGTTTGCGGATCGAAGATCAAATTGACATCGGTAGCTTGATAGTCCGCTCCCTCTTTAAAACCATAAGTCAAAACCTGCGCTTTGGTTTTGGGGGCATTTTCCATCACAACGGGATTGTCAAAATTCAAAACCGCGAACCCTTCTTTTTTCAGATGAGTGATAATAACTCTTTTTTCTTGGGCTATTTTATTTATTGTTTTAAAAAATTCCGTGTGCGCGTGTGAAATATACGTGAGCACCCCCACTTTGCATGGCGCAATGCCCGTCAGATATTCAATGTCGCCCGGCTTATCCGCACCCATTTCCAAAACCAAAACTTGCGGATAATTTCTATTTTTTAAAATCAATAACGCGCAGGCCTTTACAAAAACAACTAGCCAGCCAAATATTGATTTGCACGGAGTTTTTTCAACGCCAATAATGGTGAGAGGCAAACCAATTTCATTATTGTAATTTTTATAATTGCTTCTAATTTTAAATCGCGTACTTAAAATCATGGCGACAGCCTCCTTCGTGGAAGTTTTGCCGATTGAACCTGTGATACCAACAATTTCGGGATGATATTTTAGAATTATTTTTTTGGAGAAATAATGCAGTAGTTTTTGAATGGTCTTTTTTAACATAATATCTTGATAATTTTCAATTTTTAATTTTCATTGAATTTTCAATGCTTCAATTTTCAAAAATCGAGTTTGCCTAATCTATTAGACGTTCCGACTCGCCCGGACGAACCGATTTGCCTTTTGTGAAAATTGTTCATTGTTGATTGATAATTGATTGAAAATTAAAAATTGAAAATTGAAAATTTTTTATCGATCACCTTTCACTCCATAATACTTCAACGCGAACTCCGCGATATCCTTAAACGCCGGCACAGCCGTTTCTTCGGCCCACGCTCTTTTTGGTTCTTCAAATTTCACCACCAATACAAATCTGGGCTCATTAGCCGGCGCATAGCCGGCAAACGTGTGATTGGTCTCTTCGGAATATCCGCCCTTACCCGAAATCTGCGCCGTGCCGGTTTTGCCGGCCAAATAATAATCATCGAGCTTTGCTTTTTTTCCGTGGCCTTTTTCCACCACAGCAACCATCATACCGGTGATCAGTTTGGCAGTGCGAGGTGAAATAACTTGAGCGACGATTTGTGGTTCGGTTTTTTCCACTCGCCCGCCTTCATATCGTACTTCATCCACCACATAAGGTTTTGGCATTAAGCCGTCATTTGCCAAAGCCGAATAGGCCATAGCCAACTGAATGGGCGTGACAGTGATGCCTTGACCGAACGAAGCGGTCGCGCCATACACCGCGCTCTTTTTTTTCAATGCCGATACGTCTCCGGCCGATTCCGTGTCCACCGCTATTCCGGTCTTTGCTCCAAAACCGAAATTATCAACATATTCACGAAATTTCTGTATTCCCAATTTTTCTTGCACCCAAATCATACCAGTATTTACTGAATTTTCCAAGACCTCGGTCATGGAAATCGTTCCGTAACATTTATTTAAAGCATTGTGAATAGTAAAATTATCTATTTTGCGCTCGCACGGATCGGTGAATGTCGTGTTTGGGTCTAACGTGTTTTGATCGATTCCCATTGCCATGGTGAGCGGTTTAAACACGCTACCGGGCTCATAGGGAGTAAATACCGCGCTGTTGTTATACGCGCTAAAATCCTTCACCTTGGAATATTCATTCGGATTAAAATCGGGATAACTGCACATGGCATACACAGCTCCAGTTTTGGGATCCATAATTATCATGGCCGCGCTTTTGGCCCCATACTCTTCCCATCCCTTTTTCAAAATTTCACAAGCTTTATATTCCAATGCCCGGTCAATCGTGAGCACAACATCGGCTCCGTTTTCCGCGTTCTGGGTAATTCTGCCGGCCAGTGGAATCCAACTGCCTTTAGCCCCCTTCTCTCCAAACAAAAAACCGCTTTTGCCGGCCAAGATTTCATCCCAATAACCTTCCACGCCATAACGGCCGGTGGGATTGCCATCCTTATCAAAGCCAAAAAAACCCAACACCGAAGCCGCTACTTCATTTTCCGGATAATACCGTTGCTCTTCTTGCACCGAATATATGCCCTTGAGCTTTTCCTCTTCAATTTTTTGCATTATTTCATCAGTCACCTTTTTTTCTATAGGCTCATACGGATCGTTATCTTTTGATATTTTTTCAATCAAGGCTTTTTTCTTGGTTTCATCATAGACAAGAATTACCGCTATTTTATCGGCTATATTTTGCACGTCTTCCTTGGAGATTTCATAAGGCACGGCATATACGGTGTGATATTGTCTGTTCACCGCCGCCGCGTATTCATCGCCCGTTCGCGCGTCTTTAAAAAAAATCTGCCCGCGCCTGGGATGCAATTTTTCATAAATTTCATGATTACTCAAGGCAAAGGTGGAATAATATTCATGTTGCATTATTTGCAAAATAAAAAGACGGGCAATGATGAAGATTGCTATGAGTATAAAAGCGATTGACACGATTCGCAATCTGGTATCGGAATATACTTGCGTCCTCATTTAAGATATTTATATTTTAATTGGTTGTGCTCCTCCAACGTTTTTCCAAAATGCACCTTCCCCTCTTTGTCGGCCAAAAAAAACCAATAGTCATTCTTCTCCGGATAGATGGCGGCCTTAATCGCAGACAAGCTTGGATTATTTATTGGCCCGGGAGGCAGTCCGCGATATTTGTAGGTGTTATACAATGAGTTTATTTCTTTTTCCGTAAAAGAAATGGATGGTTTACTGTTGCCTGTCAAATAATTCACTGTGGAATCCAGCTCTAGCCCCATGCCAACGGAATTTCTACGCCACAAAACATCGGACACCAAAGCGCGGTCGCTTTCTTCGCGCGCTTCGGCCTCGATGAGCGAGGCCATGGTGATTATTTCATGAATGGTTTTGTTTTGCCTCGCGATTTCGGCTCGCAATCCAGAATCCAACTTGACGCCAAAATTTTCCAACATTTTTCTGGCTACCACTTCGGCTGGCGCGTCATTGGCAAAAAAATATGTATCGGGAAAAAGATAGCCTTCCAAACCCAAGCATTTTGGTTTATCCAACAAAAAATCGAATTCGTCGGAAAAATCTTTCGGCTTATCCAAGCTTTCATTCAAACAATAATTCACCGCCGGATAGCCTACAAGTCCTTGAAACTCGGCCGATCTCATCAAATCGGATTTTTCCAGTTCATCGCCATAATCTTTCACAGTCTCCCCTTCTTTAAACAAAACCTTTGTGGATGCAATATGTGGGTCGTTCAAAATCAGGGCAACTGATTTTATATTCATATTCGGCTTCATCACAAAAGTTCCCACTTGCAATTTTTTATCCATTCCATTTTTAGCCAAATACCTCTTAAACAGCCAAATGTTTTTTATCACCTCGGCTTGTTTGAGTTCATTGGCAAGCTGTGCCACGCTTTCTCCCTCTTTTATTTCAATGGACACATCCTGCGCGCCAGCGCTCGGTTTCATCCAATATGTTTGATAATTTACATAGCCCCAAACAGAGGCAATCGAAATGAACAAAAACAGAATTACGATTTTAATTTTGAGCATATGCCTATTTCAAACGTTAATTTAAATTTCTTAACTGCCCGCACGCGGCCGCGATGTCCTGGCCTTGCGACCTGCGAATGGTGCAAACAAATCCGGTTTTTAGCAATTTGCCGTGCCAGGCTTCTATTGTTTCGCGGGGCGAACCGGTGAATGAGGGCAAAGACCGTGGAAGGGATTCCTCAACTTCGTTCGGAATGACAGATGATTTTGATTGACAATCTGGCGAGCAATTATACGGAATAAGATTGATGCGCACGCGCCCCATTTTTGAGGCCAACTTGATTAGAGCTTTGAGATGTTTATCATCATCATTTACACCGGCAAGCATGGTGTACTCCAAACCAAGGAACAATGCTCGGCTGGTGAACCGCGCGTGATAACGCGGAGCCCAATCAACCAGAAAAGAAATAAAATCTTTAGCGTGAGATGGAATGATTTTACCGCGTTCGTTATCTAATGCGCTGTGCAATGAAATAGCCAAACGCACAGCCGGAAAATTTTTATCTTCCAGCATTTTGTCCAACATGGCAGGAATACCCACAGTGGAAACAGTAATTTTGCTTGGACCGATTTCAGTGTTATCCAAAATTATTGTTATCGCCTCTTTAACATTTTCATAGTTTAAAAAAGGTTCGCCTTGGCCCATAAGCACGATGTTGGTGATTTTTTTTCGGCCGTCATCCTGAGGCGTAGCCGAAGGATCCCACGCTTTTGTTGGGGATTCTTCGCTCTGCTCAGAATGACAAACAAAAGCATGTCGCATCCAAAAACGCACCTGATCAACAATTTCTTCCACTGTCAAATTCCTGCGAAAACCAAACTGCCCGGTGGCGCAAAACTTGCACGCCATGGAACAACCCACTTGGGAAGAAACACAAACAGTATACCGCCCCTCTCTGCCCATCAAGACCGTTTCAATCATCTCACCATCTTTCAATTCCAACAAGGCCTTTTTTGTGTCATCTATTTTGCTTTCCTGTATTGTTTTTAATTTTACAACGAGCCAAGGCATGTCTTTAATTTTTTCACGAAGACCTTTTGACAAAGTTGTAATCTCCGCATAACTGTTTATGGACGGATCAAACAAAGCCGTGCGGATCTGCTTCAAACGGAATGATGGCTGGGTAGCAAGAAGTTTTTTTAATTCATCTGACATATTATCATTTATGATTTTTTTTCACGATCAAGCTTATTAAACCCATGGCCGTAAACGAAACCCCAAAAATTAACAAGTATTGAGCGGCGCCTAAAGAAACCAGTCTAAATAAATTGCGAATACCCGGAACAGCAACGATAATAAACAAAGCCACAGCAATAATGCAGGGAATTATCAATAGCAATCTGTTGCTTTTTACCTGCGACCATTCACGCGTGAGAATGATCAAGAATAATTGCGAAATGACAAGCGACACGAAAGTAAAAGTACGGCCCAAATCTTGGTCGCCCAAATATATGCCAAAATAATAATAGAAGGAAAAGCTTACCGCAATAATGCTTGTCGACTGCACCGCCACTTTCCACCACAGCGAAGGAATTATAAGCGGATCTTTGGCCGGGCGCGGTGGTTCGTCCATTAAATTTCTGCGGGCTTTTTCCCGCTCAAACCCGAGCACCGCCGCCGGATCGCACAAAATTTCCAAAAATATAACGTGGATCGGCATAAAAATTAGTGACCGGTTGAATATGAGAGGGAGAATTGCTAAACCAACAATGGGCAGATGAAATGTTAGCAGAAAAACAAAGGCGTTGCGCATGTTGTCGTAAATTCTTCGACCTTCTTTCACAGCGCTCACCAGACTGGCAAAATTATCGTCCATAAGAACCATCCCGGAAGCGGCGCGCGCAACTTCGGTTCCGCGCAAACCCATGGCAATTCCAATGTCGGCCTGGCGCAGTGCGGGCGCGTCATTCACTCCATCGCCGGTCATGGCCACTATTTCACCATGACTCTGCAAGGCCTTTACAATTGCGTATTTTTGTTCCGGTAGAACTCGCGCGAAAATGGAATGGCGTTTCACCGCCACCCTCAAAGCTTCGGGAGAAAATTTTTCCAAATCAGAACCGCATAAAATTTCTTCACTATGAACCATCCCAATGCTCTCTGCCACATTGTGCGCTGTCAATTTATTGTCTCCCGTAACCATAATGACTCTCACGCCGGCTTTTTGGCACATACCAATCGCTTCTTTCACTCCTTTACGAGGTGGATCACTCATGGCCAACAGACCAACAAAGACCGCGCCATTCGCGTTTATTTCGGCGTCGCAAGCGCACTCTTTTTTAGCCACGCCAATCACTCGATAACCCGCGTCGGCCATTTTTTCATTCGCCGCGCTTGCCGAATCTTTTATTTCTTCGGTAATCGCGCAGGAATTCAAAATCGATTCCGGAGCTCCCACGGAATACTGCGCGCACTCTCCATTTTTATCTTTCCAAATATGATGCACCATTTTACTTTTGGAATCAAATGATGAATCTTTAATCAAATCATGGTCGGCGTAAAAATTTTCAACATCAACACCTATATATCTAGCAAACTTTTGTATTTCAATTTCAATCGGATCGACAGCCACTTTTTCCAATGCCAACAAAGATGCTTTAATCAAATACTCCAATGACGCGCGAAGCTCGCTTGGTTCATCCGGTTGAATAGGCGCTGATACATCAATTACTTTTTTATCAAAATATATCTTTTCCAAAGACATCCTCCCTTCGGTCAATGTGCCTGTTTTGTCCGAACAAATCACCGTGGCCGAACCCAAAGTTTCCACCATCACCATCTCGCGCACCAAAGATTTCTTTTTGGCCAAACGCCACATACCCATAATTAGAAAAACGCTAAAGACCACCGGGAACTCTTCGGGAATTAAGGTTATTGCCATGGTAAGCGCACCCAAAACACCTTCACTCCACCCATTAAAGTAGCCAACAATCAAACCAACTATTACAGCCACGCCCAAAGCTATCATTGCCACAAATCGAATCAATTGGCGAATTTTTTTCTGCAGAGGAGCGTCTGTTTTTTCGATTTTTTGCAAAATATTTCCCAGCTTGCCATATGCTGTTTGCAAACCGGTCAATTCTACCAGCATATACCCTTCGCCTTGCACCACCAGCGTGCCTTGATGCAAACGATTTTCTTTGTTGATTTGCGCGATATCTTCCGGCAGCTCGCTCTTAACCACTGTCAAAGACTCGCCGGTTAAAATTGATTCATCAAGAGACAATCCAAACGAACGCAGTAGATAGCCATCCGCCGCGATTTGATCTCCGGCAGTGACGTAGATTAAATCGCCGGGAACAATGTGAATTATTTCCAAATCCAGCAACTTGCCATCTCGATAGACCTTTGCGTGTTTTACTGCCATCTTATCTAACACGGCAATCGCTTCATCGGTTTTTTTCTCTTGAAGAAATTCTATAGTCATTATCGGCAAAACCGACAACCAGACAATCGTCGCTTCAGCCAAATCACCTATGGTCAAATACACAAAACCGGTAATGATCAATAACAACATCATGGGTTCTGTGGCAATGTGCCAAGCGCGCAGAAAA
Organism: Patescibacteria group bacterium; assembly: GCA_018812905.1. GTDB lineage: Bacteria > Patescibacteriota > Patescibacteriia > Magasanikbacterales > GWA2-37-8 > JAHJCN01. Next base: position 37,744 of record JAHJCN010000041.1, read on the forward strand.
AAGCTTTTCTTTTTGGGTTCAACCCCCTGATTCAGACCAAAAACTCCCAGCTTTTTTACAGCTTCTTCAGACGATAGTCCATTGTAATCTTTTCTATTCAAAATAATTTTACGAAATTCTTCCGATGTCATAATAATTTAAATAGTTTTTGCTTGATTGATTCCGCGTCCATTTCGGCCAACGCGTAAAGCTCCTCCGCTTGTCCGGATTTTAAATATGTTTCAACACCAATCGTCCGCTCCTCATATTTTTCCGGCAAAATAAACGGATGTAGAAAACCGGACCAGCCATTGTGCAGTGCCACCGCTATTTTTCTTTCTTTGTCAGATAAAATTTCCATCGCTTTTTTTGGATTTTTCTTTCTTAAATCTTCAAATAATTCCGGCGAAGTGACGGCAATGATTTTTATATCCGCCCCTTGTTTCTCCAATTCCGGTAAAATGCTCAAAACATTTTGCAAAACATACGCGCCGGAAATCGCCAGTACCATTTTCTTTTTTTCTTTTCCACTAAACGGCTTAAACACATACGCACCGTCGTTCGCGGACACAGCTTCGGGCATTCCTTCAGCGCGCTTAAGCACCGGCACGTCAGTGCGTGTTAATGACAAAGCAATCGGTTCGCCCAATTCCACGGCATGAAAAAGCATTTCAATGGTTTCGTTAGCATCCAACGGCTTGTACACTTTAATTCCGGGCAGAGCGTTAAAATAACTCATCCAATATAACCCGTGATGCGTTGGTCCGTCTTCTCCGGTCTCCGGTCCATCGTGGCTCGCGATCATTATAAAAAACCCTTTACTTGCCGGATTCAGATGATTGTTGATCACACTCAAACGAACCATGTTGCTCATCATGGAAGAAAAAACTGCGAATGTGCCAAAGGCAGAAACCGGCCTGAAGCCTCCGGGTAAAATATCGGCGGTCATGGCCGAGGACATCATAGCCATGTTCTGTTCGGCAATGCCAAATCGCAAACCGCGACCCAGTGGATTCGCTTTATTGATGATGCCGTAAACATTTTCCGCCGGCCCGGTGAGAATGGATCGGCTCACGTCTCCGGCACCCGTAAAGAAAAATCCGGTTTGCTTCATGTACCACTTAAACCAAGCCTCGGCCGCTTTGCGAGTTGATACTTTTTCTCCTGATTTGAAAACCAATTCCTTAGGCAATTTTGCCGGACGTTTAATGTTAAGCGGATCAATCAGGCAACGCCCTTTTAATTTATTTTCCATGATTTTTACCAATTCTGTTTCGGTCTTAATGCGCTCGGCGTTTTTTTCCATGGCCGCGTTCACATACTGCGCGTCTTGTTCCACCAGCTCTTCCAGCACCACTTCAATATCCTCCATCGATTCTCCGGCCTTGCCCGGGATTTTGAAACCCAGCTCTTTCATAATTTTTACATACTCATCGTGCTTCGCGGGCGAACCGTGCGAATCGGCGCTGTTTTCTTTTGAGCCGTAGTCCTTTCCTTTAACAGTATGACAAATTACGACTGTCGGAGATCCGTTTTTAAACCCGACGCCAGCCAAATGATAGGCATGGATCAATTCCAAAATATCGTGGCCATCAACCTCTATCACATTCCACCCCAAACCGAGCCAGTGATTGATATATGGCGATGACACAACTTCTTCGATCGCGCCATCAATGCCAAAATGATTGAAGTCCAAAGTGACAATTAAATTGTCGGCGCCTACCGTGTTCAAAATATTACGCGCTTCATATGTCATTCCTTCTTCGCTTTCCGCGTCTCCCATAATGGCCCAAACTTTAGTGGGCAAACCGCAAGCCCGATGCGAAATGGCGAAACCACCGGCCGCGGAGAGACCATGGCCCGAAGGACCAGTGGAAAAATCCACGAGAGGCATATAACTTTCAGCGTGTCCCTGCGGACCATCAACACGGCGAAAACGAATCAGATCTTCAGGAAAAACCGGATGTACCACGGCTTCGGAAAATTGACGCCCCACACGGCGCAAGCTTTCATATGTTACAGACAATAAGGAATATAGTGCCGGCGTGCAATGCCCGGCGCTCCACACCACTCTGTCTCGACCCGAATGTTTTGGGCTGACCGGATCAAAAGCCAGCACATCGCCAAACGCAAGCGCCAAAAGCTGTTCCACTTTGGAAGAACTTCCGCCCGGATGCCCGGATTGCCCGGCTTCCACGGTCGCAAAAATCAGACCACGCATTATTTTGGCAAATTTTTCCAGACGCGGAATATCAATCCCATCAATATTGGCAAGTTTCAAACCCTGCAAATTTATATATTCTCCGCCTTTCATCGAAAAGTTAAGGCGCTTAGCCTGTTCAGCGCGAATTTTTTTCAAACCATCTTTGGTTGATAAATTGTAAGGCATAATATTGGATTGCCGAGTGGCAATGAAAAATTAAATACTTTTATTAAACTTGCCCTGTTCAAACATTGTCCTTTTCCACCTGTAATATTGCAAAAATTCACAGAGAGTTAATTGAGATCCGGCGGAGATCGCCTGTTCTTCGCATTGCAAATCGGAAGGCAAGGCAAACTGCGTTGAGCGTTCCCCTTTTTCGTTCAGCTGATTTATATACAAGCCAAACTCATGCATACCCAAGACGTTTGGAAATTGATCTCGGTCATCAAAA
>JAHJCN010000005.1 GCA_018812905.1 Patescibacteria group bacterium
CTTCACCAAAAAGGTATTTACCCACCGGTAAACGTACTCCCATCCCTGTCACGTCTTTCACCAACAGCTCGAAAAGTAACGCGTGAAGACCACGAAGGTATTTTCGGCCAGCTCTACGCATCCTTCGCAAGAGGCCTGGAAGTCCGCGATCTCGCCATTATTCTTGGTGAATCCGCCCTATCCGAATCCGACCTTAAGTTCCTTACATTCGCTCAAAATTTTGAAGACCGATTCATCACCCAAGCCGAAAACGAAGAACGAAGCATTGAAGAAACACTAAACCTGGGATGGGAACTCCTAACAATCCTCCCACGCAACGAACTCAAGCGCGTAAAAGAAGAATTCATAGAGAAGTACATGCCTAAAACCAAAGAACACTCAGCCTAAAGCAGCATAACCATTACTCATGGCAAAACTAAACGTCAAACCTACCCGCATGGAGCTCCTGAACCTCAAGAAGAGGGTAAAAAGCGCCGTGCGCGGCCACAAACTGCTAAAAGACAAACAAGACGGTCTAATGAAAACCTTCATGGAGATAATCCAGGAAGCCAAAGGAACACGCAGAGAAATCGAAGCCAGCCTTGGCGGCGCGTTCAAAAACTTCATGCAAGCCTCATCCATGATGATGCCCGAAATCCTTGAATCCGCACTCCTGTACCCATCCGCAAAAGTCGACCTTTCGGTAACAACAAAAAACGTCATGAGCTGCGTAGTCCCCTACTTCAAACTTGAACAAGAAGGCGACATCCTAAACTACGGATACCTGCAAACCAGCGGAGAACTGGACATGGCACTCGCCGCGTTCCAGAAAGTATTCCCGCTAATGATCAAACTGGCCGAAATCGAAAAACAGGCGGAGCGCCTTGCCGCCGAACTGGAAACAACCCGCCGCCGCGTTAACGCTCTTGAACACAAACTAATCCCGGATCTAAAAGAAACGGTAAAATTCATCCAGATGAAACTCGCGGAAACGGAGCGCTCCACGGTAGTAAGCGTAATGCGAGTCAAAGCCATGATAGAAGCGCAGGCGGCAGCGTAAAAGTCGCTATCTTTTCCGCCTAAAACTAAGCGCTTTTTCAACCTGCACAGATAAAAACTTCCCGGCAAAACCAATAAAAATAACCGCAGCAAAATAAACCGGCATCACCATCCAGAAAACCGTTTCATTTCCCTTGAGTCCCATAACCGCGAGCAAAGCAAAAAGGAAATAGTTCAAAAAATAATGGTGGAGCAAATAAGTTTCATACGCAGACTCGCCCGCTTTCTGCAGAAACTTTTGCATAAACCCAATCTTCCCAAGCACATAAGCAAATCCCATCAAAAGAAAAAACAGTCCAAACCCAAGCATCGAATCCGAAAAAATCCATCCCCACCTGTACGTTAAACACACAAAACCCAGAAGCGTCGCGCCAAAGCCAAGCAAGAACCACCTCATCTTCATCAAACCATCCAAAAACTTTTCATTCATAAAACTCAAATACCCAAGTCCCATTCCAAACGTAAATTCAAAAAGCCTCGGCAAAAAGAAACTAAAAAGCCTGTAACTCTCCTTAGCCGGATACAAAACCCCCATCGGCACACTATCCAAATAATAAGCCGCGCAAAATCTATACAAAATAGTCAGCCCCAAAGTAAAAGCCATAAACCTTGCCGCTCCCATCTTTTTTAAAGCGATAAAAAGCAACGGAAACAGCAGATACAACTGCAAAATTAACGGTATAAACCAATAATCCCCATTAAAACGCTGCAAAAGCTGCATGTCGAAAAAAGTAAACGGCACAATAAGGATTTTCCCAACATCCCACAAATCAAAAAGCGGAGCCCCCGCAAAAACAGGAAAAATCAGATTCTTTCCCAAAAGAAACAAAATCCCAATAACAACCGAAATATAAAAAGGAATCAAAATCCGCTTCAACCGCTTCCAATAAAAAGAAACCCACTCTCGCACCTTTTTCATCTGCCCTAGCCCACCTTTAGCCAGCAAACTATAAGTCAAAACAAACCCGCTCAAAACCAGAAAAACATTAACCTGCGCGAACCCGTAAACAAAAAGCCAGCTAAGAAGATTCTTCACAAAAGCCGCCATAAAGCCCAAAACCCCACCGCCTCCATCAAAAATCCAAAGCCTCGAAAAATTCGCGCCGGGCCCCTCCGGAACAACCAAAAAACTCCCCCCAAACCACTCAATATAGTAGTGATACATAAAAATCCCAATAATCGCGAGCCCACGAATACTATCCAGAATATCAATGCGCCTTTTGGTTGTTGTCATGGGGGGAAAGGGATTAGAAGTCAGCGTAAAGTTAGCAAAAAATGGGGAGTGAGTAAAACTTTACATTACTTACAGTATTTTCTCATCATTTTTGGTGCTCTCGGAAGGATTTGAACCTTCATGATCCCGATAGAAGCGGGACAGTTTATCCATTAGCTTACGAGAGCATATGAAAAACAGCTACAACACCTGTCAGAATCTAAAGTAATTCTTAAAGCGTTGTAACTTATTGTCTTCGTCTTAAACGAGTCATAATTTAAATTCCGGAATTATTTTCCCACTGGAGGGGCGGCATTCCCTCATCCTTGACAATTAGTCGCGTGCCAGCTGGGCCTTTCTGGCGTCAATGGGATATATGAACTCCCTCTGGTGCGTAAGATGGATTTCTCCTCCTTACTAAACGGGCAATCTTTTGATTCCCGACACAATTAGGAGCTCATTAGAATGCTACAGCTTATGGAGCAGGAAATCAAATTCCTGTTGTAAGATTACATAATTAACTTGACGGGTGAGTGTACGCTCACCTATTATGGGGATAATTATGATTAAAGACGCGAAAAATAAGAAAAAAATTTGCCGGCATGATTATAAAAATGCAGTACAGATTGGCAAAGTTGACTATATGTGCCCGTTGTGCAAAAAAATGCTTGATCCAGGTGAGTGGTTTTTGATGAACAGCTTTGAGTTTATTGATGTCACCCCTGTAAATGAAAAGACACGTTGATAATTCGTGGGAAGCAGGTAAGATTTTAACAGCTTTTACTAAAGCTTACCGACAATTCAAAAAATATTTATATAACTGAACAGTATGGCAAGAAAATTTGAAGTGAGATGGCAAGATTGGCTTCCAAGAATTGTTTTATGTTATCTGGAATACGAAGAGTTAGATACATTCTTCATCGTAAAATCTATAGGTAGAAGGCTACAAAGCATTGGATCGGCAGAAGAACAATTGGCGGAAATAAATTCCGTATTAAATTTATTGGTCGAGAAAAGGCTACTTACTATTATTAGTTCAAATCCAGGATATTATTGGGGAATCAATTTCAATAATATTAAATACAGCTCTTCCAAAGAGTTTGAAGATCTGGTGAAAAATATGCAAAAAACAACACCAAACAGCAATAATGTAAACTACCAAATAAACAAAAATATATATAACTTTAATTTAACTCTTGCTTTTGAAAAATTATTAGAACTAAAAACCGGACTTATAAATTTATAGATTCACAAAAATATTATGATCAAAGGAAAAATGGACGGCAACTCAAACAATCCCCAAGCCCAACTACTGGCAAAACTGATGCAAGAAATGCCGGAGATTTTTGCTGAAGGAAAAATTGACACCAAAAAACTGAAAGAGACGCTTGGTGAAGATGTGATTGCTGATCAAGAGCGTTATGGTCTTACATGGGCAGGGAAAGCGAAGTGTTTCAAGCGAATTCAAGAGACTACGACCAATACTTTGAAGCCTTGTAGAGAGGAATCCGTGGATTTTGATAATACAGAGAATCTTTTTATTGAAGGCGATAATTTGCAGGTTTTGAAAGTTCTACAAAAGAGTTATTACAGCAAGGTGAAGATGATTTACATCGATCCGCCCTACAATACCGGCAATGATTTTATTTATAATGATAAGTTTTCAAGGACGAAACGAGAGGAGCTGATTGCCAATGGTTCGCTTGATGAGGATGGAAATATTGTTAATCATGATCTTTACCGCCAAAATACGCGCGATAGTGGGCATTTCCACAGCAATTGGCTGAATATGATGTATCCACGCCTCTTTTTAGCGAGGAACCTGTTGAGACAGGATGGCGTGATTTTTGTGAGTATTGATGATAATGAGGTGAATAATTTGAGGGCGATGATGGATGAGATATTTGGGGAGGAGAATTTTTTGGCCACACTTATTTGGAAACGAAGAGCGTCATCTGCCTTGGCGGATAATAATGTTTCTACTGATCACGAATATGTAGTTTGTTATCAGCGAGGTTTTTTCTCAGGATTTGGTGGAAATGAAAAAGAATTTCTGAATTATAAAAATCCTGACAATGATCCACGGGGTGATTGGGTCTTGGGTGACTTAACTGTAGGAATGACAGCTTCTATGAGGCCAAATCAAGCTTACGACTTAGTGAATCCAAAAACAGGAAAAAGTTATCCTTGTAATCCCAATCGTGTTTGGGCTTATATCCCATCATCAATGGAAAAACTGATAAAAGAAGATTCAATTTATTTTCCTGAAGATATTTCAAAGCGGCCGATGATGAAAAGATTTAAGAATGGTTTGAAAAACTCTTTTAATCCTTTTTCATCATTAATGAAAGAGGTTGGCCTAAATACTGAGGCAACAAAAGAAATGCAGGAAGCCATGGATGGAAAGGTGTTTGAATACGCCAAGCCATTGTCCCTTTTAAGAACTGTTATAAAGCAGGTTACTACAGGTGATGATATCGTTCTTGATTTTTTTGCAGGCTCAGGCACTGCTGCTCATGCAGTGATGCAACTCAATGCCGAAGATGGTGGTAATAGAAAATGGATTTGCGTACAATTGCCCGAAAAATGCAAAGAAGAGAGCGAGGCGGCAAAAGCAGGTTTTGTCACAATTGCTGATATTGCCAAAGAGCGCATTCGTAGAGCTGGGAAAAAGGTTACAGAATCTTTGACTGATAAAGAACTTTCAAAAGCAATGAAGTTTATACCAGATACCGAAGAAAGAAAGCTAGATATTGGTTTCAAAGTCTTCAAACTTGATGAAAGTAATTTTAAGGTCTGGAATATGCAAATTGCCAACGTGGAACAGCTTGAACAGCAATTATTGGATTTTATCGATAATGTTCGTCCTGAATCCACGACTGAAGATATGTTGTATGAACTGATTTTAAAGAGTGGTTTAGAATTGAATATCGCGATTGAAGAAAAACAGGCTGATGGGGGTAAGTATCATCGTATTGGTGACGGCTCTTTGGTTATTTGTCTGGCTGATAAACTCATAAAACCGCTTTTTGAGGCTATTTTGATGGATAAACCAGAAAAGATCATCGCCTTGGATCGTGCTTTTGCAAACAATGACCAGCTCAAAACCAATATGATGCTGGAAGCTGAGCATGCAGGAGTGAAAGAATTTAAAGTAATTTAATTATGCACGTTAAAATAAACAAACCATCATTTTCTAAAGAAGAAATTGCAACTGTTGAGGTTGAAGCTTTGAATGTTGAAAAATATGGTCAATTACAGATCGAAATTTATGATGCTGGAGTGAAAAATTCAAGTTCTAAAC
>JAHJCN010000042.1 GCA_018812905.1 Patescibacteria group bacterium
GGTACGAAAGTACGAAAAAAAAATAATGTAACGAAATACGAAAGGTACGAAAGTACGAAAAAAAAATAATGTAACGAAATACGAAAGGTACGAAAGTACGAAAAAAAATAATGTAACGAAATACGAAAGGTACGAAAGTACGAAAAAGTGGGTGTAAAATGAGAGGGGGCAAAGTATGTATCAAATTAGGAGGCGAGATATTCTTTTTCCAGAGTTATCATTTGCGATAACGGGCGCGTTATTTGATGTTTATAAACAACTCGGAGCCGGGCATTTGGAAAAATATTATCAAAAGGCAGTGGCGATTAGCCTAAGGAAAAGAGAAATAAAATTTGTTGAACAGCAATGCGTTCCTTTGCAATTTGATGAAATAAACGTAGGGCGATATTATGTTGATTTTTTGATTGATGACAAGATTGTTCTTGAATTAAAAAGGGGCATGTTTATCCCCGTCAATGTACTGCATCAGGCAAAAAAATATCTGATAGCCATGAATCTAAAGTTAGCATTAATTGGCGTTTTTACAAATCGTGGTGTCATAGTAAAAAGGATACTGAATCTCTATTAGTTTCGTAATTTCGTACCTTTCGTATTTCGTACGTATAAATAACTTATTTATTTAGCATTATGTCAAAATACATTTTTACCTCCGAATCAGTTACAGAAGGACATCCGGATAAGATTTGCGATCAAATATCTGACGCAATTTTGGATAAATTAATCAGCCAAGACCCGCATTCGCATGTGGCCGTGGAATCATTCACCACCACCGGGCTTGTTATTGTCGCGGGCGAAGTTACCACGCAAGGTTATGTGGATGTGCAGTCGCTCTCGCGTGAAGTGTTGGAAAATATCGGTTATACAGATCCGGCCTATGGCATTGACAATGAACACGCCGGTATTTTGGTTTCCATTCATGGTCAATCCGCGGATATTGCTCAAGGTGTGAACAAGACATCGGTGGAAGAGCAGGGAGCCGGAGATCAGGGGTTGATGTTTGGCTACGCGTGCAATGAGACACCCGAACTCATGCCGTTACCGATTATGCTGGCTCATCAATTGGCAAAAAAATTGGCCGATGTGCGCAAAGATGGCACGTTAAAATATCTGCGCCCGGATGGAAAATCGCAAGTGGCCGTGGAATATGTGGATAACAAACCGACTCGGCTTTGCAACGTGGTGATTGCCGCGCAACATGGTGAAGATATCTCTTTGGAGCAACTTCGCGCCGATGTCATTGAAAAAGTCATCAAACCTGTTTGCGCCAAATATATCGATGAAAAAACTGAATTTTTTGTGAACATGACCGGCCGATTTGTGGTTGGCGGTCCCCAAGGCGACACGGGTCTCACCGGTCGCAAGATCATTGTGGACACCTATGGTGGTATGGGTCGTCATGGCGGAGGATGTTTCTCGGGCAAAGATCCATCCAAAGTTGACCGTTCCGGCGCCTACATGGCACGCTATGTGGCCAAAAATATTGTGTCCGCCGGTTTGGCCGATCGTTGTGAAGTGCAAGTGGCCTATGTTATCGGTCGAGCCGAACCAACCAGTGTGCATATTAATTCATTTGGCACAAGTAAAATTGGCGATGAAAAATTGGAAGAAATTGTTAAGCAGGTGTTTGACTTTCGCCCGGGTAAGATTATTGAACATCTCGATCTGTTAAAACCCATCTATCGCGCCACCTCTGCGTATGGGCATTTTGGGAGAGAAGGTTTTAGCTGGGAGAAGACGGATAAGGCTGGCGAGTTGAAGGCGAAAGCAGTTTAGTTTTTTTAAGAAAGTTTTTAGTAAAAAACCCGCTCTATATAAAATAGGCGGGTTTTTGAAATTTTCAATTTTTAATTTTCAATCAATTTTCAATGCTTCAATTATCAAGAATCAGGTTTACCTAATTTGTTAGTTGTTTCGGTCAGAGGCCGATCCACCTATGGCGGAAATTGTTATTTGCTAATTGTTCATTGTTAATTGCAAATTGATTGAAAATTAAAAATTAAAAAAGACCCCTAGCCAACAGGAGTCTTTCTACAATTTAGTTTCTTTCTTTGCAACTTCATCACCCTGTTTCAACTCGCTCGGCTTCGGCAAAGATTTTGGGTTGGGGGAGTAAAGCGGGTTCTTAATCTTCCACTTATCCACAAATTGCCCGATTCCGCGATTGTTTAGCTTGTTTTTGATGGTTGTGTGGCGCTGGGACCACTTCACCAGGCTCTCAAAATTTACCTTATAACGCCCGGCCACCACAACATAGGTGATTTCTTGGTCTTTTATGGCTCGGCGGATGGTGAGGGGATTAACCCCAAAAAGGCGGGCGGCTTCAGAAACCGAAACTCTGATCATTTCTTTAGATTGGCTTGGGTTGTTTGTGGGTAAATCCATAGAAGTTTGTGTAGAGTAGTATACACAAATATAGCACACTTTTAGGTTTTTGTCAAGGGTTTTTGAGCCGTACATTGTTAATGTTTGTGTATACTAGTGTACACAAATGCCTCCCTAAATTCAAAATTCAAAGCACCAAATTCCAAAAAATGCCAAATATTCAAAATTTTAAACCCAAAAATAATTTGAATTTTGGATGTTGTAATTCATTTGCCTATCTTCAAGAGATATCATGTAGGGAGAGAATTTTATATTTTGAATTTTGGGCTTCCAAAATTTGACCATTTTCCCAGTTTTTGCTATTATTACAGCCAGATAACTTGTAATCTAGACAGGTAATTTTAGTTATACCGCGCCCACCATAGCTCCAAAGAGCGGAGTCGGACACAAAGGATTCAATGCGTCTACGCTGTCATCCCGAACTTGTTTGTCATCCTGAACCAACCACTGTCATCCTGAACTTGTTTCAGGATCTCTGTCGGTTCGCCATATAGCCATAGATTCCGGATCCTGGTCCGGAATGACAATAGCAATTAACCAACTGTAACATTTCGTAAACTTTAGCGTCTACTATAATGTTAAAGACTATCAACGACAAAATACAGCTGTACCAGGCGCAAGTGAAAAAAGATCCGGAAGCTTTCGCAAAACTCTACGATCAGTATGTCAAACGAATATATCGGTTTGTCTTTTTTAAAGTATCAAATCACGAAGAAGCGGAAGATATCACCTCTGAAGTTTTTCTAAAAGCTTGGCACTATATAAATGAAAACAAAGAAGTCAACAGTTTCAGCGGGTTGCTATACAGAATCGCCAGAAATTGCATAATTGACTTTTACCGCGCCCGATCCGCCAAACCGGAGTTCTTGAACAAAGAAAGCGAAGAATTGGAAATCGGCGATGGCGGACGCTGGTACGCGGACGTTTCCAACAAGGTGGAAGCGGAAAAAATATTAATTGCTTTAAAAAAATTAAAACAGGAATACCAAGAAGTAATCACCCTGCGCTATGTGGATGAACTGGAAATAAGTGAAATAGCCGAAATAACAGGCAAAGGGGGAGTGGCGGTTCGAGTAACCCTGCATAGGGCGATAAAAAAATTAAAGGAAATAATTACTGTGTCACCTTGATAGTAATCGGTCGCGGAATGCAACGCTGTCCTGTCCAACCAACGCTGTCCTGTCCAACCAACGCTGTCCTGTCCAACCAACGCTGTCCTGTCCAACCAACGCTGTCATGCTGAACTTGTTTCAGCGTCTCTGTCGGCAATATCGTGACCAACCAGAGAGAGATCCTGAAACAAGTTCAGGATGACAAAGACGAAATAATAATAACAAAAAATATACTATGTCTCGCGAGTTGATCAAACAACTCAAAACTCTCAAAAGCGGGGAAACAAACCCACGCGCCGAGTGGTTGGCCAGCAACCGCGAGCTTTTGTTATCTCAAGTCAAAAACACTGTAGGTGCGAATCCGTCGTCCGAACAAGCCGATATCGCCAGAAAAAATTTCTGGTCCACAATGTCTATTTTCATGCCACAGAAATTTGTGTATAATGTAATGCGCCCGGTGATGGTGATGCTGGTTATTTTATGCGTCGTCACAAGCGGTTGGATAAACACCGTGGATGCGGCCTACGAAGCCCTGCCTGGCGATTGGTTGTATCCTGCAAAAAAAGTCACGGAAAAAACCCGTATGACAGTGGCCAGTGTAATGGGCGACAAAAAAACCGAAACAAAACTGCATGTGGAGTTCGCCAAGCGCCGAGCTCAAGAAACCAAGAAGATAATGTCCGATCCGGCAAAAAAAGGCAAAGCTTCGCAAATGGTGGCCGAACTAAAAGAAGAAATCAAACAAGCCAGCGCCAAACTTGAAGAAATTAAAAACGATTCCAAAGAACAAATGACCACCGATGTTGTTAAAGAGGTGAGTCAGAATGCCGAGCAGATAAAAACGGCTCTGCAAGATGTGAAAGACGGTTTGCTCATAAGCACCACCACAGCCGACGCGGCTTTAACCAAAGAATTGACAGAAGCAAAAGACATGGCCAAGGACGCGGCCGTAAAAACCGTGGAAGTGATCGTGTCCAAACATTTGGAAGGGGATACCACAGTTTCCAAGGAAGAGATGACCGCGGTGATTGACAAAACTTTTCAAACAGCGGTGAAAGACATTTCCACATCCAGACAAAATACCGAAGGAGTGAACAAGGTGGTAGATGCGGTGAAAACAGAAATGACTGACTTGGCCAAA
>JAHJCN010000043.1 GCA_018812905.1 Patescibacteria group bacterium
GCGTGATATACCGCCACAGTTCTTTGTTTGCCGGCGAGAGTGAATCGCGTAGTTTGCATTTGGGGATAGACGTATTTGTTCCGACCGGTACCCCGCTTTATGCGCCACTGAATGGCACGGTGCATAGTTTTCGGGATAACGCCGAGCAAGGAGATTACGGGCCGACAATTATCATAAGGCACGAATTGGATGGGGTATTATTCTATACGCTTTATGGACATCTTAGTCGTGAATCAATGGCGTCTTTACGTGTTGGCCAAAATTTTGCTTCCGGTGACCGGCTGGCGGAAATTGGCGCCACAAAAATAAACGGTGGCTGGCCACCGCATGTTCATTTTGAAATTATTACCGATATGCTTGGAAGAGTGGGAGATTTTTTTGGCGTAGCGCCATTGTCGCGAAGAGAATATTTTGCCAATCTTTGCCCAGACCCTAATTTAATATTGCAAATACCGGGGTTGTAAAACATATATTCAATTTTATAGCTCTCGTAGGTTTTTTGCACGCCATGTTGTCATTGCCTTCAAGTAATGGTAATATTTAGTTTGCAATTTTATGATTGACTATCTCAAAGATCTAAACCCCGAACAGCTGGACGTTGTTTTTAATGGCAACGGCCCATGTTTGGTTTTGGCCGGAGCGGGCAGTGGCAAGACGAGGGTTATAACCTACCGCGTGGCATATCTATTGGAGCAGGGAGTCAATCCGGAAAATATATTGTTGGTTACTTTCACCAACAAGGCGGCGGGGGAGATGGTGAACCGGGTTGCTTCGTTGTCGAATCTAACGAATGCCGAAGTAGGGGGCAAGCCCGCGGTTCAGGATGAGGGGCAAATATCTCGAGAGGCTGCTTCGTCGTCCCGCTATGGCGGGACTCCTCGCAATGACAAGTTAAAAGTTCGCCTTCCTTGGGCCGGCACTTTTCATCATATTGCTAATAAAATTTTACGCTTGCATGCCAGTGTTTTGGGTTACGCGCCAAATTTTACCATTTTGGATAGCGATGACAGCGAATCTCTTTTAAAATTATCTGTTAAAGAATATAAAATTGACGGTCCGGGCAAATTTCCTTCCGCCAGAATATTGCAGAATCTCATCAGCTTCGCGCGCAATGCCGAAATGGCGATTGATGAAGTTTTGGATCTGAAATATCCGAATTTTATGCAATATGCCGAACAAATTCGAGCTATTGCCGATGACTATAGTCGAAAGAAAAAAGAAGCGAACGCCATGGATTTTGACGATCTTTTGGTTAATTTCGCTCTGCTTTTGAACCATCCGGAAACACGCGAAATGTATTCTAGAAAATTTCAATACGTATTGGTTGATGAATATCAGGACACGAATAAAATTCAAGCCGGCATTGTTAACAGGTTGTCAGAAACAAATAGAAATATTCTGGTGGTGGGCGATGACGCGCAAAGCATATATTCTTTTCGCGCGGCTGATATTCAGAATATTTTGAATTTTGAGAACAAATATCCGGACGCCAAAATTTATCGTTTGGAAACAAACTATCGTTCCAGTCAAGAAATTTTGGATTTGGCAAATAATGTCATTGCCAACAATAGCAAACAATATAAAAAGGTTTTGAAAACTTTGGAAAGCACGGGCGTTCGTCCGGAACTGCATCCGCGCATGGATCAAAATTCCGAAGCCGAATTTGTCGTGAAAAACATACGCGAACTTTTGGACGAAGGCACACCGCACAAAGAAATCGCCGTGCTATTTCGCGCCGCTTATCATTCGCAGATGCTGGAAATGCAATTGGTGCGCGCGGGTATTGCCTATGATTATCGCGGGGGTCTGCGTTTTTTTGAACGCGCTCACGTGAAAGATATTTTATGCTATCTTCGTATTTTAAATAATTTCTCCGATACTTCGGCTTGGTTGCGTGTGTTGATGCACGAAGAAGGGATTGGTCCGGCCGGCGCGCAAAAAGTGATTGAAGGCATCAGGCAACTGTCATCCAGAGAGGAGCCGCAGGTGGAGTCGAAGGACCCACTGCAAACCGATGTTCAGGGGATTCCTCCGCTCGCCATGCTCGGTCGGAATGACAATTTTGAGACGATGAAAGAAATCGGTTTTAATCTTTTAGGAGAAAGAGCACGCGCTGGCTGGAGTAATTTCATACAAATTTGGGATGAGATGACAAAGAATAAAAAAATGGAACCGGCGGATTTGATTCGCGTGATCGCCGGGTCTAATTATCAAAATTATTTAGAAAGCGAATTCACGGATGCCGAAGAAAGGATTAAAGACTTGGAGCAATTGGCCGTGTTCGCGGAAAAATATGGCGATCTCAGCGAGTTTTTGACCGAGGCCACTTTGCAGGAATCTTTTTCTCTGCGAGGCCAAACTTCTCCCTCTTATAAAGGGGGAGACCGAGAGGGGGTTGGAACCTCGTCAAAAAAAATCATTCTTTCAACCATCCACCAAGCCAAAGGTTTGGAGTGGCACGCGGTTTTTTTGTTGAATTTGTCCAGTGGAGGATTTCCGAACGACCGGGCACTTCGCGAGCCGGATGGTTTGGAGGAAGAAAGACGCCTATTTTATGTGGCAATCACGCGCGCCAAAAGAAAGCTGATGATGACATATCCCATGGCTTCGGGCGGGGCCGGTGACTTTTTATCCGGACCCAGCCTGTTTTTGTCGGAAATTTCCGAAGGTTTGCTGGATGATCGTTCTTTGTTGAATTACAATAGCACCGTATTGGATGATGATTTGGAGGATGTGCACTATGTTCCGGAGGATGGGCCTGTTGTGATCAAGCCGGGAAGTTTTTTGCGTGATGTTGGTGATTTGTGATACGATATAATACAGAAGTTGTCTAACCGGTATTGGAAATTTTTATATACAAAATTAAAAAATAAATTAAATATATGCCAGAAGAAAAAGAGCCCAGGGATTTGATGAGGGAGAAAAAAAAGTTGGAAGAAAATTTAGAAAAATTAGTAAATATTTTAGAAAGAATTGCCAATCTGGCGTTTCGCGAAAGAGACCCACAATTTATAAAATTTGGAAAATTTATTATGTCAAAACTGGAACCCGCTGATGGAAATGGGCTTATAAATGTTTTAAACTTATCTAAAAAAATGACCGCCTCTAAAGACCCTGAAAAGATTTTGGAATGGTTGAAAATTTGGATGGTGACAGGAAATAATGTTTTAATAGAAGTGCAGAAATGGTTAATAGCCAGCGAGGGTTGCCATAGTTTTAATGAAATTGTTAACGGAAGTGTAGACACATTAACTGTACAAGTCGAACAGAGAAGATCGACACCCCCCACCAGGGTGCGTGTACCAACCCCAATTGCAACTTCTAAATCACGCCCTTCACAGCCGGTCGTGCGAGTAGTTTCCGGTGCCTCGGATTCCAATTCCAGCCAGGCTGACTTAGAGGGCGCAACCATTACAGCCGGCACTGACGATGATCTTCCGGAGTTATAAAAACAATCGTCAGGTTTAGGATCCGATAAATAGCCGGGCATTGACAAAAATGCTCGGCTATTATATACTCACCCCAGAACGTTAAA
>JAHJCN010000044.1 GCA_018812905.1 Patescibacteria group bacterium
CTTCGCCCCTTCAGGGCTCGCAATGACACTGTATAATCACCAAAGACATGTCCGGACGACAGAAACCGAGGCGGTTCTGTCGTCCGGACGAGCGGGGCGTGTAGCGACATTGCATCGCTAGCTCACCCCGCCCAAGGTGCAAACCCGAAGGACACGAGCCTGCGGGGAACCCGCGAACAGCTGATCCCTCTTACCGTCGGGAGGATCCCCGCAGGCCCACCGACAAGATACAGGATCTTGCCAGAGCACACAAGGAATTTCTTCCGTCCAGCAGTAGATCGTCATCCCCGGAGCGAGGATGGGATCCGCCGGGCACGCGACGGGCTCGGCATCCGACTGGGGGTCGGAGCCTGCGTCCTCGGCAGGATCGCCGGTATCGGACTCGTCGTCCGTTCCGGCATCGGTTTCGCCCTCACCCTCACCTTCGGAGGGGGGGCAGAAGGGGTCGTCCGCCTTGCCTTCGCAAAGCGGGGAGTTATCGTCATCCGGGTAGCCCACGGTCGGGCTATCCGAGTCTCCACATCCCGGCAGAGCCAGGACGGAGACCACGAAGGCCACCAGCACCAGCATCGTGAACCGCATGGTCCACCTCCTTTACCCGCTTTACGCGGGACTCAAGTTTCGGAAACGTACCGCTTGTGAAAAATTAACTAAGTGTCATTGCGAGGAGTGAAACGACTCCTGCCCGCCTTTGGCGGGAAGCAATCTCTCCGATGAATGGGATTGCTTCGCCCCGCAAATGCGGGGCTCGCAATGACAATTTAGCACTCTTTTCACAAACGGCAGTTCCGTTTATATAAATGCACCCTATTCGCAACCTTTGCCTGTTTGCACAGACTTTGGTATGCGTATTTTCAAAGAACTGCGTATTATAGCCCTTTTTTGCCTTTCTGTCAAGATTACCTGTGGATATCTCCTTTGCCGTATAAACAATGAAAACAGCCGTTTTCGGCTGTTTTATCATACTTTTTCGCCATCACAGCCGATTCTCTCCACCTCTATCGTGGCATATTTTTTGGCTTTTGACAAGAGCTTTGGGGATAAGTGGGGGTCTTAACTTCACTTGACAAACTTTTTGATAATTGATATGGTAAATTTATGAAAAATATGTTCGCAAAATTTAGCTGGTACTTTACCTCCGTTCCTATCTAGGGTAGCGCGTATTTTATTTTTTTGAAAAGACCGGTCGCTCCCTAGAAGGGCGGTTTTTTATTTATATCCTTAAAACATTAATATGATATCACGATCGAACAAACAACTGCATATTGCCAATCTTGGAGTAATAGACGTGGCCTTGCCTGTGATTCAAATCGGCTCCGGCAATCCCAAAGCGCTTGTCATTAACAACATGCACGGTAATGAATTAACTGGGTTTTATGTGCTGGAAAAATTAATGAGTATTTTACCGGACAAAATTTTGGGTAGTATAGACATAATCACAACAGCCAATCCGTTGGGTTTGCTACACAAGCAAAGAACCGCTCCTTTTGATGGAGCAGACTTGAATCGAGGATATCCCATTCCGCAAAAAGCTCGTGGAGTTAGTCCGGCGATACAGGAAAAATTGGCCGGCCTGGTAATGGATCATGATTTAATTATTGATCTGCACACTTTCATGCGTCCATGCTTGAGCGCCGCACTGGCTTTAAAACAATCAAGTGAAGCGAACCAAACTTTATTGTCGCAAATATTACAAACATTGAATACAGAGATCGTCATTAATATGGATCCGGGCGGAGAGGAAAAAAGAGTAAACAGCGCGCTTGGTTTTTATGCTATCGGACAAAATATATTTTTTGTGGCAATTGAATATCCGCCGATTCAATGTGTTAACGATGAACAAATTGATGCCTATTCGCAAGGATTGAAACAGGCGTTGTCTGTTGCGGGAGTTTTGGGCGGGCAAAACATCATTGACCAGCATAATCATTTGATGTGTTTTGAAAGACAGCAAATAATAAGCAGGCAATCCGGTTTATTTGAGCCATTAAAAAAATTGGGAGAGGAAATAAAAGCGGGGGAAGCGTTTGGAAGAATAATAGATATTAAAACCCTCTCCTCAGATCCGATATGTTCGCCCTATTCGGGAAAAATAATTGAAATATCCGGTCGCCAGTTCTATATGTATGGAGAAAAATTGGCCACAATTGGAAAAAGTGTTCTTTAAAAAATATTTGAATAATTTATCTGTTGAAATAGGTGCATCTAGCCATTGGCGGGTGCGCTTAGTCAGCAGATAAAAAAAGGACGGCAGCATATTTTGCCTTAGAAAAAGGAGGATGGCCAGGATGGGCATGAACATTGCGTACGAGTCGCGGTGCGCGAAGCGGGGGAGTCAGCTCGGCTTCCACACCTTCTCAGGGTTCGTAGATTTGGCTCCGGAGGAGCGGAGCAGGATGCAGGAAGTCGGCAGGCTCTCGGTGTCCGTGTTGCGCAAGGCAACCAAACTCGTTTCAGAGATCATGTCCACGCGCGATCAAGAGTTCGCGTGGCTCGCGGACATCATGCTGGGTTCCATCCCTGTGGACCAGCGCGATTTCGCGCGTGAACTGATGGCGTCGGTCGGAGATCGCTGTCCGGTGCGTTTCTTCCGCGCCGATGTGCTCAGCAACGGTCAGATCGCCGAGCTCCAGTGCCCCGGCTCCGGCTGGGCGTACAATCTGGCGCTGGAAGAGTTCTACGGCATCGAGCCAACGGACTCCAGCGTCGTGCGCGCCTATCGTTCGTGGGCCAAGGACAAAAAGGTTACGTGGTGGCTCCACGATGCCCAGCACCGTCGCTCGGTGAAGTACCTGGTGGATGCTTGCCGTAGGGCCGGCATGGATCTCACCGTGCACGATGTGGAAGACTTCGAGCCGGAAGACGGCGACATGGTGATCAAGCGCCCGCCGTTGCCCGAGCTGATCGGTCACGAAAAGGGACGGAGATTGCTCCGGCGCTGGCTGGATGGCCGGGTGGAGCTGGATCTCCTGCCCACCATGGCGCCGGAGACAAAGTACCTCATGGCGCTTCTCCGGCACCCCGCCACGCGACATCTCTTCACCGAAGAGGAACGGGCACTTTGCCCGCCCACCTACCTCATCGACTCGCCGGACACGGAGGTGGCCTTCAGCAACGGCTGTAAGAAGCCGATTGCTGAAGTGTTCTCCCACATGCGGAGGGGGATCGTCAAGTACGGTGGCGCCACCAAGGCACTGCGCGGTGGATGCCACGCCGTCTACAACATCGGCACCGCCAGCATGAAGTTGCCGGCGAGGCTGGAGTTGATGCGTAGGGCGCTCTCCGACTACGGCAGTGGAGAGGCTTGGGTTCTGCAGGAGTTCGTTGACGCACGGCGTCACCTGCCGGACATCCCGCGAGCCCAGTTCGTCCTTTTCCGTCCGCACTACTACGTCACGGACAAGGATGAAGTGGTCATGACAACCACTATCATCACCTGCCGTTCGGACTGGAAGGTGCATGCCCGCTCAGACGCCTGTCTGGGGCTGTGCGCCTGAATCCGTCGGAATAGCCCACAAAATCGTTCTTTTCAACGTGCGCCGGACACGTTCAAAACCGGCACCAAAGTTTGTATACAAACATAAAACAAAAAATCTCCTTTATCTGGAGATTTTTTGTTTAAAATTAAATGGAGCACGCTTCTTTTGTTATCCCCAGCCAAACATTCATCCGGCCGGTTTTTTGTGATATAATACATACGTAAAAAGCGCGATAAACATAATTAAATGTTTTCCGTTTTGTATTATAAAATTAAAAAGGCGCGTGACTGGCTCGTGTCCCACAAAAAAATGCGTCGGACTCTTTTTGTGTTCGGTTTTTTTGCATTCGTGGCAGCAATTGCGTGGGTGGCTGTGCCGGGAATGGCGCAGGCGGGGGCGGGAGATCCGGTGGCGAGTAACTTTGTTTCCATTCCGGGTTCCAGCATCTTGGAAATACTTTCCAAGTATATCCTTTTGCCCTTGGTGGAATTCGGCCTCAAAATGTGTATTTTTGTTTTGTCTTTTGTTATAAAAGTGGCGGGATATAACGGCTATTTGCAATCTCCGGCGGTGAACATCGGTTGGGTATTGGTGCGCGACATCACCAACATGTTTTTCGTTGTGATCTTGCTCGTCATCGCCTTTGGCACCATTTTGGGCATCGAACAATATGAATGGAAACGTCTTTTGGTTAAATTTATTCTGGCCGCCATTTTTGTAAATTTTTCGCGCATCATTTGCGGAGTGATTATTGATGCGGCGCAAGTGGTGATGATGACCTTTGTGAACGGCGTCGCGGCCACGGCCGGAGGCAATCTCATCAAAGCGTTCAGTTTTGAAAAAATAGCGCAACTGTCCCGGGGCTCGTCCGGCGAGGACATGAGTAGCGCTAATATTTTCATAGCGTCCGTTGCCAGCCTCTTTTTTGTCGCTCTGCTTTTGGCTGTTTTGTTTGTATACATGATAATGCTGGTGGCGCGCTTGGTGACGCTTTGGGTGCTCATTGTGTTGTCGCCGTTCGCTTTTGTGCTTAGCGTGGTTCCGCAAACTCAAAAATACGCGTCGCAATGGTGGTCGCAATTCGGCAACAATGTTGTCTCCGGACCGCTGATTATCTTTTTTATCTGGCTGTCTTTTGTCACCATTGGCGGAGGCGATGTGGCCACGCAAACCGAACTGAATTTTGACTCCATTAACGCGGATACCGGCGCTATGGAATCCCGAGGCGCCGGCATCAGCGAATACATGAGCTGGACCAACATGGCCAACTTTTTCATTGGCATTGCCATGTTAATGATTGGCATCAAAATGGCGCAGTCGCTGGGCGTGGTAGGCGGAGGTATGATGGGCAAGGCTTTGGATTTTGGCAAAAAAGTAGCCACTATTGCCACGGGCTACGCGGCGGGCAGGTGGTTGTATGAGAAGGCGGGGAAGCCGGCGGCGAAGGCGATTGCTATGGGGATTCCGTTTGTTGGGGGTAAATCGTGGGTAAGGAGGGGAAAGACAATCGGCGCTATGGGGAAAATGGCTTGGGGCAAATTTGCAGAAAGAAGAGATGTTTTGGCAGGTAAATTGGAAGGCAAGGCCAAAGGTCTGGGAACTGTTGCTTCGTGGTTAGTTGAATCTGGTGCGCGAGCTGACTCAAAAGTAAAAAATTGGACAGAAGCGGCAGAAATAGAGCAAAAAATTGTGGAAGCCAGCACCAGTACTAGCAGTAGAATGGGCGGTAAAATAAAAACGGCGGAAAAAGCCCGTTTGGAGGGTGTGGAGGGCAGAGGTAAAGAAAAAGGTACTGAAAAAGTTGGCAAGATAAAAGAAGCAATGAATGTCGCTGAACAATCGTATATTGACGCGCGCGAAGAACACGGTCGGCTCAAAGCGCAGAATGCTCCGCAAGCGGATATTGATGCGGCAAAAACAGAAATGCTTGCCGCCATGTTCAAAGTGGCAGATTTGGAAGGTGCGCAATTTAAGAGAAATAAGGAAGGAGTTTATGAGGGTCTGCTTGAACAAACTGCAAAAGCAAAAGTTAAGAGGGAAGCGGTGGAAGAAGGTGGAAAATTTGGTGAGGGTGTCATAAGACAGCGTGTTTTAGTAACTCCTGAAGGAGGGCTTTCTGCAGACGCAAGAACATTAATTGAAAAACGGGCTAAGGCCAAAGAAGTAAGTGAGGGTATTTCTAGTGCGGAAGATAAATTACTGATTGAACAACGAAGCGCGAACATTGTTAGAGCAAGCAGTGAGTACGCTAAAAAAATGGAAGAGATTACTGCTGGACTGGCAGGAATGCGGGATGCCGAAAGATTTGCTGAAGAGGGTGAAAAACGAGAGGTTATTACGGATGACGCACAACAAGAAATTGAGAGAAAACAAAGTGAAATAGACGGACATAAATATATGATAGAAGAATACAACAAAAGCATACGAAAAAATAGAAAACCAGACGGCACTGTAGCGGATCAAGATGAAGAAGAAAGGTTGCAACATCGCAATAAAACAGAGATGGACGAACTGACTAAAGATGAAAAAGAAATGGAGGTAATAAAAGAGAGAGCGCAGAAGAGCTTGCCGAATTCGGAGGCGTTAAAAGGGTCAATAGACGCATTGACAAAAATAATGCAGGATAAAGCATTAGATACACCAGAAAAACAAGCAAAGGCTGCAGCAGAATTTAA
The DNA here is from genome assembly GCA_018812905.1 of Patescibacteria group bacterium. Lineage (GTDB taxonomy): Bacteria > Patescibacteriota > Patescibacteriia > Magasanikbacterales > GWA2-37-8 > JAHJCN01. Next base: position 6,155 of record JAHJCN010000044.1, read on the forward strand.
TCAAAATCCAATTAACGCAACAGCGTTTAAAATGATGTTTGGAGACCAAAAAATTGATGAAGTAATCCGGGATAAAAAGCAGGTGGCGGTTTTAGAAAAGATTTCCAAAAAGCTGGAAGATCAAAAAGGTGATTTGAAAGATAAAAAAGGCCAGGAACTTTTGGGCGCCGTCAGAAAGAGTTTTTCGGATGATGTGCAGGGTGAGAGTGTAAAAGTTAAGGAGCAAAAAGAAATTGTGGCCAGAGCCGCTGTCGTCAAAGACCCATCTCTTTTTGCCGCTCGCTCAAAAGCCGAGTATGATCATGAATATTCTTTTTATCGCGGACATAAGAAGGCATCTGAAGACGCGGCTGGACAGGATAGAATTTGGAAACAGCACGGCATCACTACGCCCACAGCTTCGGTCAATGAATCTGTGGTGGACGAGATCCATGGCAAGGTATTTAAGGGCATGAACTATGAACAGACTGTCGCCGCTCACAAAGCTTTCTTAAAAAATATTGAAAAGAAAAAGACGGTGGCAAGAGCAAAAGTTCCATCAGAGGAATATGAGCCATCAGCCAGCGAAACAATGATTTCGCATGCCCTTCTAGTTCAACTGGCTTCAGAATCTTGGGTGGATGACGGTGGAAAGACAATTGGTGATGCTGAAATCCAGAAACTTCAAAGTGAAGTATTAGATGCAATTGGTGTGAAGGAAAAAGAAAAGAGGAAAGGCCTTCTAGACTCTATGAATAAGATTGGAAACAGAAAACACGCGAATATAGAGGTGCCGAAGTTGGCACAGTCTCAAATTGCTGAACTGCGTAATTTCTGTAAGCCCAATGTTGGAGGAGCAGATGTTGATTGGTCATCATTAATAAATTCGATAAGAACCGACAATAAGAGTGTTTTGAATGATTTTGAGCAAACTCAATTGACAAAAATTGGTGAAGCGTTGCAAAATAGTCAGCAGATGAAGGGCATGGGGATTGACAGTTGGGAGAAACTAAAAGGCTTCCTTGGAAAACAGGAACGGAATGAGAGTGTAGACTTTGTATCAAAATTAGAAAAAGCAAAATAATTTATATTCTTTAGCAATGCAAATATGACAATAAGCAGAAAGGGAGAAGGGGAAGGTCAAATGGTGCCAACACCAGAGGGCAATGAGCGCCAGCAAGAGGGCAATAATTCAGATATCATCAGCACCACCATGGGAGAACATTTGGGTTGGACGGAGGGGGTGACAATGCATGTAGAAAGGATAAATAATGTAGAGCTTCTTGGCGTAACGGCTTTTGATACGAAGTTTACGAATTTACACAATCGCGTTAGTAGTATTTTGGAAGCAAACGCTTCGCTTGCGCATAGATTAAAAACAAAGGCAACGATTGCTCAAATTTATCACGACATTGACCACGGCAGGAGCATTCTAGTAACACGAGCCGATGGAGAAAAAGTTGACCTACGCCATTTGGCGCGTTTTGTCGAGATGAAAAAGTTGAACTTGTTTATGGGAAAATATAAAATTTCTGATGATGTTTTGGAAGATAAATTTTTCAACAACGAAGCGATAGAAGTTACTTTGGAAAATGGAAGAATGATTGACTTTTGGAAAGCTTGTCCGCTTGATGATTTGGAAGGTTTTGATTTTGACGAATACATGCGGAAAATAAAGAAAAATCAACCCGGATTACAATGGATGGGCGGTTTGAAAGCAGACGCACAGGCAAAAAAGCACGTCGAAAATGCCGGACACGCACAATTTGTGGAAACGCACGAGGTAGATCCGGAAACCGGTAACGCAATATATCTTTGGGTGCCGGTTTCCGAAACCATGTCTATTGCTAACGCGCGAGGCGATGTGCCAAAAGATAACGCCAGATCTCGAGCGGGCGGGCATGTTCATGAAGTTGGGTGGTATAATGAGGATACGGGTGTCACGGTGAAATTTGATCCAAAATTATTGGAAATTCATCGCAGTGGTATTGATATCAGATCGCACGAAGCAACCAACAAGAGGATGTGGAATGCCTCTATTGGGTTAAACCAATATGAACAAGCTTCAATTTTGTCAAATCAGGTCGTGGAAGGGCAGACTCTCAACGTTCTCTGCATCGGTGGCGCCGAGCGTGAAGGTGCGGTATACAAAGCGCTAAAAGGGTCGTACGATAAAACAATGAAAAAAGTGCGAGGGTATGGGCTATTAGATGATGAGGCTGATGACATGATTTTAACTGATATTATAGCCCCTTTCATACTCAACGACCAACTGGATTGGACGATGTGCCTGGCAAAAGCGGCCGGTTCCACGCTTAGTTATGGCAAAACGCAAGCATATTCGCAAGATGGCGGTAATTGGGCTAAGACATTTAAGTTCTGTATCCGCATTCGATGTAAAGATATTGAAACCGGGAATGTTAGGAAGCAAGATTTTTTCTCCATGGATGAACTGATACAGTATATTAACAAGCGGGTGAAAAATGGCGATATTAGCGGTGTGAACAGAAGTAAGCAATTAAAAGAATTCAAAGGTTTGACGCCGGAGCAAGTGAGACAGCAAGAAGAAGATTACGAAAGCATGATGAAAGATGGCTCGCTAAAACAATTTGAACGTAAAATTGAAGATTCTAACGTACGGATTTATGCCAGAATTTTTAAGAGAATTTTTGGCGAAAAAGCCGATGAGGCCGCGCAGGAATATATGGATAATGGGTCAAAAGCAAAGTTTTCAGCGGAAGGCACACCAATGGATATGCTGGAATATGTAAAGAAAAATGTTCAGAAATGGGATTTTCGCAAGCCGGATGATTTTAAGGATTTAGTTACCGCGACCGGTGAAATTTTTAAACCAGCAACGGCGGTTGAC